>NZ_JBICKJ010000068.1:0-114015 GCF_043104125.1 Pseudomonas sp. xss_4
GCGTTTCGCCTCAACCGAGGCGCGCATTCTACGCTTTCCTCACTGCCTGTCAAGCGTTTATGTTGAAGTTTTTTGAAGCGCCTTACTCGAAGACTTGAAACTTCAACCGCCGACCGACTTTCCCGCTGCGTTACTCGCTGCGAGGTGGCGAATAATACGCGCTTTGAATCTGGAGTCAACCCTTTGATTTAAAAACTTTTGCGCGTGTACCGCCCCACTCCGCGCAACTTAATGAGGCCGCGGTGAATCTGTAGATAAACCCACCACGGAGCGTAGCGGTAATGAGCGAGGCGCAAAGCGAGAAAACCCCGGGCCTGTCTGCAGACGAACAACAGGAGGTCAGCTCCAACCAACCGCCACGTGCGGCAGTGCTGCACGAGACCATCCGGTTGCAGGGCGATCAGGAACTGGAACGAACATTGGCTGCGCTCTGGTGGTCAGCCCTTGCCGCAGGTTTGTCCATGGGGCTGTCACTGATGGCCATGGGTCTTCTGTACTCGCGTCTGCCGGACGGCGAGAGCGCGCAAGTCATCGCCAGTATCGGCTACAGCGCCGGCTTCCTAGCCGTCATCATCGCACGGCAGCAGTTGTTCACCGAGAACACTCTGACCGCCGTCCTGCCGGTGATGACGACGCCAACGCTAGGCAACTTCGGTCGCCTGTTGCGTCTCTGGGGCGTGGTCCTGGCCGGCAACCTGGCCGGTACCTTGCTGGTGGCCTGGGTAATGCTCGAACTGCCCATCTTCGATACCAAGACGGACATCGCGTTCCTGGAAGTGGGGCGCAAGGTGATGGAAAACGACGTCAGCCAGATGTTTGCCAAAGGCATCGTGTCCGGCTGGATGATCGCCACCATGGTCTGGATGATCCCCTCCATGGAGCACGCCAAGATCTGGATCATCCTGGTCATCACCTACCTCATGGCATTGGGCGACTTCACTCATATCGTGGTGGGGTCGGTAGAAGTCTCGTATCTGGTCTGGGCAGGTGAAGAGACCTGGAGTAACTTCCTGCTGCACTTTGCCTTGCCTACGCTGGCCGGCAACATCATCGGCGGCAGTTTCATCTTTGGTCTGATCAGCCATGCCCAGGTGCGCAGCGACAGCGGCAAGTCGCCGTCACAGTTACTCAAAGATGAAAATCGCTCGCAAACGCCTCAAGACGGTCAGCAAAAGTGAAACGTAGCCTCACGGCGTACGGGTAACATCCCCTCTTCTTCTACAAGGAAGCTGGGCCAAGGCGTGCCAATAACGCCGCCCAGCTTTGCCATCTTCTTTCAGATCCCAGTCAGGCATACTTGCCTCCACTGCTCGCATCACCCGTGATTTGGCTTGCAAGGCCATGTCTCGTGCACCGCCCATGGCCCAGAATACTCGCGCACGTTAAGCGATAAGCGCTCCGACAGAGATCACACCCATGGACACACGCACCGGCAAGGGCCTTTCGTTTGCCAAACGGATTTATCTGCCACGGGTACTGGGCAAGGGTGTGGGGCTTTTCGCGGTAATGGCCGCAGTGGAACCCCTGTCTCCCCCCGCCTGGGTTTGGGCATTGATGCTGTTCAATGGTTTGCTTTGGCCACATTTGGCCTATCTGTGGGCGGCCCGGTCCAAAGCGCCCTACCAGGCCGAACAACGTAACTTTTATCTTGACTCGCTGATGGGTGGGTTCTGGGCCGGTGCCATGCAGTTCAATCCGCTGCCGACGGTTACCGTTCTATCGATGATCACCATGAACAACGTCGCAGCCGGCGGCAAGGCCTTGGCTATTCGCGCAGGCATGGCGCAAGTGGCAGGCATGCTTACGGCCTGCGTCTTGCTGGGGGCGGGATTTCAACCCGACGCCACCGCCTTTCAGGTCTATGCCTGCCTGCCGATGCTGACGTTGTACCCGGCGGCGCTAGGGTGGGTCTGCTATCGACTGGCGATCAAGCTGGCCGAGCACAAACGCCGACTCAACACCCTCAGCCTGACCGATAGCCTGACCGGGCTGCTCAACCACGGCGCCTGGAAAGACCTTCTGGCGAGGCGTTTTCACGGGTGCAGGAAACAGCGCGGTGAAGCGGTAGTTGCCCTGATCGACATCGATCATTTCAAGACCATCAACGACACCTTTGGCCATGTAGTGGGCGATCAGGTGCTGCGCCAGGTGAGCATCGAGTTGCTCGGCGCCCTGCGCGAGGGCGACAAGGCCGGTCGCTACGGGGGGGACGAGTTTTGCGTGATACTGCCGAGTACCACCGAAGCCCAGGCCTGCCAGGCCATGGAGCGCCTGCGCGAGCGCGTGGCGGCCTACCGCGACCCGCAGACGCCGCACCTGCGCATCAGCTTGAGCATTGGCCTGTGC
Source organism: Pseudomonas sp. xss_4 (assembly GCF_043104125.1). Lineage (NCBI taxonomy): Bacteria > Pseudomonadati > Pseudomonadota > Gammaproteobacteria > Pseudomonadales > Pseudomonadaceae > Pseudomonas > Pseudomonas sp. xss_4. Next base: position 2,347 of record NZ_JBICKJ010000068.1, read on the forward strand.
CCGTTCGACCCCTCGCTGGAGACGCCGGACGGCTGGTTACGCCAGGCGGACACCGCTTTGTATGTAGCCAAGCGCAACGGTCGGGATCGCGTCATGGCCACTCATCGAGCCGATACCAGCGTGACGCCTTCTGCCGAGCCCCCCGCCTTCATATCCCTGGCGCGATGACGCCTGCCGGGTGCAAGCGCCGCTCGGCCACAATCTCCGGCAGGTCCTGCCGACGTAGGTAAGCCCTCAGCGGCTCACTCACATTCAGCCGCTCATCCATGCGTTGCTCCAGCAACAGGCCCAGCCGCTCGCGACACAAGGCCATGCGATGCCCCTGCTCAGGTCGCCATACGAACTCGTTGCACGGCATGATGCTGTCGTCGGCGATATCCATGCCGAAGGCATCCTCGGAGAAACGCATGATATAGAGGCCACGTTTACCGTGAAAGCCGACGAAGCCCTTGAGCTGCTCGGCTGCATTGCAGATATCCTGGGATGTAATGGTCATGCCCACCTCACGATGAATGGAACGCGCTGCGCAGTCATCAAACGCAAATGCTTGCCGCTGCCAGCCACGCCCGCGCGTAACGGCCCACGTCGCCGGAACAAATGCCAGGCAAAAAAATGGGCGACCGAAGTCGCCCTAAATGCCTTGCGTGCTCGTGAATCGAGAAGGTCAAGGGCGCTTGCGCTTGCTCGAGTCCTTCCAGATGAAAATGCCTAGACCGGCGAAGAAAGCCACCATCAACCCCACCGTTACCACCCCTGCGATAACCACGTTGTCGAAGAACATGCCGACCTCTCCATTTGTTTGCCGTTGTCCGATGGGAGAACAGTAACCAATGCCAGACGGGAGAAAATTGACCAGGGTCAATGACGCCCGGGGACGGGCGCGCGGGGCGGGTGCAGGGTTGACCTGCGTCAAGCATCAGCGCTTCTTGGGCTTGCGCTTGGACTTCTTCTTGGCAGCATTCAAGGGCAGTGCCTGCTCGAAGGCATCGCGCATCTCGTTCAGGCGCTTTTCCTTGATGTCATGCACGCGGCGTGCACGTTCGGCATCGAAATCAATGAGATTGTCTTGGCTCATACTGGGCTCTACACGCTACGGATACTGCATGATGGGGCCAGAACCAGGCGCTTGCCAGTCCCGTTTCATACTTCGATGTCCACCAGCAGCCCCTGGCGCACGGGCTCGCCCATCAAGGGCACCACTGGCACGGTATTGTCGGCGTTGACCTCATTGCCCGGCAACGCGTCGAATCGCTCATCGTGACCTTTGCCTTTACCCTGGCGTTGCTGCTGTCGGCGCTGCTCCTCGCGCAGCAGCAACTGCTGGTCCTGCGGGTCACGCTGGCGCTTTAGGTCGATTGCACTTTCACCGGACGCAGGCTGCGCCGGCACTACCGGCTTTATATCCGGGGTCGGTTTGACCGGGTCCTGCTGCGAGGTGACCGGGGCAGCGCTGAGCGGAATGATCGGTGGCAGCATGGCGGTTCTCCTGTCCCCCTGTATCGGCAGCCCTGCTGCTGCCTTGAAGTCATGGACAACATTTAGCCCGGTTCGTCCGCCGCCTCATCCTGGTCCTGCAAGGCGGTTTCGCTCCAGGGACGCTGGTAGACCTGCTGCCACACTGCATCCATATGGGCCCGAACCCAGGCCGGGGCGGCCTTGAGCGAGGCACTGTCCTGGCGCTCGCCGCCGATCGGGTCTTCGCCTGCCGGGGTGATCAGCGACTGGCCCGTGATGCTGTAGACCGTTTGCCCGTCCCGCATCTCGATGGCGATGTCATGGGGCTCGACACCTCCTCCGCAGAACGCATGGCTGGCCACCGTCACCTCGGCCGCACCGTTCTGGTCGAGGTCGGCCACGCCGCTGACATCGGTGTAGAAATCCACATCCAGGTCCAAACCCGGACACGTGGCTTGCTGATCGATCTGCCAGCGCGCCTGGAAGGCTTCCTGCGCTTTGCTTCGGCCGTACAAGGTGGCCTTGAGCACAACCTTGTCCACTTCCTGCTCACTTTCAGGGTCGCTGGCCTGGCCATCGACACGGCTCAAGACCAACAGCCCTTCGCCGTCCCTGTCGCGGTAGTGCACACTCTTGAGCGGTGCCTGTACGCCCAGCACCTCCAACTGCTCCAGGGGGATAGGCGGCAACCTTTCGAAGGTCTTCGGCTTGCATCCTGCCAGGAGCAAACCGCCGACCGTGAGGCTCAAGACAACGCAAAGAGGCTTGGCAGGCATGGGATGCAGAACCCTCGTCGGCACGGCAGGAAGCGACGAAACGGCTAGACTGATGCACCGGCCGAGACCGTTCGGCACCCTCAGGTGCACTCGGCACTTTGGTCTGCCCGGCCGATCCGTTAACATAATCGGCTTTTTCATCGCGGGAGTGCAGGCAGTATGGCGCAGCAGTATCAACCGGGGCAACGCTGGATCAGCGACAGCGAGGCAGAGCTCGGCCTGGGTACCATCCTGGCGCAGGATGGCCGCCTCCTGACCGTCCTCTACCCGGCCACTGGCGATACCCGCCAATATTCCCTGCGCAATGCGCCGCTGACACGCGTGCGCTTCTCGCCAGGTGACCAGATCACTCACTTCGAAGGTTGGAAGTTGACCGTGCGGGAAGTCGAGGACATCGACGGCCTGATGGTCTATCACGGGCTCGACGGGCAGAATCAGCCCCGCACGATGCCGGAGACCCAGCTGTCGAACTTCATCCAGTTCCGCCTGGCCAGCGACCGCCTGTTCGCCGGTCAGATCGACCCGCTGTCCTGGTTCAGCCTGCGCTACAACACCCTGCAGCATACCAGCAAGCAGATGCAGTCCACGCTGTGGGGCCTGGGCGGCTGCCGTGCCCAGCCCATCGCTCACCAGTTGCACATCGCCCGCGAAGTGGCCGACCGCAGCGCACCTCGCGTACTGCTCGCCGACGAGGTGGGCCTGGGCAAGACCATCGAGGCAGGCCTGGTGATTCATCGCCAACTGCTGACCGGCCGCGCCAGCCGGGTGCTGATCCTGGTGCCCGAGAACCTCCAGCATCAATGGCTGGTGGAGATGCGCCGGCGCTTTAACCTGCAGGTCGCCCTGTTCGATGCCGAACGGTTCATTGAAAGTGATGCCAGCAACCCCTTCGAGGACGCCCAGCTCGCGCTGGTCGCGCTGGAGTGGCTGGTCGACGACGAGAAGGCCCAGGACGCGCTGTTCGCGGCGGGCTGGGACCTGATGGTGGTCGATGAGGCCCATCACCTGGTCTGGCACGAGGAACACGCCAGTGCCGAATATGCGTTGGTCGAACAGCTCGCCCAGGTCATTCCCGGCGTGCTGCTGCTCACCGCAACCCCTGAACAGTTGGGCCAGGACAGCCATTTCGCGCGGCTGCGCCTGCTCGACCCCAACCGTTTCCATGACCTGGCGGCCTTCCGCGCCGAAAGCGAGCACTACCGGCCAGTGGCCGAGGCAGTGCAGGAACTGCTGGACGAGGGGCGCTTGTCGCCGAAGGCCCACGCCACCATCCAGGGTTTCCTCGGGGCCGAGGGAGACGCGCTGCTCGCGGCGGTCAATGACGGGGACAGCCAGGCCAGCGCCCGACTGATCCGCGAGCTGCTCGATCGTCATGGCACGGGCCGAGTGCTGTTCCGCAACACCCGTGCCGCCATCCAGGGGTTCCCTGAGCGTCAGTTGCACCCTCACCCACTGCCTAACCCAGAGCAATACGCCAGCTTGCCTGAGGGCGAACACGCCGAGCTCTACCCTGAGGTCGCGTTCCAGTCCCAAGTGGACCAGGCGCAGGAAGAGCGCTGGTGGCGCTTCGACCCGCGGGTCGACTGGCTGATCGACACCTTGAAAATGCTCAAGCGCACCAAGGTGCTGGTCATTTGCGCCCATGCCGAAACCGCCATGGACCTGGAAGACGCCCTGCGCGTGCGTTCCGGGATTCCGGCTTCGGTCTTCCACGAGGGCATGAGCATCCTGGAGCGCGACCGCGCGGCGGCCTACTTCGCCGATGAAGAATTCGGCGCCCAGGTGCTGATCTGCTCGGAAATCGGCAGCGAGGGGCGCAACTTCCAGTTCGCTCATCACCTGGTGATGTTCGACTTGCCTGCCCACCCCGACCTGCTCGAACAACGTATCGGCCGTCTGGACCGTATCGGCCAGAAGCACACCATCGAGTTGCACGTGCCGTACCTGCAAGGCACGCCGCAAGCGCACCTGTTCCAGTGGTACCACGAAGGGCTCAACGCCTTCCTCAACACCTGCCCCACCGGTAACGCCCTGCAGCATCAGTTCGGCCCCCGCCTGCTGGCACTGCTGGACAGTGATGACAGCAAGGCCTGGGACAGCCTGGTCAACGAAGCGCGAAGCGAACGTGAGCGGCTCGAAGCCGAGCTGCATACCGGCCGTGACCGCTTGCTCGAACTCAATTCCGGCGGCGCCGGAGAGGGTGAAGCGCTGGTGGAGGCCATCCTCGAGCAGGACGATCAGTTCGCCCTGCCGATCTACATGGAAACCCTGTTCGATGCGTTCGGTATCGACAGTGAAGACCATTCGGAAAACGCGCTGATCCTAAAGCCCAGCGAGAAGATGCTCGATGCCAGCTTCCCTTTGGGCGATGACGAAGGTGTGACCATTACCTATGACCGCGGCCAGGCGCTGTCGCGTGAAGACATGCAGTTCCTGACCTGGGAGCACCCGATGGTGCAAGGCGGCATGGACCTGGTGCTGTCCGGCTCGATGGGCAATACCGCTGTGGCGCTGATCAAGAACAAGGCGCTCAAGCCTGGGACCGTGCTGCTCGAGTTGCTGTTCGTCAGCGAGGTGGTCGCGCCGCGCAGCTTGCAACTGGGCCGGTACCTGCCGCCAGCCGCCCTGCGCTGCCTGCTCGATGCCAACGGCAATGACCTGGCGTCGCGGGTAGCATTCGAGACCCTGAACGATCAGCTCGAAAGCGTACCCCGTGCCAGTGCCAACAAGTTCGTCCAGGCACAGCGCGACGTGCTTGCAAAGCGTATCGGCAGCGGCGAAGAAAAGATCGTCCCGCTACACGAGCAACGGGTGGCCGAAGCCCAACGACGCCTGGCCGCCGAGGCCGACGAAGAGCTCGCACGCCTGGTGGCACTGCAAGCGGTCAACCCAAGCGTGAGGGACAGTGAAATCGACGCGTTGCGCAAGCAGCGCGAAGAGGGCCTGGCCATGTTGGCCAAAGCAGCGCTGCGCCTTGAAGCGATCCGCGTACTGGTCGCAGGCTGACCGCAGCGGGCCCGCCTGACCTGCAGCGGCCTTACCCGTCTTGGGATGAGGCCGCTGCAGGTCAGACCGTCCCAACCTCGCGCGGTTTCCCTACCGCGCGCTTGGGCAGCACCTAGTCCTGGCGTTTGATTCGATACTGCTCGACCAAGGTCGAAGGGTCCTGGTCCAGGTAACCCTGACTGCCGTGCAAGCGCATCAATTGGGCAGCCAGACCCGTCAGCGGTGTCGCCGCGCCCTGTTCGCGTGAAAACTTCACGGCACCATCCAGGTCCTTGAGCAGCGTTCGCACATGCCACTTTATGGGAGCGAAACGGCTTTCTGCCATCTGCGGGGCCAATATCTGCAAAGGCTTGGAATCAGCAAATCCGCCTGCCAGGGCCTGGGCGATCAACCCGGCGTCCACCCCGGAACGCTCGGCCAGCGCGATGACCTCGGCAATGACCAGGGCATTGCACGCCACGATCATCTGGTTGCAGGCCTTGGTCACTTGGCCCGCGCCAACGCCCCCCATGTGCGTCACCCGCTGACCAAGTACCTCCAGCACTGGGCGAGCACGCGCCAGGTCAGCCTCCTCCCCGCCCACCATGATGGCCAGTGTACCTGCCTGCGCGCCCGCCGTGCCGCCGGACACCGGGGCATCCAGCCAGGCCATCCCACACAAGGCGCCCAGTTGGGCTGCCATTTCCCGGGTAGCGCCAGGCTCCAGGCTGGAAAAATCCACCAGTAGCTGGCCCTGCCGCCCGCCTGCAGCAACGCCCTGATCGCCAAATACCACCTCGCGCACCACGGCGGTATCGGCCAGGCATAGCAATACCATGTCCACCTGCCGTGCAAGCTCGGCGGGGCTTGCGGCCAGTCGTGCGCCTGCGGCAACCAGCGCCTGGCATTTTTCCGGGCTGCGGTTCCATACCCACAGCCGATAGCCGGCCGCCAGCAGGCGCTTGCACATCGGCAGGCCCATCAGACCGACACCAGCGAAACCAAGTGAAGGTAATGCGTTGCTCATCAGGTACTCCTGGCTGAAAAAGGGGCTGGGGCAACGCCGCGCTGCGTGACTGCGGCGACGACCACCTTTACGCATGCCGTAAACTGTTACCGCCACGCCGAATTGTTACTTACCTCTACCTCAATTGAGCAATGACGAGCACCCAAAAGAGGCGCCTGCGCGTTTTCGCGCACCAAAAAAGCACAAGGCTGCTATTCACTGCCTGACTTGAATGACGATGAACGGCGCCACAACCACCGCCCAGATCTCTGGATCGCGGGTTTGCAGTTCACTGGCCTGTTCTGCCGTCACCGGGCCGACAGTGCCATCAGTGCGCCACTTATCGAAGAGATCACTGCGGTTTTCGGCCATTGCCGTGGCCACGGTGATCAGATCCAGGGCGGGATCGACCCAAATCAGGTCACCTTTTGCCCAGAATCTTTCCAGGGCTTTCCACTCGATGGTGGCGGTCTCTCCGAGCAATTTGGCATAGAGGGTGCTTGTTCGATCAGTCATGGGAATATCCGCTGGAAATCTGGCTTTGAAAGGGCCGGCATTTTTGCAGAAAAACCTGGTTTCAAATATGCAATTGGCTGGCAGGCCGCGTCTTTTCGAGGTGCGACTGCCAATATAGGCCATCTGATGGCGCCTTTTTGTACTTTAGTGTCAAGCAAGCGACAACCGTGAAACCAGGCGCTTTTTGCCCGCTTTTCAAGCGCGCAGACAGCGCTCTACACTGTACCGGTACAGTTCCGGGACATGTTCCGGGGAAGGTGGGCTTGCGCGTTGGCATGACCACGCCGCAACCCGCCTGGTCTGTAGCCCTGGCCGCCAGGACTATAAGAATTACAACAGAATGAGTGGAGCACTATGATCAAGATTTCCAAGCTGTTCGCTGCAATGGTTCTGGCCGGGGTAGCCAGCCATTCGTTTGCCGCCGACACCATCAAGATCGGGATCGCCGGGCCCAAGACCGGCCCCGTGACCCAGTATGGCGACATGCAGTTCATCGGTGCCAAGCAAGCCATCAAGGACATCAACGCCGCAGGCGGTGTCGATGGCAAGATGCTCGAAGCCAAGGAATACGACGACGCCTGCGACCCTAAACAGGCCGTGGCCGTCGCCAACAAAGTGGTCAACGACGGCGTCAAGTTCGTCATCGGCCACCTGTGCTCCAGCTCCACCCAGCCAGCGTCCGACATCTACGAAGACGAAGGCGTGATCATGATCACCCCGGCGGCAACGTCCCCGGAAATCACCTCCCGCGGCTACAAGCTGATCTTCCGCACCATCGGCCTGGACAGCGCCCAAGGCCCTGCCGCCGGCAACTACATCGCCGACCACGTCAAGCCCAAGGTAGTCGCGGTACTGCACGACAAACAGCAGTACGGTGAAGGCATCGCCACGGCCGTCAAGCAGACCCTGGAGCAAAAAGGCACCAAGGTTGCCGTGTTCGAAGGCCTCAACGCCGGCGACAAGGACTTCTCGTCCATCATCCAGAAGCTCAAGCAGAACAACGTCGATTTCGTGTACTACGGCGGCTACCACCCAGAGCTGGGCCTGATCCTGCGTCAAGCGCAGGAAAAAGGCCTGAAAGCCAAGTTCATGGGCCCGGAAGGCGTGGGTAACGACTCCATTTCGCAAATCGCCCAGAATGCCTCCGAAGGCCTGCTGGTCACCCTGCCCAAGTCGTTCGATGCCGACCCTGAGAACAAGAAGATCGTCGACGCGATCAAGGCTGACGGCAAGGACCCGAGCGGCCCGTTCGTCTTCCCTGCCTACTCGGCCGTCGAGCTGATCGCCCAAGGCATCAAAGCCGCGAAATCCGAGGACACTGACAAGGTGGCCGAGGCTATCCACAGTGGCTCGTTCAAGACCCCTACCGGCACCCTGGCCTATGACGACAAGGGTGACCTCAAAGACTTCAAGTTCGTGGTTTACGAATGGCACTTCGGCAAACCGAAGACTGAAGTCTCCCCTCAGTAACAAGCGTGACTAATAGCTGACCGAGAAGCCCACTGTGCGAGCAGTGGGCTTTGTTTTACGAGGTTCATGGGCCCGCCCCCGCGATCCGGGGACGGGCCCACCTGAAAATCTTAAAACCGTCACCCGCGGTTTCCTGGCCGTACCCCGGCCAGCGAAATGCAAATCAGGTTTTTAGGAGCGCTGTAATGCCTGAGATCTACCATTTCTTCCAACAACTGGTTAATGGATTGACCATCGGCAGCACCTATGCCTTGATCGCCATCGGCTACACGATGGTGTACGGCATCATCGGCATGATCAACTTCGCCCATGGCGAGGTCTACATGATCGGCTCGTATGTGGCGTTCATCGCCCTGGCGGGTCTGGCCATGATGGGTATTCATTCGCTGCCAATCCTGATGACCGTTGCCTTCGTCGCGACCATTTTCGTGACCAGTGCCTATGGCTACAGCATCGAACGGGTTGCCTACCGCCCACTGCGCAACAGTAACCGGCTGATTCCGCTGATTTCTGCCATCGGTATGTCGATTTTCCTGCAGAACACCGTGCTGTTGTCCCAAGACTCCAAGGACAAGTCCATTCCCAACCTGATTCCGGGCAGCTTCTCGTTCGGACCAGGCGGCGCAGAAGAAGTCCTGGTGTCCTACATGCAAGTACTGGTGTTCGTGGTAACACTGGTGGCCATGACCCTGCTGACCCTGTTCATCTCCCGTTCGCGATTGGGCCGCGCGTGTCGCGCCTGCGCCGAGGACATCAAGATGGCCAACTTGCTGGGCATCAACACCAACAACATCATCGCCCTCACCTTCGTCATCGGTGCTGCCCTGGCGGCCGTCGCGGCCGTGCTGCTGAGCATGCAATACGGGGTCATCAACCCTAACGCCGGCTTCCTGGTTGGCCTGAAGGCCTTTACCGCCGCGGTGCTAGGCGGTATCGGCAGCATTCCGGGCGCCATGCTCGGTGGGCTGGTGCTGGGTGTGGCCGAAGCGTTCGGCGCCGACATCTTCGGCGACCAGTACAAGGACGTCGTGGCATTCGGCTTGTTGGTTCTCGTCCTGTTGTTCCGGCCGACCGGCATCCTGGGCCGCCCGGAGGTTGAAAAAGTATGAACAAGAATCTCAAACCGGCGTTTTTCAGCGCCTTGCTGGTATGGGCCGTGGCCTTCCCGGTGCTCGGCCTGAAGCTGAGCATCGACGGCATCAGCCTGGTGGTGCATAGCCAGGGCTCGTTCACTATCAGCATCATCGCCGTGTGCTCGGTGCTGATGTTCCTGCGGGTGCTGTTCGACCGGCAGTGGAGCTCGGTGATGAGCCGTCGCTCGGACCGCAAGCTGATCCCACCTGCGCTAAGCAACTACCTGACCCTTCCCAAAACCCAGCGCTGGGTGATTCTTGGGCTGGTCGTGGTGGCCCTGATCTGGCCCTTCTTCGGATCGCGCGGCGCGGTCGACATCGCCACCCTGATCCTGATCTACGTGTTGCTCGGCCTTGGCCTGAACATCGTGGTCGGCCTGGCCGGGTTGCTGGACCTGGGGTATGTGGGCTTCTACGCCGTGGGTGCCTACAGCTACGCCATGCTGTCGCACTATCTGGGGTGGAGTTTCTGGGTCTGCCTGCCGATTGCCGGACTGATGGCCGCCACCTTTGGCTTCCTGCTCGGTTTTCCGGTGTTGCGCCTGCGGGGTGACTACCTGGCGATCGTGACGCTGGGCTTCGGCGAGATCATTCGCCTGTTCCTGCGTAACCTCACCGACTGGACCGGTGGCCCCAACGGCATCAGCAACATTCCCAAGCCCGAATTCTTCGGCCTTACCTTCGAGCGACGCGCCGCCGAGGGCATGCAGACCTTCCACGAGTATTTCGGCCTGCCCTACAACTCGATCAACAAGGTCATCTTCCTGTACCTGGTTGCACTGTTGCTGGCACTGCTTGCGCTGTTCGTGATCAACCGCTTGTTGCGCATGCCCATCGGCCGTGCCTGGGAAGCGTTGCGCGAAGACGAGATCGCCTGCCGTGCCCTGGGCCTGAACCCCACCGTGATCAAACTCTCGGCCTTCACCCTGGGTGCCTGCTTCGCAGGCTTTGCCGGCAGCTTCTTTGCCGCTCGCCAAGGGCTGGTGACGCCAGAATCGTTCACGTTCATCGAGTCGGCCATCATCCTGGCCATTGTGGTGCTCGGCGGCATGGGCTCGCAGCTCGGCGTGATCCTCGCTGCCATCGTCATGATCCTGCTGCCGGAGCTGATGCGCGAATTCAGTGAATACCGGATGCTGATGTTCGGTGCGCTGATGGTGCTGATGATGATCTGGCGTCCGCAAGGTCTGCTGCCAATGCAACGTCCCCACATGGAGCTGCGTCGATGAGCCGCGAAATTCTGCAAGTCAGCGGCCTTAGCATGCGCTTCGGCGGCTTGTTGGCGGTCAATGGCGTAGGCCTGACCGTCAAGGAAAAACAAGTGGTGGCGCTGATCGGTCCGAACGGCGCCGGCAAGACCACGGTGTTCAACTGCCTGACCGGTTTCTACCGGCCCAGCGGCGGCACCATCCTGCTCGATGGCGAGCCCATCCAAGGCCTGGCCGGGCACCAGATCGCGCGCAAGGGAGTGGTACGCACCTTCCAGAACGTGCGCCTGTTCAAGGAAATGACGGCGCTCGAAAACCTGCTGATCGCCCAGCACCGGCACTTGAACACCAACTTCTTCGCCGGGCTATTCAAGACCCCGGGGTTCCGCCGCAGTGAAAAGGAAGCCATGGAGCGGGCGCAGTACTGGCTGGACAAGGTCAACCTGACCGAATTCGCCAATCGCACCGCCGGCACCCTCGCCTACGGCCAGCAACGGCGCCTGGAAATCGCCCGCTGCATGATGACCCGCCCGCGGATCATCATGCTCGACGAGCCGGCTGCCGGGTTGAACCCGAAAGAGACCGAGGACCTCAAGGCATTGATTGCCTATTTGCGTGAATCACACAACGTGACCGTGCTGCTGATCGAGCATGACATGAAGCTGGTGATGAGCATTTCCGATCACATTGTGGTCATCAACCAGGGCACGCCCCTGGCCCACGGCACGCCCCAGGAAATCCGCGACAACCCTGAAGTGATCAAAGCCTACCTGGGGGAAGCGTAAATGCTGAAGTTCGAGAACGTTTCCACTTTCTACGGCAAGATACAGGCGCTGCACAGCGTCAACGTGGAGATCAACCAGGGCGAAATCGTCACCCTGATCGGCGCCAACGGCGCCGGCAAATCCACTTTGCTCATGACCCTGTGCGGTTCACCCCAAGCCCACAGCGGCAGCATCAAGTACCTGGGCGAGGAACTGGTCGGCCAGCCCTCCTCGCACATCATGCGCAAGAGCATTGCCGTGGTGCCCGAAGGCCGCCGGGTGTTCGCCCGGCTGACCGTCGAGGAGAACCTGGCCATGGGCGGGTTCTTCACCGACAAGGGCGACTATCAGGCGCAGTTGGACAAAGTGCTGCAGCTGTTTCCGCGCCTGAAGGAGCGGTATGCCCAGCGCGGCGGCACCATGTCCGGGGGCGAACAGCAGATGCTGGCCATCGGGCGTGCCCTGATGAGCAAACCCAAGTTGCTGCTGCTCGACGAACCCTCCCTGGGCCTGGCACCGATCATCATCCAGCAGATCTTCGACATCATCGAACAACTGCGCCGTGATGGCGTGACAGTGTTCCTGGTAGAACAGAACGCCAACCAGGCACTGAAGATCGCCGACCGGGCCTATGTGTTGGAGAATGGGCATGTGGTGATGCAGGGTACGGGCGAAGGGCTGCTGACCGATCCAAAAGTGCGTGACGCCTATCTAGGCGGTTGATGCCAGCGGGGCCTGCCAGGGCCCCGTTATCTTGACACTGCACGCTTGCACCCCCGGTTCACGATCAAACAGCACGGACTGCGCGCAGGTGGCAGCCGTCTATTTATCTTCGCCGGGCTTGTATTGCCCCTGCCTGCCTCAGTAACGTGACGGCCTCTCGAACACCGGAGCCCGTCATGCGCCTGACCCCTTCCCTGCTACTGACCGCCTTGTTGCCCCTGTTCGCGGGCTGCCAGCTCCTGGCCGAAAAACCCGCCGACCCTGATATCGGCAGCACCCGCATGCAAGGCCAGGTTCACGCTGCCGGTGGGCAGTTGCTATTCAAGCCCTGCAACGAACCCCGCAGCTTCGTCATCAACGATGCCGCCGCCACGGGTATCCTGCAGGAAGCAGCGAACCTTGCAACAGGTGCCAACGACACCCTGTTCGCCGACGTGCGTGGCCGGCTTACAGGCAGCAAGCAGGCCAATACCGATGGGCAACTGGACCTGCGCCGCCTGTACCGCCTGGAACACGCCAGCAATGGGTGCATCGACCCCAACTTCAAGCAGCTTACCCTGCGAGCCGGTGGCCACAAGCCTGACTGGGACGTCAAGGCCAATAGCCGGGGCATGGTGCTCAACCGTGCCGACCAACCCCCGCTTGCCCTGCCCTTTCTGGAGGAGCAGGTACCCGGTGGCGGCTTGACCCTGACCAGCGAAGCCAATGGGCAGCGCGTCGAACTCTGGCTGGCGCCACAGCGCTGCATGGACCCGGCCACGGGCGCGTTCAACCATCTGCGCGCCGAGCTGCGCATTGATGGCACGACCCTGCAAGGCTGCGGTTATTACGGTGGCGCGCGCGATGACTGATGACCGGGCGGCTTAATCCTGCCAGTCGAGGCGGCTAAAGCTTTATACTTGGCGGTTTGTGTTAAGCCGCCGGCCGCCCATGGCCGGGATACTGGACCCTGCCATGCTACGAATCACCGAACTCAAGCTGCCCCTGGACCATCCCGATGAAGCACTGCGCGAGGCCATCGTCCAGCGCCTGGGCATCCGCGACGAGCAGCTGATCAGCTTCAACCTGTTCAAGCGCAGCTACGATGCGCGCAAGAAGAACACCGAACTGCTGTTCATCTACACCATCGACCTGCATGCCAGCAACGAAGAAGAGTTGCTGCGCAGGTTCGCCGACGACCATAACGTCGGGCCCGCGCCGGACGTGACCTACAAGTATGTCGCCCATGCTCCTGAGGGCCTGGGCGCAAGACCCATCGTGGTGGGCCTGGGCCCGTGCGGAATTTTCGCCGGTTTGCTGCTGGCGCAGATGGGCTTCAAGCCGATCATCCTCGAACGCGGCAAGGAAGTGCGCCAGCGCACCAAGGACACCTGGGGCCTGTGGCGCAAGAGCGTGCTCAACCCCGAGTCCAACGTGCAGTTCGGCGAAGGCGGCGCCGGGACATTCTCCGACGGCAAGCTGTACAGCCAGATCAAGGACCCGCAGCATCACGGCCGCAAGGTGTTGGAGGAGTTCGTCAAGGCCGGCGCGCCTGACGAGATCTTGTACATCAACAAGCCGCACATCGGCACCTTCCGCCTCACCGGCATGGTCGAGCAGATGCGCCAGGAAATGATCGCCCTGGGGGCCGAGGTTCGTTTCGAACAAAAGGTCACCGACCTGCTGATCGAAGAAGGTCAGGTTCAGGGCGTGGTGCTTGAAAGTGGGGAGCAGCTGCTTTCACGGCATGTGGTTCTGGCATTGGGCCATAGCGCCCGGGACACCTTCCGCATGTTGCATACGCAGGGTGTGTACATGGAAGCCAAACCGTTTTCCGTCGGTTTCCGCATCGAGCACCCGCAATCGCTCATCGACAAGGCGCGCCTGGGCAAGTATGCAGGTCACCCCAAGCTGGGTGCGGCGGACTACAAGCTGGTGTATCACGCCAAGAACGGGCGGTCGGTCTACAGCTTCTGCATGTGCCCAGGCGGCACGGTAGTGGCCGCCACCAGTGAACCCGGTCGCGTCGTCACCAATGGCATGAGCCAGTACTCACGCAACGAACGCAATGCCAACTCCGGCATCGTCGTCGGCATCGACCCGGAACGGGACTACCCCGGCGGCCCGCTGGCCGGCATCGAGTTGCAAGAGCGCCTGGAAGCGCACGCCTACGTCATGGGCGGGAGCAACTACCAGGCACCGGCGCAGCTGGTGGGCGATTTCGTGGCTGGCAAGCCTTCGACCGCACTGGGCAGTGTCGAGCCGTCCTACAAGCCTGGCGTGACCCTGGGTGACCTGGCGCCAAGCCTGCCGGCCTTCGCCATTGAGGCAATACGCGAGGCCTTGCCAGCCTTTGATCGGCAAATCAAGGGCTATAACCTGCATGACGCGGTGTTGACCGGGATCGAGACCCGCACCTCTTCGCCGCTTCGCATCACGCGGGGCGAAGATTTCCAGAGCCTGAACGTAAAGGGGCTGTTCCCTGCCGGCGAAGGGGCCGGTTATGCAGGTGGCATTCTGTCTGCAGGGGTTGATGGCATTCGGGTTGCTGAAGCGGTGGCCAAGGCCATGCTGGCCCAGTAACAAGCCCTGAAATGCTGGTACAAAAAACCCGACCAGGCCAGAAGCCTGATCGGGTTTTTTTTAGGGCGTTGATCAGTGCGAGACGCGGCTGGTGCCATCGACCGTCATGATGCGCACACGGTCGCCCACTCGGAAAATCTCGTTTTCCTGCACGGACTGCACATAGGCGCGCATGCTGCCGTCGTCTTCGCGCACCGTGATCTCCACACCCTGGGTACGGGTGATGCCCTCTTCGGCGGCCGAACCGGCCAGGCCACCGGCAACGGCACCAATCACGGCAGCGACGATGCTGCCACGCCCGCCACCGACGGCGCTGCCCGCCAGGCCACCCACTACGGCACCAGCGCCTCCGCCAATCGGCGTCTTGGTACCTTCGATCTTCACAGGGCGCAGCGATTCGATGGTGCCCATGCGCACGGTTTGCACACGGCGGGCCTCATCGCGCGAATAGCTGTCGCCGCTCAAGTTTGACGCACAGCCACCGAGTAGCAGCGCGGTGGCTGTGAAGGTCGCAACCAGCAAAGCGGATTTACGCATGGGTAGAATCTCCATAAGTCAGGTACTCATTAGACGCTGCACATTGACGGCTGTCACGGTACTCACTGCATAAAATTGCTTTCATTCAGCCAGCGTACAGCCAACGCGGTCAGGCAGGGCGCTTACCCATCAGACCAAGGATAACCATGGATTACTTCATCGTCGTGGTCGCCACCCTCGCCGGGTTGGGTTTCCACGCCTGGCTGTACGTGCGCATGCGGCGATGGATGGACCGTGACCTGGCGCTGTCACTGGCAGGTGGCGACCCGCACAAGCAGGCGTACATGCTGCAGCGGTTGCAACATGCGCGTCAGTCGAAGATGGGGCGCAAGGCACTGGCTCAGTGGCTTGCGCAGGAGGCGGCGGCTTATTCGCGCTGAAGAACAGAGCCGATGGGGCTATCTCGTAGCCCCGTGTATCAAGGCGCGAGACGCTCGCGATGCCAGCCTTGGGCCGCCTTGCGGTAGTTCAGGCGGTCATGCAGGCGACTGGCGCGCCCTTGCCAGAACTCGATGCGCTCTGGCAGCAGGCGATAGCCACCCCAATGCTCGGGGCAATGAGGCTGGGTGTCGGAGAAACGCGCCTCGGTCGCCTTGACCAAGGTTTCGAGCGCCTCGCGCCCAGCGATCACCTGGCTCTGGGGCGATGCCCAGGCGCCCAGGCGGCTGCCCAACGGCCTGACCTGGTAGTAATCGTCCGATTCCTTGGCCGAGACCTTCTCGACACGGCCCTCGATACGCACTTGCCGTTCGAGCGCCGGCCAGAAAAAGGTCATGGCGGCGAACGGGTTGGCCTGCAGCTGCCTACCCTTGGCGCTGTCGTAGTTGGTGAAGAACGTGAAGCCCTGCTCGTCCAGCCCCTTGAGCAACAGCACACGGCAGTGCGGTCGCCCATCGGCGTCCACCGTGGCCAGGGTCATGGCGTTAGCTTCCACCGGCGCCTGCTCTGTTTGCACGGCATCGCCGAACCATTGGTGAAACAAGGCGAACGGCTCGGCCGGGGCCTGAGCCTCGGTCAGGCCGTCGCGGGTGTAATCGCGGCGCATATCGGCCAGGGATTGGGTCATTGCTGCGTTCCTTGACGATCAGTTGGCCTTCGCAGGGCTGTTGGCAGCTACCTTCTTGTCAGTGGCAGCTTTCTTGGCGGCAGGTTTGGCGGCCGCCGCTTTTTTGGTCGCCGTCTTGGTCGGGGACTTGGCTTTGGCGGCAGGCTTCTTGGCAGCGGTTTTGCCGGCTGGCTTGGCTGCAGCTTTGCTTGGCTGGGCCTTGGCGGCTGTAGCCTTGGTCACAGGTGCCTTGGCATCCTGCACGGCTACCATGGCAGCCGGCGACGGCGTTGGCGTGGCCTGTTGATACTTGCTCAGCAGCGCGACCATGGTGTTCTGTGGGGTCAGCAGCATTTCCACGCGGCGGTTCAGCGCACGGCCTTCGGCACTGTCGTTGGCGGCGCGAGGCATCACCGAGCCCATGCCCTTGAGGATCAGGCGATCACGTTGCAACCCGCTCAGGCGGAAGATGGCCGATACCGAGGCAGCCCGCTCAAGGCTCAGCTTCTGGTTGGCAGCCACCACGCCACTGGTGTCGGCGTGGCCCAGCACCAGCACGGCCGTCTTGGGGTCGCCTTCGACCGTCTTGGCCACGCGGGTGATGGGGCCCAGGGTGACGGGCAACAACATGTTCGGACGGTCAGGGTTGTACGCGCCGTCTACTGGCAAGGTGACTGCCAGCACGTTGTCGCGCCGCTCGAGCTCCAGCTTGCTGTCCTTGATGGCCTCGCGCAGCTTGGGTTCGTACTCATCCAACCAGGCCTGGGTGGCCTGTTGGTCGATCTTCGGCACCACCGGCCCTTGGGCCTGCTTCTGCTCACCGCCAAACGGCCACCACCAGCGGCTGCTGCTTTCGGATTTGGCGTCGGCCTGGGCGACCTTTTCCGTGACTGCTGCCTTCACTTCCTGTTCGGCGACCTTGTCCGAGCCGAATGGCCACCAGCTTGAACTGGCGCTCTTGGCAGAACCCTCGGGATGGCTGGCGCAGCCGGTGACAGCGGTCAGGCACAGGGCGAGTGCTAAGGTTTTATGTGAAGACATCAGCGATACACCATGAATTGGAAAGAAATTTTGCCCACACTCTTGAGGCGTCGGCATTGAGGATAGTCAAAGAGGCTGGGCAATACCCGCACTAACCGATCAAAGGCATTGCCCAAGTACGCGCACCAGTTTCTGGGCGCGAGGGTCCATCAGCACGTAGGGGCCCAAGGTATTGACGACAAAGCCAAAAGCCACATCTCGCTCCGGATCGGCAAACCCGACCGAGCCCCCGGCACCGGGGTGACCGAAGGCGCGAGCGCCCAAGCCGAAGGTGGCATTGGCCACATCAGGCTGGTCGAGCATGCAGCCCAGCCCGAAGCGCGTCTGGGTCAGCAAGGTCCGGTCCTGGCCCAGGCTGTGTTGGCGAGTGAACACCTCCAGCAGTTCCGACTCCAGCAGGCTGCCTTCGAGCAGGCCTGCATAGAACCCAGCCAGGCTGCGGGCATTGCCATGGCCATTGGCTGCGGGTTGCTGCATGCGCCGCCACTCAGGTTTGTTGGTACTGGTCAGAATGGCGGGTGGGTTGGTAAACGCCCTTGTAGACAGCGCCTCGGGCTCACGCAGCGTCACCTGCAGCAGGCGCTGGGCAGCAGCGTCACCAGGGTTGCCCTTGCCGCGTGCAATATGGGCCACCCGATGAAACTCCTCGTCGGCCAGCCCCACATGGAAGTCCAACCCCAGCGGCCGCGCCGTACGCGCCACGATGGAGTCGCCTGGGCCGCGCCCATCTGCGCGACGAATCAACTCACCGATCAGCCAACCAAAGGTGATAGCGGCGTAGCCGTGCTCGCTACCCGGTGTCCACCACGGTGTTTGCGCGGCCAGGGCATCGACCATTGCCTGCCAGTCGTAAAGGGCCTCGGCTGGCAGCAGCTCGCGAATCGCAGGCAGACCGGCACGGTGGCTGAGCAATTGTCGTAGCGTGATAGCCGCTTTGCCCGCCTGACCGAACTCAGGCCAATAACGCGCCACCGGGGCATCCAGTTCGAGTTTGCCCTCGCCCACCAGTTGCAAGGCGGTGACGGCGGCAAAGGGTTTGGTGCAGGAAAACAGGTTGGCGATGGTGTCGCTGTGCCAGGGCTGCTGGCCATCCTTGTCGGCGGTGCCCGCCCACAAGTCCACTACCGTTTCACCGCCCACCTGAATGCACAGCGCAGCCCCGCGTTCCTGGGGATCATCGAACAGCGCCGCGAAGGCTTCGCGCACTGCTTCGAATTTCAGCTCAAAATGACCCTGAATCTGCACCCTGTGTTCTCCATGCGGCATGTTGGCAAAAGGGCCTGCATTGTTTCAGTAGTTCGGCCTTTTGCCTACAGGCGCCCATCGCTCGTCACGGCGACGCTGGCGCTTGGCTGTGCGCGCGCAACTGGTCCATTGCTTCGAGATTGCTCTTGCGCACGGCCTGGACGAAGCCTGGGTAGGCGATGTCGGTGATGGCAACCAAACCCAGGTGCCCGTTCTCTGCGTCCAGCAATCGGCCGCTGGCAGGCTGGTCAAGGTACTGGAACCAATGGGCGCCGACGATCGTGGGCTGGGCGAGCGCCGCCTTGAGGAAGTTGCCATAGGCAGGCCCGCGGTCTTCCTCGCGTGCGACCTCCACCGGCCCCGGCCAGAACGGCCCGCGATCGCGCGAGCCGAATTGGAACTCGGACACCAGCACCGGCTTGTCCAGCTCCGCCAGGCGCGCGAAGTCATAGCCGTCCTGAGGCTTGAGGGTATAGAAATTGAAGCTGAGCACATCGCAGAACTCGGCGCAGGCCTTGACCGCTTCGGGCGTACTCACGGCAAACCGCCCACCCAGCAAGAGGTGATTCGGCGCATGCCACTTGAGCGAGTCGGAGAGGGTCTTGAAATAGGTCTGGGCGAACACCTGCTGGAAATACTGGTAGTCGCGTTCGATTTCCGGGTGTTCCGGGCTGGGCAGTGGGGCCTCGAAACCGGGGTCTTCCATCAACTCCCAAGCCGACAGCTCGATGCCCCAGGCCTTGGACAAGCCTTCCTGATTTCGGTACTTGTCACGCAGCTGCTTGAGGAATGCGCGCTTGGCCGGTACGTCGGTGGTCAGGCGCAAGGTACCGTAGGCCAGCCCATAGCGCGCTTTCGGGTCATCGCCCGGGGCCGCCCAGGCCAGCTCGTTGTCGGCAAAATAACCAATCAGCCAAGGGTCATCGCGATGGTCGCGGGCGGCGATGGCCACGGCCCGTTCGGTGGCCATCGCAAAGCGTGGGTCGAAGGGATCGGGCATGCGGCCCCACCAGTCCATGCCGGTGCTGATGCTCGCGTAATCGCCCACGATGGACAGCGGCAAGGTGTAAGGCACGCGCTGGTGCTCGCCCAAGGCCGCATCGCTCCAGTTGCCCAATGTGTTGAAGCCCCAGGCCTGCAGCCGGTCGAGTGTATGGCGCTGCCAGCGGGCGCTGTCCAACTTGGCAGGAGGGCAATTGGCCGGCTGCGCTGGCGCCTGCGGGTCGGCCCCCTGGCACGGTGCTCCGTAGGTGCGTTCGAGATTGGCGGCATAGAAATCGAACCACTGCCCCTTCTTGAAGGCGCGCCCCTGGGACGAGGCATTGCCGTCATCGTTATTGCCCTGGCCATAGAAGGCGGACAGGGGCTCGCCCTGTTGCGGCAGCGCCTTGAACATCCCCTCGCGCCCCGCCACATAAGTGCGCCCGCCATCTGCGGCCACGGCATTGACGCCCAGGGAATAGAACGGGTGCCCCAGCGGCGTCACCAGGTACCAACGACCCTCGCGTTTTTCGGTACGGAAGAACCCGGTAGCCTCGAAGGGCGTGCCTGCCGTCAAGCCGCCATAGGTGTCCAGCGGCTGCTTTTCACGCTCGGCCAACCACCCCTTGATCTGCTGCTGTTCACGCCCGGCGCTCGCCTTGAGCTGCTCATCACTGGTTACTTTCTCAGGCCAGGTGCTGCGCGTTGACTGGCCGTAGGCGTCGATGAGTTCGCGGTAGGCCGCCTGCCACGTCTGGTCGTCATCCTGGATGCCCACGCGCTCGATCAGCAGGCTCTGGGCTGCCTTGGGACCAGGGATGCTCAGGCTGACCGCCGCGACCTGTGCCAAGTCCACCGCGCCCGTGCTGCTGCCGAGTAGCACGCGCTGGCCGCCGAAGCTCCACGGCATGGGCGGGCCTGCACGCAGCCCTTGCTGCAGGGGCGAACGCGCTGTCAACGGCACCATCACTGTTTGCGCAGGCCCTGCCGGCAAGTCGATACGGCTGGTCAGCGTACGGCCGTCATTGCCCTGCACCGTCACATCCAAGGTCAGCGCCCAGGCCATCGCGTTTTGCAGGCGCAGGGTCAGGAAGCGGCCGCTAGACCAGTCCCAGGTGCCGCTTTGCGGGCTCATGCGCAAGGTCGGCCGCTCGGCGGCGTTGAACACCACGCGTCGCAACACCTCGCCCTGGGCGGTCTGCTCGGCGTTGTACTGGGGCATGCCGGCATCCACGGTTGCGACATTGACCACCGAGGCCGGGCGCACGAAGCTGAACAACGTCTGCTGCCCCGCCAGCAACGGCGGACTCAACAGCAGGGCGATGACAGCGGGCAAGGTACGGCGAACCATAGGGCGGGGTCTCTCCTTCAGGGCCCTCATGGCCCACGACTGAGGTTGGACAACGTGCCGGCGCAAGCGCTCCGGCCGTCAGGAAATCTCCCGCCGAAATGGCGGCAGCGCATTGAGAATAGCCTTGCCGTAGCGCTGGGTGACCAGGCGCCGGTCCAGCAAGGTGATGACACCGCGGTCCTGCTCGGTGCGCAACAGTCGGCCACATGCCTGGATCAGGCGCAACGAGGCATCAGGCACGGCAATTTCCATGAACGGATTGCCGCCTCGCGCTTCGATCCACTCTGCCAAGGCCGCCTCGACAGGGTCGTCAGGCACGGCGAACGGGATCTTGGCGATGACCACGTGCTCGCAATAGGCCCCCGGCAAGTCGACGCCCTCGGCGAAGCTGGCCAGGCCGAACAGCACGCTGTGCTGGCCGTCGTCGACGCGGGCCTTGTGCTTGTTCAGGGTTTCCTGCTTGGACAAGTTGCCCTGGATCAGCACCAGCTTGCGCCAGTCCCGGTCCAGGCCATCGAACACGTCCTGCATCTGCTTGCGTGACGAGAACAACACCAGCGCGCCGCGGGCATCTTCGACGATGCCCGGCAACTCGCGAATGATGGCCGCGGTGTGGCCGGCGGCGTCACGGGGGTCGGCCTTGAGGTCGGGCACCCGCAGCAGGCCTGCATCACCGTGCACGAACGGGCTGGGCACCACGCAGGAAACCGCATCGCGGGGCAACCCCGAACGCATGCGGAAGCGGTCGAACTTGCCCAGCGCTGTCAGGGTCGCAGAAGTGACCAATGCGCCGTGTGCCACGTTCCACAAGCTGCGCCGCAGCATCTCGGCCGCCAAAATGGGGCTGGCATTGACCTCGATATCGAACAGTGCCCCACTCTCGGCCAAGGTCAGCCAGCGGGCCATGGGCGGACTGTCCTCGGGGTCTTCGGCGGTGAACGCCGTCCACAATTCCCAGTTGCCCTGGGCACGGGTCTGCAGGCTACCGAACAGCGGGTACCACTCCTCGGCCTGGTGGCTGGCGATGCCAATGCTGACCTCGCCGCCCATGCCTTCCTTGAGCAGGTCGGTCAGGCGGGTGAACACATCGTTCAGGCGGGCAAAGCCTTTTTTCAGCTCGACGCCGACCTCGCGGATTTCATCGGGCACCACGCCACCTGGAAAACGGTAGCGGGGGCGTTCACGCCCTTCGTTGTCTTCGCCTGGACGAAAATCGGCCACCTGCTCGCAGAGCGTGAACATGAACTGCTGCTGGGTGCGGATTTCGCGGGCAAGCTCGGGCACCTGTTCGATCAGCTTGCCCAGATCGCCCGGCAGGGGGTGCTGGGCCAGCAGCTTGGTCAGGTTCTTGGCGGTTTGCTCTAGCCAGTCGGCGGTTGAACGCAACCGTGAATAATGGGCGAAGTGGCCGATGGCTTTGTCTGGCAGGTGATGCCCTTCGTCGAACACGTACATGGTGTCCCGGGGGGCCGGGAGCACCGCACCGCCGCCCAACGCCAGGTCGGCCAGCACCATGTCGTGGTTGGTGACGATTACGTCTACCTTGCCCATGCCTTCACGGGCCTTGTAGAACACGCACTGCTGGAAATTGGGACAGTGGCGGCCGGTGCATTGGCTGTGGTCGGTGGTCAGCCGTGCCCAGTCCTCGTCTTCGAGGCTGTCTGGCCAACTGTCGCGATCACCGTCCCAACGGTTGCCGGCCAGCTTTTCGATCATGCTGTTGAACAGCTTCAGGCTGCGCTCGTCCACGTCGATGCGAAAACCTTCTTCCTCCAGCAACTGCGCCTGGGAGGTCTGGGCGTGGCCTTCCTGGACCAGGATGTCGAGCTTGGACAGGCACAGGTAGCGGCCCCGCCCCTTGGCCAGGGCAAAGCTGAAATTCAGCCCGCTGTTGCGCATCAGGTCAGGCAGGTCCTTGAAGACGATCTGCTCCTGCAGCGCCACGGTCGCAGTGGCGATGACCAGACGCTTGCCTGCCGCCTTGGCCGCCGGAATGGCCGCCAGGCTGTAGGCAACCGTCTTGCCGGTACCGGTGCCCGCCTCCACCGCCACGACGGCGGGCTCGCCGGCACGGCGGCCTTCGTCGTCGCAGGGAATGTCCCCGAGGACCTTGGCTACCTCGGCGATCATCAGGCGCTGGCCGTAACGCGGCTTGAGGCTCTTGGCTTCGAGAAATCGCGTATAGGCACCCTGGATGGTGGCTTTGAGTTCAGTGCTGATCATGGTGTGCAGGCGCCCGAAGGGCTGGATATATTTTCAGTATCGCGCATAGGGCGGCTATCATACCCCGCTCACGCTGTTTATGCCGCATGGAGATCCGGATGACTGCCTTTGCCCTGCCCTACACCCTGCACGTTCTGGCCGCCCTGGTCTGGGTGGGGGGCATGTTCTTCGCCTGGATGGTGCTGCGCCCGGCAACGGTTGCAGCGCTGGACGGGCCTGCCAGGCTACGGTTATGGGTGGAAGTTTTCCGACGCTTCTTCGGCTGGATCTGGGTGGCCGTGGCGATTTTGGCGATAAGCGGCGTGGGCATGATCCACCTGCGCTTCAATGGCTTCGAAACCGCGCCGCGGTATGTCCAGGTGATGATCGGGGGCGGTATCGTCATGTTCGCCCTGTTCATGCGTATCCAGGCGTTGCTGCTTGCGCAAATGAAAACGGCGGTCCAGGCCGAGGATTGGCCGGGGGCAGCGGCCGTGCTGGGGCGCATCCGCCGGATGGTGGGGGTGAACCTGCTGCTGGGCCTGGCCGTGGTCGCCGTGGCCAGTGCCCGCCTGATGTTCTGAGCGTACCCGCAGCGTTCAGAGTCGCTGCAGGATCAGCTCGCCAGCAGCCCCGGCAAGGCCGGGCTGACCCGGTTGCCCGGCGCGGCCACTGTGGCCCGGCGAGGTGCGGTAGACCAGGCAATCCTTGCTCGCACCGCCCTTGCCCGCCTGGCCTGCGGCACCAGGCTTACCCGGCGCGCCCCCGTCAAGGCGCACCCTGATGCGATCGGCCGGGAAAGCCTCGGGTACGCTCAGGCGAATTCGACCACCCGGCGCACCGTCGTGGCCATTGCCGCCATCATCCCCGTTGAAACCACGGCTGGCACGACCCCAGGTGCAGCCACCGGCCTGGCCGTTGGCGCCATCGAGCCCGGCGAACCCTGGCGCACCCGCGCCACCGCGGGCATCGATGGACAGTTGTTCGCCCTCTAGCTGGGCAAGCTTGAGGTCAAGCCCGCGCCCTGAACGCGCGGCACGTTCATAGGTCCCAGGCGCGCCCGGCGCACTGAACTCACTGCCAGCACCCAGGCTGGCACTGGCGGCCTCGATCAGGAGCGGGGTATCGGCCGGTGCCACGGCGATACGGGCATCACGGCCCAGCTCCAGCCGATCGACCGTCAGCGAGGCGAGCGTGGCGGGAAGCAGCAAGGTGGCATCGTCTGCCACCCTGAGCTGCTCCAGGTGCACCTCGGCCGACTTGGTTGGCAGGCGCAGCATGGAATTGGCGGGTACTTCCAGGTTCTGTGCCTGCGCAAGCGGCGCGGCCAGCAGGGCGAACAACATCAGATTACGCATTTCGTGGCGCCTCTTGCGCGCGGGGGATGGACATGATGTGGAAAATGCCCGTCAACAGGATCTGCAGACGGTCGAACCAGCGATGGCTACGGCCGCGCAGACTGGCATTGAACACCAGCATTTCGAGCAGGTGCAGCAGCGCCAACATCAAGCCCGTGGCGTTGATCAACAGGTTCAACGGCACAGGTTGCGGCACCATCTGGTTGTACAGCACTACGCCCCAGAAGACTATGGTCAGGAGCTTGCCCAGGCTCAAGATGAATTTCATGCTCTGCCCCACCGTATGGCGTACTGCCGGGATGGCCAACGCGACCGTTTCACAGTAACTGCTCGGTCGGGAACCGCGCCAGCGCATATCCTGCTTGGCAAGGTCTAGTCCTCCGGCCATTACCGCCCAAGGCGATTGCAGAGCGCCCGCGCTGTAACGGTGCGCGGGCGCCATTGCCTCACCGTTGGATCTTGATTTCCGTACGACGGTTCATGGCACGCCCCTCGGCGGTGGCGTTGTCGGCCACAGGTTGGGATTCGCCAGCCCCGACCACAGACACGAAGCTGTTGCGCGGGATGCCGCTTTCAACCAGATAGTCGGTGACCGAATGGGCACGGCGCTCGGAGAGTTTCTGGTTGTAGCTGTCGGCGCCTACGCTGTCGGTGTGGCCGCTCACGCTCAAGCGGGCCGAAGGCGCTTCCTGCTTCAGGCGTGTAGCGATGGTATTGAGGCGCTGCTTGTCGGCGGCGGTCAGCCGTGCAGAGTCGAATTCGAAATGCACGTCGCGGATGACAATCACCTCTTCTTTCTCGACCACCACTTCTTCGACGACAACAGCCTCGGCCTGCGGCGCAGGCGGCGGGCAACCGTTGGCATCGACCTGTACGCCTCGCGGTGTCCCTGGGCACTTGTCGCGGCTGTCCGGTACACCATCGCCGTCTTCGTCACCATCCCCATGGGCCCAGCAATACCCCGCCGCAAGGCCGCCCCCGAGCAGCGCACCCCAGCCTGCCCAACTCGAGCTTTCGATAGCGCCAAGTGCCGCGCCGCCCACACCGCCGACCGCCGCACATTTGGGCCAGTCGGTCTTTTGCAAACCCGCGCAACCAGTCAACACACTGGTGAGCAGAACCAGGGGTACAGCTGTGCGTACTATGCCCATTTCATAGCCTCTTTATAGGGGGAATCGGCATCGTGGCCGATCAGGGCAGTAAAGACGCTGCTTGCTCAGCCTGCCAGCCATTTGCCATGACCGCATGCCACGGCCCTATGCCAACAGGCGCTGGCCCGATAGTCTTGGCTAATCTTGATGAGGACTGGCAATGACCGACGGTTTTTCCCAACGCACGCCGCAGCAGGCGCTCGCTGCCTTGCTCGAGCGCGTCACCCCGCAACGCCTGTTGCTGGTGGGCACGCGGTTCCCGGCACTTGATGCCTTCCTGCTGGCCCACCCTGAGGCGAGCCTGGCGAGCGCACCGCCGGGCCCGCTGCCGGCTGAACTGGCAGCACAGCGCTTCGACCTGGCGCTTCTGGTCGATTGCCTGGAGCACCTGCCCAAGCGCAACGGGTTGGAACTGCTTGGTGGCATCCGCAATCTCAACGCCAGTCGAGTCGCAGTGCTGGCCGACCTGACGGCCTGCGGCTGGCAGGACACGGACTTCTTCGCCCTGGCCCTGTCGGCCAGCGAGAAGTTTCAGCGCGACCAGCAGGTGTTAAGCCTGTTCACCTATGATCTACATGACTACAAGCAGGTCCCTGACTGGCTGAACGCCCGGTTCTGGGCCAACCCTGAAAACTTCGGCAAATACTGGTGGTGATGATGAGTGTTTCGGTCTGCCCATGTGGCAGTGGCAACTTGCTCGACGCCTGCTGCGGGCATTACCACGCCGGCACGCCGGCACCGGATGCCCAGGCGCTGATGCGCTCACGTTACAGCGCCTATGTGCTGGGGCTGGTCGATTACTTGGTGGCGACCACCATGCCAGCCCAGCAGGCGGGCTTGGATCGCGCCGCCATGGCCGCCTGGAGTGCCCAGAGCACCTGGCTGGGCTTGGAGGTGGAGGACGCCGAGCTGATCGGTGGCCAGCCCGAGCACGGCTTCGTGACCTTCACTGCCCGCTGGCATGACCAGGACGGCGATCATCAGCACCGCGAACGCTCGGCCTTCGTGCAGCACGAAGGCCGCTGGTATTTCATCGACCCCACCGTGGGCCTGAACGCCACGCGCAACGATCCCTGCCCTTGCCAAAGCGGGCAGAAATTCAAGAAATGCTGCGCCAGCTATGTGGGTGGCTGAGCATGATGACCCGCCTGCGTGTCCTGCTGCCTGCCTTGCTGGTGATGCTTCTGGGCGGCTGCGTCAGTTGGGGCGGTGAGCCCTGGCGGCAACCGGAGATCCACCTGGTCAGGGTGGAAACGGTCAAGGCCCGCCTGCTGCAACAGGAATTCGTGCTCCATGTGCGGGTGGAAAACCCCAACGACAGTCGCCTGTTCATCCGCAACCTGTCCTATGCCCTGCGGTTGAACGATGTGCTGCTGGCAGAGGACGAAGCCAGCCTGTGGCGCAGCGTTGGCGGACACGACCAGCGCACCTTCAAGATCACCGCCCGTACCAACCTGTGGCAGCGCCTCAAGCCACTGGCCAAGATGCTCAAGAGCCACCAGCCTTTGAAATACACGCTCAAGGCCGAACTGCGCACCGGCCTGTTGATCCATCGGAACCTGCACTTGTTGCGCGGTGGTGAGATAATGCCCGGCGATCATTACCTGGAGTAACCCTGCAATGTCCCAACAGCCTCACGTTCACGGCCCTGACTGCGACCACGACCACGATCATCACCATGATCACGGCCATGTCCATGGGCCGCACTGCAACCACGGTCACCAGGAGCCGGTGCGCAACGCCCTCAAGGATGTTGGCCGCAACGACCCGTGCCCGTGCGGCAGCGAGAAGAAATTCAAGAAGTGCCACGGCGCCTGACCGCCGCCCCGCCGTTCGACGGCACCGCGCCTGTCCGTTAGCGCGGGCGCGGCGCGGTCTGCAGCTTGGGCGCCGAGGTGCCCGGCTTGGCTGGCAACCGTAGCGCGGTGGCCAGCAACAGCCCCAGGCACAGCACCATGCACAGACCGTTGGTGCCCTTCCAGCCTGCCGTGTCCAGTAACAAGGAAGGCGTAAAGGCCCCGAGCGTGGCACACACGGCAATGGCCAGGTCATTCTTGCCCTGCAGGCGCATCGCGCACGGGCTGTCCTGCAATGCCTGCGCCAGCAGCGCGCCCCCGCCCACATAGGTCAGGTTCCAACCCAGGCCCAGGGCGATCAGGGCCGCGGTCATCACTGCATAACTGCTGGACCCCATGTTCAAGGCCGTGCTCACCACGAACAGGCCCAACCCTGCGCAGATCGTTACCTTGATGCCCAATCGTTGAATGATGCTGCCTGTGAAGAACGACGGCGCAAACATCGCCACGACATGCCACTGGATGGCCATGCGCACGTCGGCGAAGTCCTGGTGCATACCTTTCATGTGCAGCGAAGCCTGGATCATCAACAGGTTCATGATGCCGTATCCAAGCGCCGCCACGCTCATTGCCAACACCAACACCCTGCGTGGCGCAGGTCGCACCGTCTCGGACGCTTGCAGGCCCTGCTGCGGGCGATTCACCGGCATCTCCTTGGGCAAGCACAGGGCTATCAACCACGACACGAGCGCCAGACCAATAAAGGCGGCATAGCACAGCGAGAACAGTGGATACCCGCCCACATCCCTGAGCCACCCGGTCAAGGCCGGCCCCGCCACGGCCGCGATCACGCCGCCTGCCACCACCAGTGAAAGCGCCCGCGCCTTGAGGTGTTGTGTCAGGTTGTCGGTAGCGGCAAACCGGTTGAAGTTGGCGAACGCGATGTACACCCCCAAGGCACAGTGGCTGAATATCAAGGCGAAAAAGTGCTGGTGCTGCACGGCCAGGAACCCGCTGACGCCGGATACGGCCAAGGGCAGAGCCCCCAGCATGAATGCGCGGCGACGACCGATGCGCTCCATCAGCCACGACACCGGGTAAGTCGCCAGCATCACGCAGAGAAACTGAAACCCGTAGGGCACCGTCGCCCACGCAGGATCGGGTGCCAGGGCAGCACCGACAAGGGCTGCCATGGTCACGGACATCACAGCCGTGGTGAGGTTGACCGATTGTGCGATGAAATACAGGTAGGTGCGTGCTGGCAGGGTTTCGCTCATGGCGTGCTCGCTGAAGGCGCAGTAAATGAATGCGCCAAAGCTTCTCACTGATCGGCTGACCACGGGCGAACAGTCGACGCGGTTTCCAGCTAACTGTTAGGCTGTTTTTTCTAACACTGACGGGCCAGTCGATGCGTGCTGACACTCTCCTCCATCAACTCCGGCAGCGTCTTGCTACCAGCGAATGGCTGCCCGGGCAACGCATGCCATCGATTCGCAAGCTCACGGCGAGTACGGGTGCGACCTATCACGAGGTCGTGTCCAGCTATGGGCGCCTGGTCAGTGAAGGGTTGTTGACGGCCGTGCCAGGGCGTGGCTACTTCGTGGCCGGTACCACTCGGCCGCCAGCCAAGGACGAGGCGCCCAGGCATATGGCCGGGGACGCGCTGTTCAAGCTGCTGCAAGGCGGCCAGCACTACACCAAGCTCGGCTGCGGCTGGCTGCCCCCTGCCTGGCGCGACACCGAGCTGCTGGCCAAGGCCGTGCGGCGTACGGCGCGCCTGGAGCAAAGCTCACTGGCCGACTATGGCGACATCCAGGGTTACCTGCCCATGCGCAAGCAGTTGTGCGTGCACCTGCGGCGCATGACCCAGATCGATGTAGGCCCGCAGCAATTAATCAGCACCTTGGGCGCCACCCAGGCCCTGGACCTGGTGGCCCGCCTGCTGATCGCCCCTGGCGATCACGTGTTCGTTGACGAGCCTTGCAACGGCAACCTGGTCAAGCTGATCGAGCTGGCCGGGGGGCACGTGGTCGGCATCCGTCGGCTGCAAGACGGTCCCGACCTTGAAGACATGCAGCGGCACCTGGCCCAGCACAAGGTCAAGGTCTTCTTCTGCAACAGCACATTCCACAACCCCACCGGTAGCAACGTCAGCCCGCACAACGCCTTCGGCGTGCTGAGACTGGCGATCGAACACGGCTTCTACGTCGTCGAAGACGACGTGTACGGCGACTTCAGCCCGGGTGTGCGCCAGACCTTCGCCGGCTTGGATAACCTGCAGCAGGTCATCTATATCGGCAGCTTCTCCAAGTGCCTGTCCGCCTCCCTGCGCGTGGGTTACATCGCCTGCCCGGCTGCACTGGTCGAACCGCTCATGCGCCTGAAACTGCTCACCTGCGTGGCCGTGCCTGCATTCTGCGAGCGCTTCGTCAATACGATCCTCACCGACGGCACCTACGCCAGGCACATGAGCGACTTGCAGCAACGCCTGATTCGACAGCAGGTTCAGACCCAGCGCACGCTGACAGACCGTGGCTGGCGCTTCGACATCACGCCGCACGGCGGCATGTTCCTGTGGGTCCATCACCCCGATATTGCCAACCTGCATCCTTTCTTGCGCCAACTCGAACAGCACGATGTACTACTGATGCCTGGCGAATCCTTTGCGATCACGCGCAACTACGTTCGGTACACCCGCATCAACTGCACGCACTTTTCAGACGCCATGGCTGTGCATTTCGAAGTTTGACCCGCTGCAACGCGCCCCTGGATACCCCGGCGTCACGGCCGGGGATTGGCAAATGGCCGACAGGGTCTTGCCACTCATCCAGCGCTGGGCCGATGTGCCGAAATAAAGCCAGGGCAGGCCTTGCACCCAGGCGGCCTGCTCACTACCTTAGCGCCTTTCCATCCCCGCTACGCCTTGCAGGAGCCTTGCCATGGCCGCCCCCGCCCTTTTCTTTTTCCGCCCGCGCGCTGCAACGGCTGCCCTGCTGCTCGGTTCACTTGGCCTGGCCGGTTGCCAGACCACTGCCCAACAGGACAGCCTGCCGCCGGCCAGCGGCGTGCAGCCGCTCAAGGGCCTGGCCCAGAACGTGTCGGTCAGGCGCAATGCCATGGGCGCTCCGCTGATCGAGAGCAGCACATTCCATGATGCGCTGTTCACCTTGGGCTACGTGCATGCCGGGGATCGGATCGAGCAGATGGTTGCCATGCGGTTGCTGGCCCAGGGGCGGCTGGCTGAAGTGGCCGGCCGCGATGCACTGGATATCGACCGTTTGATGCGCGCCGCCAACCTCAAGCAAAGCGCGGCACAGCTGTACGCCGACGCATCGCCACGGCTCAAGCGCTTCTTCGACGTCTATGCGCGCGGGGTCAACGCCTACCTGTTCCGCTACCGCGACAAGCTGCCGGCGGACCTGGCCAACAGCGGCTACCGCCCCGAATACTGGAAGCCTGAAGACTCCGCGCTGATATTCGCGTTGTATGCCTTCAGCCAGTCGGTCAACCTGCAAGAAGAGATCAGCGCCTTGACCCTGGCGCAGAAAGTCGGCAGTGACAAGCTGGCCTGGCTGCTGCCCGGCGCCGCCGACGAACCGCTGGCCGAAGGCGAAGCAGCCAAGCTCAAGGGCCTGGACCTTGCCAGTCAGTTGCCGGGGTTGTCTGCCCTGGCAGCTGCCAGCCAGAAACTGGTCGGCCTTGACCTGCTGGGCAGCCCCGGTTCAACCAACCTGGCCATCGGCCCGCAACGCAGCCGCAGCGGCAAGAGCCTGCTGGCCAGCGACAGCCGTGCAGTCTGGGCGCTGAGCCCGGTACAGATCCACACCAGCAAGTACCAGGTGGCCGGCCTGTCGCTGCCGGGCCTGCCGATCGTGCTGGCTGGCTACAACGGCCAGCTGGGATGGACCAGCAGCGCGGTGATGGCCGACAACCAGGACCTGTTCCTGGAAAAGCTGCGCCACCAAGGCAACCAGGTCAGTTACCTGGCGGACGGCAAATGGGTTGCAGCCAGGGCACACACCGAGACCTTCCTGGTGCGCGGCGAGCGCCCACAGCGCGAAGTGATGCATGACACGCGTCATGGCACGCTACTCGGCCAGCCAGGCAATGCCAGCCTGGGCATTGCCCTGAACTTGCCGCAGTTCAAAGGTGATCGCAGCCTTGATGCACTGTTCGACCTGACCCGTGCCAAGACCGTGGAGCGCGCGTTCGACAGCACCCGTGATGTCACGGCTGCTGCGCTGAACTTCGTCTTTGCCGAACCTTCGCACATTGGCTGGCAGGTGAGCGGGCGCTACCCCAACCGCCGAGAAGGCCAAGGCCTGTTGCCTTCGCCGGGATGGGATGGGCGCTATGACTGGGATGGCTATGCCGACCCCATGCTGCACCCGTACGACCAGGACCCGACTGCTGGCTGGATCGGCCACGCCAACCAGCGCAGCCTGCCGCGCGGCTACGGCATGCAGCTGTCGAGCAGCTGGTACTACCCGGAGCGTGCCGAGCGCCTGGGCCAACTCGCTGGCAATGGCCGCCTTGATGGCCGTAGCCTGATGGCGTTGCAGAACGATCAGGTCACCTTGTTGGCCGGCAAGCTCAAGCAGATGTTCGACGCGCCAGGCATGGCAGGCCCGCTGCAGCAGGCCATCAATGCCTTGCCCGCCGATCAGCGCGACAAGGCCCGTACGGCGCTGGCCAGGCTCAAGGCATTCGATGGCCGCTTGAGCCCGGTGTCGTCCGATGCTGCGCTGTACGCCCTGTTCCTCCAGGCCGCCGCCCGTCAGACGTTCCTCGATGAACTGGGGCCGGAGTCCGGGGCGGCCTGGCAGGCATTCGTGAGCAATGCACGCCTGTCGTTCTCGGCACAGGCCGATCACCTGCTGGGCCGGGATGACAGCCCGTTCTGGGACGACCGCGGTACGCCCCAGAAGGAAGACAAACCCGCCATCCTGGCCCGCAGCCTGGTTGCGGCAATGGACACGGGCATCGCCCAACTGGGCGCCGATCGCAGCGCCTGGCAATGGGGCAAACTGCACCAATACCAATGGCCTGCACCGGCCTACCACGGGCTGGGTGATGCCATCGGCCGTCCTGCACAGCCTGCAGGCGGCGACTTCAGCACGCTCGCCTTTACCCCCTACGCCTGGGGAGGCGACTTCGTCACCCGCCTGCCGGCATCGGCGCGGCTGATCGTGGACTTCAGCCAGGCTGAACCCCTGCAGGTGCTGACCAGCAGCGGCCAGTCCGGCAACCCGGCCAGCCCGCATCATGGAGATGGCCTCGATGCCTGGTTCAAGGGCCGCTTCGCGGTCATGCCGCTTGCGCCCCAGCACTTCGCACGTGCCTATGGCACCCAGCGCCTGACCCTGGTACCGGGCAAGTAGAAAAGGTCCGCGGCGTGCAGCAGCTGCGACGGTCAAGGGATGAACAGACCACCGGTCGAACTTCCCTTGGCCGCTGCGGCTCCTAACTGGTAACTCCCTACCAGTGCGTGTGCCATGGACCTCGTCATCGCTCGACCCGAAGGCCTGTACTGTCCGCCCGGCGATTTCTACATCGATCCCTGGCGGCCGGTAGACCGCGCCGTGATCACCCACGGCCACGGTGACCACTCGCGTTCCGGCAATCGCCACTACCTCACCGCAGACCCCGGCGCCGGTATCCTGCGCAGCCGCCTGGGCATGGACATCAACTTGCAGACCCTGCCTTACGGCGAGCGGCTGTTGCACCACGGCGTGACCCTGAGCCTGCACCCTGCCGGGCATGTGCTGGGATCGGCACAGGTGCGCCTGGAATACCAGGGCGAGGTCTGGGTGGCCTCGGGCGACTACAAGGTCGAGCCAGACGGCACCTGCGCGCCCTTCGAACCAGTGCGCTGCCATACCTTCATCACCGAATCGACGTTTGGCCTGCCCATCTACCGCTGGCCGACCCAGGCGGATGTGTTCGCCGGCATCAATGCCTGGTGGCGGGCCAACAGCGAACAGGGCAAGGCCAGCGTGCTGTTCTGCTACGCCTTCGGCAAGGCGCAGCGCATCCTGCATGGCCTGGACCCCAGCATTGGCGCGATCCTGGTGCACGGTGCCGTCGAGCCGCTGAACAGGGTGTATCGCGAAGCGGGGGTGTACCTGCCCGAAACCCGCTATGCCGGCGACATTGCACGCAACGACCCGCTGTTGCGCACGGCCCTGGTGATGGCCCCGCCGTCCGCTGGGGGCAGCAGCTGGATGCGGCGCTTCGGCGATTACAGCGACGCGTTCGCCAGTGGCTGGATGCTGCTGCGCGGCACCCGGCGCAGACGCGGTGTGGACAAAGGCTTCGTGCTCTCGGACCACGCCGATTGGCCTGGGCTGCTGTGGGCCATCGGCCAGACGGGCGCCGAACGGGTCATGGTCACCCACGGGTCGGTAGGCGTGCTGGTGCGCTACCTGAATGAACAGGGGCTCGACGCCCGCGCATTCGTCACCGAATACGGTGAGGAAGATGACGCCGCAGCCGGGGAGAAGGGCGCATGAAAGCCTTTGCCGAATTGTACTTGCGCCTCGATGGCACCACCTCCAGCAATGCCAAGCTTCAGGCCCTGCGTGAATACTTCGCCAGCGCACCGGCCCACGACGCCGCCTGGGCCGTGTATTTCCTGGCGGGTGGGCGCCCGCGTCAACTGGTGCCCACCCGAGTATTGCGCGAACTGGCCGGCGCGATGGCAGGGTTGCCGGACTGGCTGTTCGAGGAAAGCTACCAGGCGGTGGGCGATCTGGCCGAGACCATTTCGCTGTTGCTGCCCGACACCCAGCAGGGCGATGACGAAAGTCTGGCGCATTGGGTCGAAACCTACCTGCTGCCGTTGCGCGGCCTGCCCCCGGAGGAACTTCAGCAACGTCTGCCACCTCTGTGGGCACGGCTGGATCGCCCCAGCCTGATGCTGTGCCTGAAGCTGATCACCGGCAGTTTCCGCGTCGGCGTATCGAAACTGCTGGTCACACGCGCCCTGGCTCAGTTGGCGGAGCTGGACGCCAAACGGGTAGCCCAGCGGTTGGTCGGGTATACCGACATCAGCCACCGGCCAACCGCCGAGCGCTACCTTCAACTGATAGCGCCCGAATCTGCCGACGAGCATAGTCAGCGTGGCGGGCAGCCCTATCCCTTCTTTCTCGCGCACCCCCTACAGGCCCCGGTCGAACAGTTCGATACGCTGCTCGGGCCGCCCAGCGCGTGGCAAATCGAATGGAAGTGGGATGGCATCCGGGCACAGGTGGTCAAGCGCGACGGGCAGCTGTGGGTATGGTCGCGCGGTGAGGAGCTGGTCACCGAACGTTTTCCCGAGTTGCAGAGCCTGGCCCAGACCCTGCCCGATGGCGTGGTGCTCGATGGCGAGATCCTGGTCTGGAAAGCGAGCGATGCCAAGGCAGAGGCGTCCGTTCAGCCCTTCGCCCTGCTGCAGCAACGCCTGGGTCGCAAGACCTTGGGCAAGAAACTGTTGAGTGATGCCCCAGTGGTGTTGCAGGCCTATGACTTGCTGGAATGGCAAGGCGAGGACTGGCGCAGTCGCCCGCAGCATGAGCGGCGCGCGCAGCTCGAACGTGTGCTTGAAGCCTGCCCACTTGCGCCTGTGCTGCTCTCCCCGCTGCTGCAAGGGCCCGACTGGGCGGACCTTGCCCGGCAGCGGGAGCAGTCACGCAGCCTGGGCGTGGAAGGCATGATGCTCAAGCAGCGCGAGGCACTGTATGGCGTTGGCCGCACCAAGGACATGGGCACCTGGTGGAAGTGGAAGATCGATCCGTTCAGCGTCGACGCCGTGCTGATCTACGCCCAGCGTGGCCACGGACGGCGCGCCAGCCTGTACAGCGACTACACCTTCGCAGTCTGGGACGGCCCTGCCGGCACCCCGGACCGCACGTTGATCCCCTTCGCCAAGGCCTATTCCGGCCTGACCGACGAGGAGATGCGCAAGGTCGATGCCATCGTGCGCAAGACCACCCAGGAAACCTTCGGCCCCGTGCGCAGCGTAACGCCCACGCTGGTGTTCGAGTTGGGCTTTGAAGGCATTGCTCTGTCCAAGCGCCACAAGAGCGGCATCGCCGTGCGCTTTCCACGCATGTTGCGCTGGCGCCTGGACAAGCCTGTCGAGGAGGCCGACGACCTGGCGACCTTACAGGCCTTGCTGGCCTGATCAGGGATCACAGGCAGCTGTGAGGGGCTGGCGTGAGGCGCTGGCAGCGAAATTGTGCTTTCATCTGAAGGCTCAGCCCGTGCTCCAGACCGTTCCAGCCCCGTATTCAGGACCATCATGCACCACTCGACCCACGACATCCTCTCCCCTGTTCCGGGGGTAACCCGCCAACTGCACAGCTTCCACTTCGGGCCACGCGGTGGCCGCAAGGTGTACATCCAGGCCTCGCTGCATGCTGACGAATTGCCCGGCATGCTAGTGGCCTGGCACCTCAAGCGCCACTTGCTGGAACTGGACCAGCAAGGCCGCCTGCAGTGCGAGGTCATCCTGGTGCCGGTTGCCAACCCGGTAGGCCTTGAGCAGGTGCTGCTCGACGCCCCGCTGGGCCGGTTCGAGTTGCAAAGTGGCGAGAACTTCAACCGCAATTTCGTCGACCTGTCAGACAGCATCGGTGATCAGGTCGAGGCCCACCTGACCCAAGACCCGCTCCACAATCAGGCCCTGATCCGCGAATACCTGCGCCGCGGCCTGGATGCTCATCCGGCGCGTACTCCACTGCAAGCGCAGCGCCTGATCCTGCAGCGCCTGGCGTGCGATGCCGACCTGGTCCTGGACCTGCACTGCGACTTCGACGCTGTCGAACATCTCTATACCACCCCGGACGCCTGGCCGCAGTTCGAGCCCTTGGCCCGTTACCTGGGTGCCCAGGCCAGTCTGTTGGCGACCGATTCGGGCGGGCAGTCTTTCGACGAGTGCTTCAGCCTGCTGTGGTGGCAACTGCAACAGCGCTTTGGCAAACGCTTCCCCATCCCGGCGGGCACGTGTTCAGTCACCCTCGAATTGCGCGGCCAGGCGGATGTGAGCCACGACTTGGCGCGCCAGGACTGCCAGGCCATTCTCGACTTCCTGACCCATGCCGGCGTGATACAGGGCCATGCCCCTGCCCTGCCGCCCTTGCGCTGGCCAGCCACGCCACTGGCTGCCGTGGAGCCGATCACGGCCGCTGCGGGCGGGTTGCTGGTTTACCACGCCAAGCCAGGTCAGTACCTGGAGGCAG
Organism: Pseudomonas sp. xss_4; assembly: GCF_043104125.1. Lineage (NCBI taxonomy): Bacteria > Pseudomonadati > Pseudomonadota > Gammaproteobacteria > Pseudomonadales > Pseudomonadaceae > Pseudomonas > Pseudomonas sp. xss_4. The sequence goes on from NZ_JBICKJ010000068.1 coordinate 38,876, forward strand.
GGCAACTGATTGCCGAGGTCATCGACCCGCTCAGTGATCGCGTCATGCCCTTGCGCAACAGCCAGCCTGGCCTGCTGTATGCGCGCAGCGTGCGGCGCATGGCCACGGCAGGCATGGTGATCGCCCATGTTGCCGGCGAGCAGGTGTGCCGCAGCGGCAATCTGTTGGCCAACTGACAAGTAAACCAATGCCTTGCAGCGGTGGTCTCTAGAAGCACAGCCTTCGAGGGACTGCCCGCTTGATGCCCACCGCCACCGATCTTGCCAATGCCTGGTTCGCTCAACGCGGCTGGAAGCCGTTCGCTTTCCAGCGCAAGGTGTGGGCCGCCGTCGAGCGTGGGGAGTCGGGCCTGCTCTATGCCAACACTGGCGCTGGCAAGACGTATGCGGTCTGGCTGGCGGCACTGCGGGCGTTCAAGGCCCAGGCCCAGGGGCGCCACGCGGCGCCGCTCCAGGTCATCTGGATCACCCCCATGCGCGCCCTGGCCGCCGATACGGCACGAGCGCTGCAGGCGCCCATCGACGAGATGGGCTTGCCCTGGAGCGTTGGCGTGCGCAGCGGCGATACCGGCAGCGCCGAGCGCGCACGCCAGGCCCGGCGCATGCCCAGCGTGCTGGTCACCACACCTGAAAGCCTGACCCTGCTACTGACAAGGGCACAGGCCAGCAATGACTTCGCGACGCTGCGCATGGTGGTGGTGGATGAGTGGCACGAACTGCTCGGCAACAAGCGGGGGGTTCAGCTGCAACTGGCGTTGGCCCGCCTTCGGCGTTGGCACCCTGGCCTGCCGACCTGGGGGCTGTCGGCCACCCTCGGCAACCTGCAGCATGCCTTGGACGTGTTGCTGCCCCAAGGTGGTCAGCTGGTCCGCGGGCGCCAGGACAAGGTGCTGCAGGTCGATACCCTGGTGCCTGAGCACATCGAGCGCTTCCCATGGGCAGGGCACATCGGCCTGAAGATGTTGAAGCAGGTGAGCCGGGAAATCGACGCCAGCAGCAGTTGCCTGGTGTTCACCAACACCCGGGCGCAGGCCGAGCTCTGGTACCAGGCCCTGCTCGAAGAGCGCCCCGACTGGGCGGGCCTGATCGCGCTACATCACGCCAGCCTGGCACGTGACACCCGCGACTGGGTCGAACGCAGCCTCAAGGAGGGCACGCTCAAAGCCGTCGTCTGTACATCGAGCCTGGACCTGGGCGTGGACTTTCTGCCGGTCGAGCGCGTCCTGCAGATCGGTTCGGCCAAAGGAATCGCCCGGTTGATGCAGCGCGCAGGACGCTCCGGGCATGCGCCTGGACGGCGCTCGCGTATCACCCTGGTGCCCACCCACAGCCTGGAGCTGGTGGAAGCCGCCGCCATGCGCCAGGCCCTGGCGGCCGGCCACCTGGAGGGACGCCGGTCACCGCGCCTGTGCATGGATGTACTGGTCCAGCACCTGGTCAGCATGGCCCTGGGCAGCGGGTTCGAGCCGCAGCAACTGCTCGCTGAAGTGCGCAGCACCTGGGCCTTCGCCGACCTGCGTGACAGCCAGTGGCAATGGGCACTGGACTTCGTTTGCCATGGCGGCAGCTCGCTCAGCGCCTACCCCGATTATCAACGTGTTGAAATGCACCCAGACGGCTTATACCGGGTCGCCAGTGAGCGCCTGGCGCGCCGCCATCGCATGGGCATCGGCACCATCGTCAGTGACGCCTCGCTGCACCTGAAGTACTGGAGCAAAGGCGGTGGCGGCAAGCACCTGGGCAGCGTGGAAGAAGCGTTCATCTCACGCTTGAGGCCCGGGGACACATTCGTCTTCGCCGGCCGCGTGCTGGAGCTGGTTCGCGTGGAAAACATGACCGCCTATGTGCGCCGCAGCAATGCGCGCAAGGCGGCGGTGGCCCGCTGGAACGGCGGGCGCATGCCGCTTTCCAGCGAACTGGCAGACGCTGTGGTCCAGCAACTTGACGCCGCAGCGCACGGTCGCTTCGACAGCCCTGAAATGCGCGCAGTAAGGCCGTTGCTCACGGTACAAGCCCAGTGGTCGGCGCTGCCGACGATAGGGACGCTGCTGGCAGAGACATTCAAATCCAGGCAGGGCTGGCACCTGTTCGTGTACCCGTTTGCCGGGCGCATGGCCAACATGGGGTTGGCCAACCTGATCGCCTGGCGTGTCAGCCGTGAGCAACCGCTGTCGGTTTCCATCGCCGTCAACGACTACGGCTTCGAGCTGCTAAGCCCTGGGCCGGTGGAGTGGGCCAGCTACCTGCCCCGTGCGTTGAGTACCGAGGATCTCCTGGAGGATGTGCTTGCCAGCCTCAATGCCGGAGAAATGGCGCTGCGCCGGTTCCGGGAAATCGCCCAGATCGCTGGGCTGGTGTTCGGTGGCTATCCTGCGGCGCAAAAGAGCATGCGCCAGATCCAGGCCTCGAGCGGGTTGTTCTACGAGGTGTTCCGCAAGCACGACGCAGGCAACCTGCTGCTGGGCCAGGCACGTGATGAGGTACTTAGCGAGGAGTTGGAAATCGATCGGCTTCGGGCCCAGTTGCTGAAACTGACCGACCTCAGGCTGGACTTGCGTGTGATGGAGCGCACCGGGCCGCTGGCGTTCGCGCTACTGGTCGAAGGGCTGCGTGAAACCCTCAGCACGGAAAAACTGGCAGACCGCATCGCGCGGATGGTAGCGGAATTGGAGAGCATTGCAGGTTGAACCAGATAACGATCAGACGCATTCATGGGGTAGCGGTCATATCGCTGGCCATCGACGGCCTGGCGATCCCCACATGACGACACATTGCGCCATCGAACTGGCCGGGCAGAAACTCTGGCTGCTGCCGGACAAAGCCGTGTATTGGCCAGCCCGCAAGACGTTGCTGCTGGCCGATGTGCACATCGGCAAGGCGGCGAGCTACAGGGCCTTGCACCAACCCGTTCCCAGAGGCACTACCGAAGCCACGTTGGCCCGGCTCGACACACTGCTGGCCGAGCATGACTGCGAGCAACTGATCGTACTGGGTGATTTCCTGCATGCCCGGACTGCGCGGGCGCCGGCTACGCTGGCCCGGGTGCAAGCCTGGCGAGAGCGTCATCCGGAGTTGAGCATCGTGCTGATACGCGGCAACCATGACCGCAACGCAGGCGATCCACCTGTTGAGCTGGGGATCGACGTGGTAGACGAACCTTATGTAGTGGGGCCGTTCGCCCTGCAACACGAACCCAAGGCGCATCCGGCACTCACGGTGCTTTCAGGGCACGTCCACCCGGTCTTCGTGCTGCGCGGCAGGGCTCGCCAGCGGCTGCGCCTACCTTGCTTTCTGATCGACGAAAAAGTCAGCCTGCTGCCAGCTTTCGGAGAATTCACAGGCGGTTGGGAGATCGAGCCCGCCGGCACCAGCCAGGTCTATCTGGCCGGTGCCGGCCGGGTGTGGCCGCTATGAAATGAATCAGGCCACAGGCGCTGGAGGCGGCTCATCGGGAAGGGTGGGCTCGCCGGGCTCCATGGGCGTATCACCCGGCTGGCCAGGCTGCGGCGTGTCCGGGTCAGGCTGCCCTGGCACACCGCCGGCATGCAGCGGCAATGGGTCAGCCAACAGCGACCAGGACAGCAGCCCGATGTGATTGGGCTGCAAGCCAGCCAACTTCGCACTGATCGTTGGGTGGAGTTTCATTGGCACCTCCTGACAACAGCCGACCCGCTTTATGCAAATCGGCAGGGTTACCACTTGGAGCGTCAAAAGCCGATGAAATTCCCGACGCCTGTCGGTCAGGTGCGTGGCAGGGTGACGCCACGTTGGCCCTGGTACTTGCCGCCGCGGTCCCGGTAGGACACTTCACAAGGCTCGTCCGATTGCAGGAACAGCATCTGCGCCACCCCTTCGTTGGCGTAGATCTTGGCCGGCAACGTGGTGGTGTTGGAGAACTCCAGCGTCACGTGGCCTTCCCATTCGGGCTCGAGCGGGGTCACGTTGACGATGATGCCGCAACGCGCATAGGTGCTCTTGCCCAGGCAGATGGTCAGCACGTCGCGCGGGATGCGGAAGTACTCCACGGTGCGCGCCAGTGCAAAGGAGTTGGGCGGGATGATGCACACGTCGCTCTTGATGTCGACGAAGCTGCCGGCATCGAAGTTCTTCGGGTCGACGGTGGCCGAGTTGATATTGGTGAAGACCTTGAATTCGTCGGCGCAGCGCACGTCGTAGCCGTAGCTTGAAACGCCGAAAGAGATGACCCGGTTATCCTGTTCGCCACGCACCTGGCGCTCCACGAACGGCTCGATCATGCCGTGTTCCTGCGCCATGCGGCGAATCCACTTGTCCGATTTGATGCTCATGGCGGGATGTCCTGAAGAGTCTGCAAGGTAAAGATAGACGCGCATCTTACCGGTCCCGGCGCGGTCTTCAAAGTTCCATCCAGCGTTTGCCGCCCGCCGCGGCTACAGTGCCCGCGAGGCGTGGCTTGCAGCCGCCGTCGATCTCTTTTCGGGGAAAGCGGCGTCTGGCCATTGGCAGCTTGGGCAAAGTGGGGTAAGGTGTTGCCACTGTGCTGCACGTGACACCGAGAATCTCTAGTTTGATGCACGATCCTGATCGGCCCATCGCTGAATTTTCTGCTCTCTTTGCGCTCAGTCCCGGGCAGGGTTTTTCCTGACCGAAATCAAATTGTCCAAGGAGACAGAAAAATGTCCAATCGTCAAAGCGGTACCGTCAAGTGGTTCAACGATGAGAAAGGCTACGGCTTCATCACCCCTCAGTCGGGCGACGACCTGTTCGTGCACTTCAAAGCCATCCAAGCTGACGGCTTCAAAACCCTGAAAGAAGGCCAGGCTGTTACTTTCGTCGCTACCCGCGGCCAGAAAGGCATGCAGGCTGAAGAAGTTCAGATCGCCTAAGTCGATCTAGCTTTCTAGCTTTCAAAAAAACCCGCTTCGGCGGGTTTTTTTATGCCTGCTACTCAGTCAGCAGGCGCCAGGGCGCGCTGACCATGGTCAAGGATCGCCCGTTGAACAGATACGCGCCTGGCCTCCTCTGAGCACGACCTGTCAGCACGAGCGGCTCACCGAGCCGCCCTCTGGTCTTGATCTGAAAGGCTGCGGTACTACAGCCGACTAGTCTTCGCTGATGGTGATGCTCGGCATCGCTGGCGCTGCCGCCTCACGCAGTACGATACGCGCCCCCACCTTGCGCGCCAGCTCCTGGTACACCATGGCGATCTGGCTCTCAGGCTCGGCGATGGCCGTAGGCTTGCCGTTGTCGGCCTGCTCGCGGATCAACATCGAAAGCGGCAACGACGCCAGCAGATCGACGCCGTACTGGCTGGCGAGTTTCTCACCGCCACCCTCGCCGAACAGGTGCTCAGCGTGGCCGCAGTTCGAACAGATGTGTACGGCCATGTTCTCGACCACGCCCAACACCGGGATGTTGACCTTGCGGAACATTTCCACGCCTTTTCTGGCATCGAGCAGCGCCAGGTCCTGGGGCGTGGTCACGATGACCGAACCTGCCACCGGCACTTTTTGCGCCAGCGTCAGCTGGATGTCGCCGGTGCCAGGCGGCATGTCGATGACCAGGTAATCGAGATCATTCCAGGCTGTCTGGGTTACCAACTGCAGCAGCGCCCCCGAGACCATGGGGCCGCGCCACACCATCGGGGTATTGTCATCGGTCAGGAATGCCATCGACATCACTTCGACCCCATGGGCCTGGATAGGCACGAACCATTTCTGATCACGAATCTGCGGCCGCGTACCTTCGGCGATGCCGAACATCACGCCTTGGCTGGGGCCGTAGATATCCGCATCGAGGATGCCTACGCGCGCACCCTCACGGGCCAGTGCAAGCGCCAGGTTGGCGGCGGTGGTGGATTTGCCCACGCCGCCCTTGCCCGATGCCACGGCGATGACGTTCTTGACGTTGGCCATGCCGGGCACTTGGGCCTGGCCCTTGTGGGCCGCGATCAAGCACTCGATGCTCACCTGTGCGCGGGTCACACCCTCAAGGTTACCGATCGCCGTTTCCAGCACCTGCGCCCAGCCCTGCTTGAACAGGCCTGCGGCATAGCCGAGCTGCATCTGTACGCTGACACACCCATCCTGGATTTCGATGGCACTCACGCAACCGGCAGTGACCGGATCCTGGTCGAGATAGGGGTCGGTGTACTGGCGAAGCACGCCTTCGATGGCGGCGCGATTGAGGGCACTCATGGACACTCCCATTGGCAAACTGAATGTAAAACAAGCGCCTATCCTAACCCGTCAATCGTCAGCAGATGCGTGCGCGGGGTGAAATATATTCGTCAGCCCTTTATAGTGGCCGATCATCCTCATTTTCACCCGTCGCCAGATAAGTAGCCGAGCCACCATGTCCGAGCCACGTCAGATTCTCGTCACCAGCGCCCTGCCCTATGCCAATGGATCCATCCATCTTGGCCATATGCTCGAGTACATCCAGACAGACATGTGGGTCCGCTTTCAAAAGCTGCGCGGCAATCAGTGCATCTATGTCTGTGCCGATGATGCGCACGGCTCGGCCATCATGCTGCGAGCCGAAAAGGAAGGCATCACGCCAGAGCAACTGATCGCCAACGTACAGGCCGAGCACAGCGCCGACTTTGCCGATTTCCTGGTGGACTTCGATAATTTCCACTCCACCCACAGCGAAGAAAACCGCGAGCTGTCGGGCATGATCTATACCCGGCTGCGCGAGGCGGGGCATATCTCCACTCGCTCGGTGACCCAATACTTCGACCCTGAAAAGGGCATGTTCCTGGCAGACCGCTTCATCAAGGGCACGTGCCCGAAGTGCGCGGCCGAAGACCAGTATGGCGACAACTGCGAAAAATGCGGCGCGACCTATGCACCGACCGAATTGAAAGACCCCAAGTCTGCTATTTCAGGGGCTACACCGGTGCTGCGCGACTCCCAGCACTTCTTCTTCAAGCTGCCCGACTTCCAGGCCATGCTCCAGCAGTGGACGCGCAGCGGCACGTTGCAGGACGCCGTGGCCAACAAGCTCGCCGAATGGCTGGATGCCGGTCTGCAGGAGTGGGACATCTCCCGGGACGCGCCTTATTTCGGTTTCGAGATCCCTGGCGAGCCTGGCAAGTACTTCTACGTCTGGCTGGACGCGCCGATCGGCTACATGGCGAGCTTCAAGAACCTGTGCGCGCGTCGCCCGGACCTGAACTTCGATGCCTTCTGGAACCAGGGCTCCAGCGCTGAGCTTTACCACTTCATCGGCAAGGACATCGTCAATTTCCACGCCCTGTTCTGGCCCGCCATGCTCGAAGGCGCTGGCTTGCGCAAGCCGACCGCGGTCAACGTGCACGGCTACCTCACCGTCAACGGTGCGAAGATGTCCAAGTCGCGGGGCACGTTTATCAAGGCCCGTACCTACCTCGACCATTTGCAACCCGAATACCTGCGTTACTACTATGCCGCCAAACTCGGTCGCGGGGTCGATGACCTGGACCTGAATCTTGAGGACTTTGTGCAGAAGGTCAACTCCGACCTGGTGGGCAAGGTGGTCAACATCGCCAGCCGGTGTGCCGGGTTCATCCATAAAGGCAACGACGGCGTGATGGTGGCCGGTGATGCAGCTCCAGAGCTGACCGAAGCCTTCCTGGCAGCTGCACCGTCCATTGCCGAGGCCTACGAGGGCCGAGACTTCGCACGCGCCATGCGTGAGATCATGGCACTGGCCGACCGCGCCAATGCCTGGATTGCCGAAAAAGCGCCTTGGTCGCTGGCCAAGCAGGAAGGCAGGCAAGACGAGGTGCAAGCCATCTGCGCCCAGGGCATCAACCTGTTCCGTCAGTTGGTGATCTTCCTCAAGCCTGTGCTGCCAGTGCTTGCGGCCGATGCCGAGGCCTTCCTGAATGTGGCCCCCTTGACCTGGGACGATCACCGTTCGCGCCTGGAAAATCACTCACTCAACCCGTTCAAGGCCCTGCTCAGCCGCATTGAACCTGCCAAGGTGCAAGACATGATCGCGGCCAGCAAGGAGGACCTGTTGGCCGCCGAGGAGCCCAAGGCACCTGTGGGTAATGGCGAGCTGCACAAGGACCCGCTGTCGGCGGAAGTCGACTTCGACACCTTTGCCGCTGTCGACCTGCGCGTGGCACTGATCGTCAAGGCCGAGGCCGTACCGGGTGCTGACAAGCTGCTGCAGTTGACCCTGGACATCGGTGATGAGCGCCGCAACGTCTTCTCCGGCATCAAGTCAGCCTACCCTGACCCCGCTCAGCTCGAAGGCCGGCTGACCATGATGGTCGCCAACCTCAAGCCACGTAAAATGCGCTTTGGGGTTTCCGAGGGAATGGTGATGGCCGCCGGCCCTGGCGGTGAAGAAATCTACCTGCTCAGCCCCGACAGCGGCGCCAAGCCCGGTCAGCGCATCAAGTGACCCACAAGCGGGACCTGCATCAGGCCCCGCCTTGCGACGATGGCGCGCAGCCACGGGCTGCTGCGCCTTGCCTGCCTTGCTCACGTTCTCCAGGAACGCTACGAATTCATGAATGCCGTCAAACGTCGAGAAATCTTCCGTCGACTGCACGAAGACAACCCGACACCCAAAACCGAGCTGGCTTACACCACACCCTTCGAGCTGTTGGTAGCCGTGACCCTTTCCGCGCAATCCACCGATGTAGGTGTGAACAAGGCCACAGCGCGGCTTTTTCCAGTTGCCAACACCCCTGAGGCTATCTACGCGCTCGGAGTCGACGGACTGAGCCAGTACATCAAGACCATTGGGCTCTACAACAGCAAGGCCAAGAACGTCATCGAGGCCTGTCGCCTACTCATTGAGCGGCATGACGGGCAGGTGCCGGACACGCGCGAGGCCCTCGAAGCCTTGCCGGGCGTTGGCCGCAAGACAGCCAACGTAGTGCTCAATACGGCATTTCGCCAACCGGCGATGGCAGTGGATACCCATATCTTCCGCGTCAGCAATCGCACGGGCATTGCTCCGGGCAAGACGGTGCTGGAGGTGGAAAAAAAGCTGCTCAAGTTCGTCCCCAAGGATTACTTGCTCGACGCACACCATTGGTTGATCCTGCACGGACGCTATGTATGTCAGGCCCGCAAGCCCAGGTGCGGCAGCTGCCGAATCGAGGACCTGTGTGAATTCAAGCACAAGACCAGTGATGATTGAGGCAATAGTAGAAAGATTGCGCTTCGATTGAAAAAATCTTTTTTACCAGCGCCCACTTTATGGTTATAAGGTCGGCCATTGGCCCTTGCCGTGGAGCGACTCATGAGCACTGATAAAGACGACCTCACGATTGAAGATGATTTTGTGACCGCTGAAGAAGAAGTCGAGCCGCAAGTAGAACCGGCGAAAACCAATCTGAGCAAGCGTCGCACCATCGACAATCTGCTGGAAGAACGTCGACTGCAAAGGCAACTGGCCGATTTCGATTACGATCTCTAGGAGGTGCTGGCTGGCGGGCCTCCGAAAGACCCGCTCCTTCTCCGTTCAGGCCTCGAATTCGGTGCAGAGCCCTCCTGCAGGAGGCTCTGCATACCATCAGTTCAACCCGTGTCGCTGTGCCAGTTCGATCAAGTCCACCAATGACCGCGCGTTGAGCTTGAGCAGCAACCGAGATTTGTAAGTACTGACCGTCTTGTTGCTCAGGTACATGCTGTCGGCGATTTCCTTATTCGACCGGCCCCGCGCCAATTGCTGAAGCACTGTCATCTCCCTTGCCGAAAGGCGGTTGACCATTTCCGCTTCACTGCCGCCGCTGCGCCCTCGCGAGGCGTGCAGCGCCTGGTTGGGGAAGTAGCTATAGCCCGACAACACCGCCTTGATCGCGCTGAGCAGTTCGGTCAGTTCCTGTTGCTTGCACACGTACCCTGCCGCCCCTGCCTGCATGCACCGCATCGAGAAGTTGCCGGGCGCCTGGGAGGTCAGTACCAGTACTTTGCTGCATGGGCTTGAACTGGCCATGCGGGCTATGACTTCGAGGCCGTCGAGCTTGGGTATGCCGATGTCCAGCACGACGATATCGGGAAGATGTTGCCGTGTCAGTTGCAGCGCGGCCACTCCGTTGTCCGTTTCAGCGACGACATCGTACCCATGCCGCTCCATCAGCATGCGTACGGCCAGACGTATCACAGGGTGATCATCTACGATAAGCACTTTGTTCATGCGATATCCATTCATTGCTGTTGCATTGGCAGGCCACGATAACCGAGAGAAGAACTCATGGCGCGGCGTTTTCGCCTAGAAACGGACGTACAGACACGGCTTACTAAACTTACGGAAGTTTCCTACACACAAGATGAAGAGTTGTTACAAGCTAATTAATAAAAGCGGATAAGAACTCCCTTAGAGGGCAACTCCCGACAACTTTTACATCAAACACTGACACCGTTGTCGTGACGCTTGAAGCGCTTGGCAGGCGCAGGCCCGGCATGGGAAACAGTGCAGGGTTTAGCTGAGCAAGGACCTAGGTTATAGATGTACGAAAGCGCAGGAGAAGGCTCCATGAATCAAGCACAACCCGTTGCTCCGCTGACAATCGTCGCTATCTTTGCGGGCATAATCGAAGCCTCCGCCCTGGCTACCTTGCCCTTTCTCAGCGAAGCCAGCCAGACGCTGTATACATGGTTCCTGGTTGGTTTTCCCTTCTTCCTGACCGCCCTGTTCTTCTTGACGCTGAACTTCAATTACAAGTCTTTCTATACGCCTGCTGGATCGCGTATCGAATCCGTGGACAGTGCGCAGAGCGCGCGGAAGATCACGTCCACGACCCTGCCAACCGCAAGCGCAATCGTGCACGGCGAGCCGGTGACCTTCATGTTCAGCGGGCCAGAGGCAAATCAGTTAATGGAAAAGGAGGTGTTGCAAGCGCTCGCCCAAGCGCCAGAGCCGGCTCGCACCTGGCAGTTCTGCAATGTGCCAAGAGGACAATGTGTCCGGCTTTCAGTCAGCCCCCTCGAGTAAAGGCAAAAAACCCGGCACTAGGCCGGGTATTTGCAGAACGGCGTGCTGAATCAGAGCAACGAGCGGCCCTTGTTCGCAGCGATACGCATACGCAGCGCATTGAGCTTGATGAAGCCCGCCGCGTCTTCCTGGTTGTAGGCACCGCCGTCTTCTTCGAAGGTGGCGATGTTGGCATCGAACAGCGAATCGTCGGATTTGCGGCCGACCACGGTAACGTTGCCCTTGTAGAGCTTCAGGCGTACGACACCGTTCACATTGACCTGGGACGCGTCGATCATCTGCTGGAGCATGACCCGCTCCGGGCTCCACCAGTAACCGGTGTAGATCAGGCTGGCGTACTTGGGCATCAGCTCGTCTTTGAGGTGAGCGACTTCGCGGTCCAGGGTGATCGACTCGATGGCGCGGTGCGCCTTGAGCATAATGGTGCCGCCAGGGGTCTCGTAGCAGCCACGCGACTTCATGCCCACGTAGCGGTTTTCGACGATGTCCAGTCGACCGATGCCGTTGGCGCCGCCGATACGGTTCAGATCGGCCAGCACGGTGGCCGGGCTCTTCTCTACGCCGTCAATTGCGACGATGTCGCCGTTGCGGTAGGTCAGCTCAAGGTAGGTTGCCTGGTCTGGGGCGTTTTCGGGCGAAACGCTCCAACGCCACATGTCTTCTTCATGCTCGGTCCAGGTATCTTCCAGCACACCGCCTTCATAGGAGATGTGCAGCAGGTTGGCGTCCATCGAGTACGGCGACTTCTTCTTGCCATGACGCTCGATCGGGATACCGTGCTTCTCGGCGTAGTCCATCAGTTTCTCGCGCGAGAGCAGATCCCATTCACGCCATGGCGCGATGACCTTGACGCCGGGCTTGAGGGCATAGGCGCCCAGTTCGAAACGAACCTGGTCGTTGCCTTTGCCGGTAGCGCCGTGGGAGATGGCGTCGGCACCGGTTTCGTTGGCGATTTCGATCAGACGCTTGGCGATCAGCGGACGGGCAATGGAAGTACCCAGCAGGTACTCGCCCTCATACACGGTGTTGGCGCGGAACATCGGGAATACGAAATCGCGCACGAATTCTTCGCGCAAATCGTCGATGTAGATTTCTTTGACGCCCATTGCCTGAGCCTTGGCACGCGCCGGCTCGACCTCTTCACCCTGCCCCAGGTCGGCGGTGAACGTCACCACTTCGCAGTTGTAGGTATCTTGCAGCCACTTGAGAATCACCGAAGTATCAAGGCCGCCGGAATACGCCAGTACGACCTTTTTTACGTCCGCCATGCCATCACTCCACGGGGTTGTACGGAAAAGGCCCGATTCTAACGGCGTTGAGGCTCAATTTATAGAGGCGCGACAGCTTCTGACGACAAAGCGACAAGAATTGTCGATGGCGCGACGGCCGCTACTTGGCAGTGGCGGGTTTGTCCGGGACCGGCTTGGTGGCACTTGCAGCCTGCGCCGGGGCAGCGGAGGCAGCGGGGGCCTCGACCGCCTTTTGCGTGGGCTGCGCCTGGGCAGGGCCTCGCTCAAGTTCGATGTTGACCCGCCGGTTACGGGCGCGATTGCCGGCGCTGTTGTTCTTGACCAGCGGATAACGCTCGCCGTGGAAACGCACGGTTATCTGGCTTTCAGGCACGCCGTGGGCCATGAGGTAATCGGCGACCGCCAGTGCCCGCCGGCGGGACAGGTCGCGGTTGGTCAACCGATTGCCGCTGTTGTCGGAATGCCCGTCCAAGGCCACCTGATTGACGCTGGGGTCGGCCTTCATGTATTCGAGCAGCACATCGAGGCGGGCCTTGGCCGCCTGATCCAGCACGATGCCGCCACCGGGGAAGCCCACCTGGGTCTGACGCACCTGGTCGTAGTTCATCGGCAACAGCTTGCTGGCGCAGGCCTGGTAGTCACTGTAGGCCTTGGCGAAACTGACCGGCAGCACGCGCACTTCCATTGCCCGCCCGCCCTCCCCGGCGAAGTTGCGCACCACGGCGCTGCGGCCATCGAGCAGGCCGTTGATCAAGCGGCTGGCCTGGCCTTGGGAGGAGTTGAACAGCACGCCGGTACGTGCCATGCGCACATTGCCCAGGTTGATGTCCCCGCGCCCAGGTTGCCAGGGCGCTGCAGCAGCCAGCAAGGTGGCACCGCCGGCACCCATCGCATTGGTTTGTGAGCGCAGGCGGAACACCGGTTGCTCACCGGCACGGCGTACGAACTCACCGCTTCCGAAACCGTCTATCGGCTGGGTCAGCCGGCATTCGAACGCGTCACCCTCCACCGTCCAGGCAATGCGCTCCATGCGTGTCTGAAACGTCAAGGCACCGGCCGGCACGCTGGCAAACACGATAAACAGGGCTAGGTAACGCTGGCGCACGGCGGGCTCCACATAATTCGACACTCACCTTTACACTATCGGGCGGCCGCGGGAAAACTTGATACCTGTGCTCTGGAGGGGCTTTTCCGGTAGCATTACGGCTTGAGTTCGACCCGCCTGGAATCCTCAATGTCCGATCGCCTGACCCTCCTGCGCCCCGACGACTGGCACATCCATCTGCGTGATGGTGCCGTCCTGCCTCACACCGTTAGTGATGTGGCGCGCACCTTCGCCCGTGCCATCATCATGCCCAACCTGGTGCCGCCGGTGCGCAATGCCGCCGAAGCCGGGGCCTATCGTGACCGTATTCTGGCTGCTCGCCCGGCTGGCAGTCGGTTTGAGCCGTTGATGGTACTGTATCTCACCGACCGCACCACCCCACAAGACATCCGAGATGCCAAGGCCAGCGGTATCGTGCACGCCGCCAAGCTCTACCCGGCAGGCGCCACCACCAATTCCGATTCTGGCGTGACCAGCATCGACAATATTTTCCCGGCTATCGAGGCGCTGGCTGAAGTCGGCATGCCATTGCTGGTACACGGCGAAGTCACGCGCAGCGAGATCGACGTGTTCGACCGTGAAAAGCGCTTCATCGACGAGCATATGCGCCGCCTGGTCGAGCGCTTCCCCTCGCTCAAGGTGGTCTTCGAGCACATTACCACCAGCGATGCGGCCCAGTTCGTGACCGAGGCTTCGGCCAACGTTGGCGCCACCATCACCGCGCAGCACTTGCTGTACAACCGCAACCATATGCTGGTGGGCGGCATACGGCCGCATTTCTATTGCCTACCCATCCTCAAGCGCAACACGCATCAGGTGGCGTTGCTCGACGCCGCCACCAGCGGCAACCCGAAGTTCTTCCTCGGCACCGACTCGGCTCCCCACGCCCGCCACGCCAAGGAAGCGGCGTGTGGATGCGCTGGCTGCTACACCGCCTATGCGGCCATCGAGCTCTATGCAGAGGCGTTCGAACAGCGCAACGCTCTGGACAAGCTCGAAGGCTTTGCCAGCCTGCACGGTCCTGCTTTCTACGGCTTGCCAGCCAACACCGACACCATCACCCTGGTTCGTGATCAATGGACGGCCCCAGAAAGCCTGCCCTTCGGTGAGCAAACCGTGATTCCGCTTCGCGCCGGGGAAACACTGCGCTGGCGCCTGCTGGAGGAACACGCGTGAGCGAAGACCTGTACGAAGATGAACTTGAATCCTCTGGCAGCGGTGGTCACCGTCACCCGATGGCCGAACGCTTTCGGGGTTACCTGCCCGTGGTGGTGGATGTGGAGACGGGTGGTTTCAATAGCGCCACCGACGCCTTGCTGGAAATTGCTGCCGTCACCATTGGCATGGACGAAAAGGGTTTTCTGTTCCCCGAACATACCTATTTTCACCGGGTAGAGCCCTTCGAAGGCGCCAACATCGAGGCCGCGGCGCTGGAGTTCACCGGCATCAAACTCGACCACCCGCTGCGCATGGCGGTGAGCGAGGAAACGGCCCTGACGGATATCTTCCGAGGCATCCGCAAGGCGCTCAAGGCCAATGGTTGCAAGCGCGCCATCCTGGTGGGCCACAACAGCAGTTTCGACCTGGGTTTCCTTAACGCGGCGGTAGCGCGCAACGACCTCAAGCGTAACCCGTTCCACCCGTTCTCGAGCTTCGACACGGCCACCCTGGCAGGGCTCGCCTATGGGCAGACCGTGCTGGCTCGCGCCTGCCAGAGCGCTGACATCGATTTCGATGGTCGCGAGGCGCACTCGGCACGCTACGACACCGAAAAAACGGCTGAGCTGTTCTGCGGTATCGTCAACCGCTGGAAAGACATGGGCGGCTGGCGACAGGATTGATCCGCGCGTTTCAGCGCTAAAGCCAGCCCGTGCGGCTGGCAAAAAAAACCGGCCATGAAGGCCGGTTTTTTTTGCTCGACGCGGGCTTACAGCTTGCCGGCGTTCTCGCTCAGGTAGGCAGCAACGCCTTCTGGCGATGCGTTCATGCCCTTGTCGCCTTTTTTCCAGTTGGCAGGGCAGACTTCGCCGTGCTCTTCGTGGAACTGCAGGGCGTCGACCAGGCGCAGCAGCTCGTCCATGTTACGGCCCAGCGGCAGGTCGTTGATGATCTGCGAGCGCACGACACCGTTGGTGTCGATCAGGAAGGCGCCACGGAAGGCCACGCCGCCTTCGGACTCTACGTCGTAGGCCTTGCAGATTTCGTGGGTCATGTCGGCAGCCAGGGTGTACTTGACCGGGCCGATGCCGCCGTTGTTGACGGGGGTGTTGCGCCATGCGTTGTGGGTGAAGTGCGAATCGATCGATACGCCGATCACTTCCACGTTGCGCGCCTGGAAGTCAGGAATGCGATTGTCCAGAGCAATCAGCTCGGACGGGCAGACGAAGGTGAAGTCCAGCGGGTAGAAGAACACCAGGCCGTACTTGCCCTTGATGGCCGAGGCCAGGTTGAAGCTGTCGACGATCTCGCCGCTGCCCAGTACGGCAGGTACGGTGAAATCGGGGGCTTTCTTGCCAACGAGTACGCTCATTGTTATCTCCTGATGTGAGTGAAGAACCATTGCCGGGCCGAGTCGCCGACCCGACATGCAACAAAGGTTGACCATCATACACAGGTTACGGTGGCAGGCCGAATGCTGAGCGCGCGACCGTTGGTCACTCGGGGCGAATGCCTTCTGAAACCACTTTGACAAGCATTCTCATTCACATTAAGCTCCAACCCATCGAACCCGCCAGCGATGGTCAGCCCTATGTATGTGTGTCTTTGTGTCGGCGTCACCGACGGACAGATCCGCGATGCGATCTATGAAGGATGCTGCAGCTACAAGGAAGTCCGAGCCGCCACCGGTGTCGCCAGCCAGTGTGGCAAGTGCGCCTGCCTGGCCAAGGAAGTGGTGCGCGAAACACTGACCAAACTTCAGGTCAGCCAGGCCGCCCTGCCCTATCCGGTAGAATTCACCACTGCCTGATACCCAGAATGACGAAAACCGGACCATGCGTCCGGTTTTTTTTCGCCTTAATTCAACGAGTTAGCGCGCCAACGCGGTTCACAAACATTCTTATTCCTATTAATTTTCATTTATTATTCAATTACTTAGGTTTGACAGGCCTGGGCATCAGGCTCAAACTTCCCTGTATTGGCACACTTCGAAAGGGCAGGAACCCCAATGAAAGGCGACATCAGCGTCATCCAGCATCTCAACAAGATCCTCGGAAACGAGCTGGTCGCAATCAACCAGTATTTCCTGCATGCGCGCATGTACGAAGATTGGGGCCTGAACAAACTCGGCAAGCACGAGTACAAAGAATCGATCGACGAAATGAAGCACGCTGACAAACTGATCAAGCGTATTCTGTTTCTCGAAGGTATTCCCAATGTTCAGGACCTGGGCAAGCTGCTGATCGGCGAGCACACCAAAGAGATGCTCGAGTGCGACCTGCGAATCGAGCAGAAAGGCCTGATCGACCTGAAGGCGGCCATTGCCCACTGCGAAACAGCGGGTGACTTTGGTTCGCGTGACGTGCTGGAAGATATTCTGGAGTCTGAAGAAGAGCACATCGACTGGCTGGAAACCCAGCTGGGCTTGATCGACAAGATTGGTATCGAAAATTACCTGCAGTCGCAGATGGGCGAAGAATAAGACGCCAACACAAAAAAACCCGCCAATGGCGGGTTTTTTTTGGAGCGCATTTCTTACGCTTCGGCAGCTTTCGCCTTGGCGGCGGCATCCTTGATCAGGGTTTGCAGCTCACCCTTTTCGAACATTTCCAGCACGATGTCGCTACCGCCGACCAGCTCACCACCGACCCACAGCTGGGGGAAGGTTGGCCAGTTGGCATATTTGGGGAGGTTGGCGCGAATTTCCGGGTTCTGCAGGATGTCGACGTAGGCGAACTTCTCGCCGCAACCCATCACTGCCTGGGAGGCACGGGCCGAAAAGCCGCACTGCGGCGCATTCGGCGAGCCCTTCATGTAAAGCAGAATGGTGTTGTTGGCAATCTGCTCTTTGATCGTTTCGATGATATCCATGTAGCACCTCGGCTTGACTTTCCGACACGGGCGTCGGCACGGTGACGCATTGTAACGGAAAGCCGAGCTGCATGCTCGGCCTTGCCAAAGCTCAAGCGGCTTCCACGTGCACTGGAACGCCATTGAGCGCAGCATTGCCGCAGACCGAGTCGCGCAGCAGCTCGTCAGTGAGATCGTTGGCGCTGACGCCGGGCTGTGCTTGGGCGGTCTGAAGGCGCACACCGTGACGACCATGCCCGAAGCCATGGGGCAGGCTTACCACCCCTGGCATCATGCTTTCGCACGCCTGTACCTGCACCTGCACCGCCCCTGCTCGCGAGCTGACCCTGACCTGCTGGCCATCCTGCAGTTGGCGCTGGCGCAGGTCATCGGGGTGCATCAACAAGTGATGGCGCGGTTTCCCTTTGACCAGCCTGTGATAGTTGTGCATCCAGGAGTTGTTGCTGCGTACGTGACGCCGCCCTATGAGCAGCAGTTGCCCGGTTTCTGGCGGCGCCTGCCGGGCCAGGCGCTGCAGGTCATCGAGCAGCACACGCGGCGCTGCCTCGACGGTTTTGCTCGCCGTGCCCAGGCGATGGGCAAGGTTGGCCTGCAAGGGGCCCAGGTCCAACCCATGAGGGTGTGCATCGAGGGTTTCGAGTGACAGCTGCCAGGGCGTCGCCTGTCCATAACGCCCGCTGCGCAGGGCTTTGTCGATCATCTGCGCCGGCGCTACGGTCGGCGGCAGTTCACGTCCGGCACGGCGCGCATACGCCTTGGCCAGGCCGACGAAGATTTCCCAGTCGTGCAGGGCGCCCTCGGGCTTGGGCAGAATCGCTCGGTTGAACCGGCTCACATTGCGGACCGCCAGCAGGTTGAAGGTGGTGTCGTAGTGATCGTTTTCCAGGGCTGAAGTCGATGGCAGGATCAGATCGGCATGGCGCGTGGTTTCGTTGATGTACAGGTCGATACAGAGCATGAAGTCGAGCGCCGACAGTGCCCTGTCCAATTGCCGCCCGTTGGGCGTCGACAGCACGGGATTGCCCGCGACCGTGACCAGGGCGCGGACCTGCCCCTCACCTGGGGTCAGCATCTCCTCGGCAAGCGCCGCCACCGGCAGTTCTCCGGCGTACTCTGGCAGGCCCGAGACCCGACTCTGCCAGGCGTTGAAGTGGCCACCCGAGGTGCTCGCCACCACGTCCACCGCAGGTTCGGTACACAGTGTCCCGCCCTTGCGATCAAGGTTACCGGTGACCAGGTTGATCAGTTGCACCAGCCAGTGACAGAGCGTGCCGAACACTTGGGTCGATACCCCCATACGCCCGTAACACACCGCCTTGTCGGCGGCGGCGAAATCACGCGCCAACTGGCGAATGGCCTGCGCCGGGATGCCGCACAGGCCGCTCATGGCCTCGGCCGTCATGGGGGTCAGGGCGGCGCGGACATCGGCCAGCCCTGTCATCGGCAGATGCGAGCCGCGTGTCAGGCCCTCCTCGAACAGGGTGTTGAGCAGCCCACACAACAAGGCCGCGTCGCCGCCCGGCCGAATGAATAAATGGTTGTCTGCGATGACCGCAGTTTCAGTGCGCCGCGGATCGATCACCACCAGACGTCCGCCCCTGGCCTGCAAGGCCTTGAGACGTTTTTCCACATCGGGAACCGTCATGATGCTGCCGTTCGAGGCCAAGGGGTTGCCGCCTAGCACCAGCATGAAATCGGTGTGGTCGATGTCCGGAATCGGCAGGAGCAGCCCATGGCCATACATCAGGTGGCTGACCAGGTGCTGGGGCAGTTGGTCCACAGATGTGGCGGAATAGCGATTGCGGGTCTTCAACAGCCCTAAAAAGTAGTTGCCATGGGTCATCAACCCATAGTTGTGCACACTCGGGTTGCCTTGATACACGGCAACCGCATTATTGCCGTGGGCCTGCTGCACGCGCCAAAGGCGCTCGGCGGCCAGCTCAAATGCCTCCTCCCAGCCAATCGCCTGCCACTGGTCGCCCACGCGCCGGTGGGGTTGGCGCAGCCGGTCAGGATCATTCTGGATATCCTGCAGTGCCACCGCCTTGGGGCAGACATGGCCGCGGCTGAAGGGGTCCTGAGGATCGCCTTTGATGGACTCGATCCGGGCAGGTTCGCCAGGCGAGTGGCTCAGCACGATGTTCAAACCACAAATGGCTTCACACAGGTGGCAAGCACGGTGGTGCAGGGTACGGGTCATGGCCGCATGCCTCATTGTCTTGATGGCTCGACTATGAACTCAGCCTTGTACAGGAGCCAGCGTGCTTCGCGGTGTGAATTGGTCTTTATCACTCATACAGCAGGCCCTGCCCGTTTGCCAATGTGCCCTCAAGCCGTGTACAAACAGCCGTAGCAAATAAAACACAGCGATACAGTGCCCTGCGAAACCCCTTGCAACATCGCCGGGGGTGCCAAGCGGTTTCACCCCTTGGTTTCAGGCGACATTTAATTATAGTATTGCGCCTTTCCCTATTCGTCCGCCCCGTGCGGCTTACGCCGCAGGTCACCGCCGTTGTCAAAAAAAACCGCACGGTCGGCCTGCATACTGTTGCAGATAAGGTAGTCAATCATGAGCGCTAGGCACTTTCTCTCCCTGCTGGACTTCACCACCGACGAATTGCTCGGGGTGATCCGCCGCGGCATCGAGCTGAAGGACCTGCGCAAGCGGGGCGTGCTGTTCGAGCCGCTGAAGAGCCGTGTGCTGGGCATGATCTTCGAAAAATCGTCGACCCGCACCCGCGTGTCGTTCGAAGCCGGGATGATTCAGCTTGGCGGCCAGGCCATTTTCCTGTCCCCGCGCGATACCCAACTGGGCCGGGGCGAGCCGATCGGCGACAGCGCCATCGTCCTGTCGAGCATGCTCGACGTGGTGATGATACGGACCCACGCCCACAGCACCCTGACTGACTTTGCCGCCAAGTCCCGCGTACCGGTGATCAACGCCCTGTCGGACGAGTCGCACCCCTGTCAGCTTCTGGCCGACATGCAGACGTTCCTCGAGCACCGTGGGGCAATCGAGGGCAAGACCGTCGCGTGGATCGGCGACGGCTTCAACATGTGCAACTCGTACATCGAAGCGGCCCGGCAATTCGGTTTCCAGCTGCGCATCGCCTGCCCCGAGGGATATGAGCCCGACCCACGGTTCCTGGCCATCGGCGCTGAGCACGTGCAGATCGTGCGCGATCCCCGTGAAGCGGTAAAAGGTGCTCACTTGGTGACCACCGACGTCTGGACTTCCATGGGCCAGGAGGAGGAAACTGCTCGTCGCCTGGCGCATTTCGCGCCGTACCAGGTCACCCGCGACATGCTCGACCTGGCAGCACCCGACGTCTTGTTCATGCATTGTCTGCCCGCCCACCGTGGCGAGGAAATCAGCCATGATCTGCTCGATGACCCCCGTTCGGTCGCCTGGGATCAAGCTGAGAACCGTCTGCATGCACAAAAGGCACTCCTGGAATTTCTTGTCGAACCGGCTTACCACCACGCATGAGTCAACCTCTACTGCTCAACCTGCGCAACCTTGCCTGCGGCTATGGCGACCAGCGCATCGTCCAGAACCTGAACCTGCATCTGAATGCAGGCGACATTGGCTGCCTGCTGGGCTCGTCCGGCTGCGGCAAGACCACGACCTTGCGAGCCATCGCAGGTTTCGAGCCGGTGCACGAAGGCGAAATCCAACTGGCCGGCAACGTCATTTCCAAGGCCGGTTTCACCCTGGCGCCGGAGAAGCGCCGCATCGGCATGGTGTTTCAGGACTATGCCCTGTTCCCCCATCTGACGGTGGCGCAGAACATCGCCTTCGGCATCGCCAAGCACCCGCGCCAGGCGGCGGTCATCGACGAGATGCTGGACCTGGTCAAGCTGGGTGGGCTTGGTGGCCGTTACCCTCACGAGCTGTCCGGCGGCCAGCAGCAGCGGGTGGCACTGGCACGGGCGTTGGCGCCAGAGCCGCAATTGCTGCTTCTGGACGAGCCGTTTTCCAACCTTGACGTGGAGCTTCGTCGCAGGCTCAGCCACGAGGTGCGGGATATCCTCAAGCAGCGCGGTACCAGCGCCATCCTGGTCACCCATGATCAGGAAGAAGCCTTCGCGGTCAGCGATCAGGTTGGGGTGTTCAAGGAAGGCCGGCTTGAGCAGTGGGATACACCCTACAACCTGTACCATGAACCGCAGACACCTTTCGTGGCCAGTTTCATCGGCCAGGGCTATTTTATCCGTGGCCAGATGACCAGTGTGGAAGCCGTCAGCACCGAGCTGGGCGAGCTGCGAGGCAACCGCGCCTATCGCATGGCTGCCGGCAGCTCGGTGGATGTGTTGCTACGTCCGGATGACATCGTGCATGCCCCCGACAGCCCGTTGCGCGCAGTGATCGTGGGCAAGAGTTTTCTCGGCGCCTCGACCTTGTACCGCCTGCAACTCCCCACCGGCAGCCAGCTCGAAGCGATCTTCACCAGCCATGTGGATCGTCAGCCAGGAGAAGAGGTGGGCATCGCAGTAAAAGCCGATCACTTGGTGGTGTTTCCGGTGCCAGGCAGCATTGCAACCCAGACGGTGCAGCAGGCAACAGGCGTTCGTCGCCACAGTGGGCCGAACTGACGCCAGGCCCGGGCTACGTCTTGAGCGGGCCCGCTACCGGCTCAACCCGAGCAGGTAGCAAGGATGAATGGGCATCACGTTCTGCCAATACTGGCAAAGGTGGCCTGGGTATGCTCGGCCAGGGTCGTTGCCGCCAGTTCCACCTCCAGCCCACGTCGTCCGGCGCTCACATGGATAGTCGCAAAACGCTGCGCCGCCTCGTCGATGAAGGTGCGCAGACGTTTCTTTTGCCCTAGCGGGCTGATCCCACCTACCAGATAGCCTGTTGCCCGCTGCGCCTTGACAGGGTCGGCCATCTCGCACTTTTTCACCCCCGCCGCATGCGCCAAGGCCTTGAGATCAAGGGTACCCACCACAGGCACCACCGCTACCAGCAACTCCCCTTTCTCGCTACAAGCCAGCAGCGTCTTGAATACCTGCTGCGGGTCCAGGCCGAGCTTATCTGCAGCTTCCAGTCCATAGGACGCTGTCTTGGGGTCATGCTCGTAGCTGTGAACGTGATAGTGCGCGTGATGCTTTTTCAGCAGGTCCAGAGCGGGCGTCATACGAAGTTCCGGTGTAAGACAGATCGGCAGCTACTTTAGGTCAATTCCCACATTCCAGCCAAGAAGCCCGTGCGCCCCGCTCTACGATGGGGCATCACGCTGGTGGCCGTTGCCCAAAACGTGACTGACCGTTCACTTTCGACCTTTGACATCAGCGTTTCTTGTCTATATTTTTTCGTTTCTGAATGCCGGGGGTGCACCTTCACGGTGCACCTCATATCCGCCCAGGACCATCCGGAAGGTCCGGGCCTTGCTGTCGAGCCCCGCGCGACTCACAACAAAAACAACGAGGTCATACATGACAATTGCCCAAGGCCAACCCACGCTGTCCAGTCAGTGCCTGGCCGAATTCCTCGGTACTGCGCTGCTGATCTTCTTCGGTACCGGCTGCGTCGCCGCGCTCAAAGTCGCAGGCGCAAGCTTCGGACTCTGGGAAATCAGCATCATTTGGGGGGTGGGAGTCAGCATGAGCATCTACCTCACCGCCGGGATCTCCGGTGCACACCTGAACCCTGCCGTCAGCATCGCGCTGACCCTGTTCGCCGGCTTCGAGCGGCGCAAGCTGCCTTTCTACATGCTTGCCCAAGTGTGTGGTGCCTTCTGCGGCGCGGCGCTGGTCTACACCCTCTATAGCAGCCTGTTCTTCGATTTCGAACAAGCGCACGCCATGCTGCGCGGTAGTGAATCCAGCCTGGACCTGGCAGCGGTTTTCTCGACCTATCCCCATCCTTCCTTGTCTACGGCGCAAGCGCTGCTGGTGGAGGTGGTGATCACGGCGATCCTCATGGCCGTCATCATGGCCCTGACCGACGATAACAACGGCCTACCCCGCGGCCCGATGGCGCCGCTGCTGATCGGCCTGCTGATCGCGGTGATTGGCAGTGCCATGGGGCCCTTGACCGGCTTTGCCATGAACCCGGCACGCGACCTGGGCCCGAAAATCATGACGTTCCTGGCAGGCTGGGGCGAAATCGCCTTTACCGGCGGCCGAGATGTGCCTTACTTCCTGGTGCCGATATTCGGCCCTATCATCGGCGCCTGCCTGGGTGCTGCCACCTATCGTGGCTTGATTGCCCGCAATTTGCCCGCAGCTCCAACGTCCACGCCTGCGGCAAGCGATGGTCGCCAAGGCGATACGCAAGTCAACTGAGCACGGCAGACAGACCCGCCACGACCCCTATTTTGCAAGGCCAACACCATGACAGACACTCAGGACAAGCAGTACATCATCGCCCTGGACCAGGGCACCACCAGTTCGCGTGCGATCATCTTCGACCGCGACGCCAATGTGGTCGGCACCTCCCAGCGTGAGTTCGTCCAGCATTATCCGCAGGCAGGTTGGGTCGAGCACGACCCCATGGAAATCTTCGCCACCCAGAGTGCGACCATGGTCGAAGCACTGGCCCAAGCTGGCATCAGCCATGCCCAGGTCGCGGCCCTGGGCATCACCAACCAGCGCGAAACGACCGTCGTCTGGGACAAGGAAACCGGCCGCCCGGTATACAACGCCATCGTCTGGCAATGCCGGCGCAGCACCGAAATCTGCGCCCAGCTCAAGCGCGACGGCTTTGAGGACTACATTCGTGAAACCACGGGTCTGGTCACCGACCCGTACTTTTCCGGTACCAAGCTCAAGTGGATCCTGGACAATGTCGACGGCGCCCGGGAACGCGCCGAGCGTGGCGAGCTGCTGTTCGGCACCGTCGATACCTGGCTGATCTGGAAGTTTTCCGGCGGCAAGGTGCATGTCACCGACTACACCAACGCCTCGCGAACCCTCATGTTCAACATCCACACGCTGCAGTGGGATGAAAAGCTGCTCGACATCCTGGGCATCCCTGCGCAAATGCTGCCAGAGGTGCGCTCCTCTTCCGAGGTCTATGGGCATACCAAAAGTGGCATCGCCATCGCCGGCATCGCCGGGGACCAGCAATCGGCCCTGTTCGGGCAGATGTGCGTGGAACCGGGGCAGGCGAAGAACACCTATGGCACTGGTTGTTTCCTGCTGATGAACACGGGCGACAAGGCCGTCACTTCCTCCCATGGCCTGTTGACCACCATCGCCTGTGGCCCGCGCGGTGAAGTGGCCTATGCCCTGGAGGGGGCCGTGTTCAACGGCGGCTCGACGGTCCAGTGGCTGCGCGATGAACTGAAGATCGTCAATGACGCGTTGGATACCGAGTACTTCGCCAGCAAGGTCAAGGACAGCAATGGCGTCTACCTGGTGCCTGCCTTTACCGGCCTTGGCGCCCCCTACTGGGACCCTTATGCCCGCGGCGCGCTGTTTGGCCTGACCCGCGGCGTCAAGGTGGATCACATCATCCGCGCAGCACTGGAGTCCATCGCCTACCAGACCCGCGACGTGCTCGATGCAATGCAGCAGGACTGCGGCCAACGCCTGTCCGAACTGCGGGTTGACGGCGGCGCGGTGGCCAACAACTTCCTGATGCAGTTCCAGGCCGATATCCTCGGCACGTGCGTCGAGCGCCCCAAGATGCGCGAGACCACGGCGCTGGGTGCAGCCTACCTGGCGGGCCTGGCTTGCGGTTTCTGGAGCAGCCTGGACGAATTGCGCAACAAGGCGATCATCGAGCGGGAGTTCAGCCCGCAACTGGATGAAGCGCAGAAAGAGAAGTTGTACGGTGGCTGGAAAAAAGCCGTCGATCGCACCCGCGATTGGGAAGAACACGACGCCTGATCACCGTAGGCAACGGCGCAGTCCGCTCCATGGCCTGCGCCGGATCCACCCTTCGGACGCCACGCTGGTCGTCATCCCCGTCCTACGGCATCATTGCAGCATTTGTCAGGCTGCTCCGAAGGACGTCCATGAATTTGCCTCCACGCCAACAACAAATCCTCGAACTGGTCCGCGACCGCGGCTACGTCAGTATCGAGGAAATGGCGCAGCTGTTCGTCGTTACCCCGCAAACGATCCGCCGCGACATCAATCAACTGGCAGAGCTCGACCTGTTGCGCCGTTACCACGGGGGCGCAGCCTACGATTCAAGCGTCGAGAACACGGCGTATGCCATGCGCGCCGACCAGATGCGTGATGAAAAGCAGCGCATCGCCGAGGCTGTCGCTCGGCAGGTGCCCGATCATGCCTCACTGTTCATCAATATCGGCACCACCACCGAATCCATCGCGCGTGCCTTGCTCAACCACAGCCAACTGAAGGTCATCACCAACAACCTGCACGTCGCCTCCATCCTGGCGGCCAAGGATGACTTCGAGGTCCTGGTGGCGGGCGGTACCGTGCGCCGTGACGGCGGCGTCGTAGGCCAGGCCAGTGTCGACTTCATCAATCAGTTCAAGGTCGATTACGCCCTGGTCGGTATCAGCGGCATCGATGAAGACGGGAGCCTGCTGGATTTCGACTATCAGGAAGTGCGCGTATCCCAGGCGATCATTGCCAATGCTCGGCAGGTGATCCTGGCAGCGGACTCCAGCAAGTTCGGGCGCAATGCCATGGTGCGCCTGGGCGCCATCAGCCTGGTCGACTGCCTGGTGACCGATCAGACCCCAACCCCTGCCCTGGTCCAACTGCTCAATGAACACAAGGTGCGTGTCGAAGTGGTTTAGGTTGTCTCTACAGGCGCTGCAACTGTGGGCGCGGCACAAGCCCGCGCCGCACTGGCTTTTTTCGTTAATGTTCATTTGCTTGTCACCTGATCAGTATTTTCTATGAATACGGACTGGCGAGTCGCGTCCTCTTGCGCTAGTATTTTCGGAAACGAACATAAATGTTCACTTTCGATACAAATTGCTCCAGGAGGCCTTCCCTGTGTCCCAGCCCGATTCGACCAGCGCTCCCGTCGCCGATTGCTATGACCTGGTGGTGATAGGCGGTGGCATCAACGGTGTGGGCATCGCCGCCGACGCTGCCGGCCGCGGCCTGAAAGTCTTTCTGTGTGAAAAGGACGACCTGGCCCGGCACACCTCATCAGCCAGCAGCAAGCTGATTCACGGTGGTCTGCGCTACCTTGAGCATTACGAGTTTCGTCTGGTACGTGAGGCCCTGGCCGAACGCGAAGTCCTGTTGGCCAAGGCACCGCACATTGTTAAGCCCATGCGCTTCGTGCTGCCCCACCGCCCCCATCTGCGCCCTGCCTGGATGATCCGTGCTGGCCTGTTCCTGTACGACCACCTGGGCAAGCGCAAGCGCCTGGGCGCCTCGCGCAGCCTGCGATTTGGCGCGGGCTCCGCGCTCAAGCCGGCCATCACCCGCGGTTTCGAATATGCCGACTGCTGGGTTGACGACGCTCGCCTGGTGGTCCTCAACGCCATGGCCGCCCGTGAACATGGCGCGCATATTCACACCCAGACACTGTGCCTGGGCGCCAGGCGTGTCGGCGCCATCTGGGAAGTGGATGTGCAGCACGCCGACGGCAGCACCCGGATGGTGCGGGCCAAAGGGCTGGTGAACGCCGCCGGCCCATGGGTTGCGCAGTTCATCAAGAACGACCTGAAACTGGACGCTCCTTACGGCATTCGCCTGATTCAGGGGAGTCACCTGATCGTCCCCCGGCTGTATGAAGGCGAGCACGCTTACATTTTGCAGAACGAAGACCAGCGCATCGTTTTCTGCATCCCGTATCTTGATCGTTTTACGCTGATCGGCACCACTGACCGTGAATACACAGGCGACCCTGCCAAGGTAGCGATCACCGATCAGGAAACCGACTATCTGCTGAAGGTGGTCAACGCCCACTTCAATCACCAGCTGCAGCGCAGTGACATCTTCAGCACCTATGCAGGCGTTCGCCCCCTGTGCAATGACGAGTCGGACAACCCGTCGGCCGTTACCCGTGACTACACCTTGGCACTGTCCGCCGCCCACGGTGAAGCCCCCCTGCTCTCGGTCTTCGGTGGCAAGCTCACCACTTACCGCAAGCTGGCCGAATCGGCCATGGCCGAACTCAAGCCATTCTTCAGCCAGATGGGCGGCAGTTGGACGGCCGAAGCAACCCTGCCGGGCGGCGAGGACATGACCACGCCCCAGGCACTTGAAGAAGCCTTGCTTGCTCGGCATACCTGGCTCGCCCCGGCCATTGCCCAGCGCTGGGCACGCACCTATGGCAGCCGCGTCTGGACACTGTTGGCAGGCGTCGAAGGCCCGCAGGACCTGGGTCAGGCCATTGGTGCGGGGCTCTTTGCCCGCGAGGTGGATTACCTGTGCGAGCATGAGTGGGCAACCTGCCTTGAAGATATCCTGTGGCGTCGTACCAAGCTTGGGCTGTTTACCACGGAGGCGGAACAGAACACCCTCGCCCAGTACCTGAAAAAGGCAACGCAGCGCAGCCACGCCGCCTGACCCAGGTGCGCCGCCTGTCAGCCCATGCTCACAGGCGGTTGTAGGCCTCAATGGCGAGCTCATGGTAAAGCGCCTGCTCCTGGGCATCGAGTTCAGCCTTCAAGGCAGCAGCTTGCTGTAGATAGACCTGCTCCCCGTGCTCGCCGGCGGTGCGCTCGGCGGCCTCGAGCCGTTCGTGAAACGGTGCCGCCAGCGCCTCGAAACGTTCGCGATAATAGCTGCGCACAAACGACTGCCAGAACTCGCGTTGCGCCAGCGCTGCTGCCAGCACATCCAGACTTTCACCCGCCAGTACCCGGTCTCCGGCCAGCCTGACCTGCCGACTGATGACGTCGCTGAATTCCGGGTAGTTCATGTAGCTCGGCTGAGCCGGCAACCCCAAGCGACTCGCCAGATTGACCCGATAAGCCAGGTACACTTCGATGTCATCCACCATCGCATAAGGATCGCGTCGCATTTGCTCGATGTGCCGAGCGGCAATACTGTCCACCTGGTCCAGGCGGTACAGCGAACGGCCAAGTCGCAAGAGTTCGCGCTCAGTCTGCCCGGCACTCGTCCCAGCCGTATGCATGGCGATATGCGCCCTCACCTCCAGTTGACTGAGCAGCAGCAACAGACGGTCATCGCAGGTTTGCGGACCTTGGGTCTGCAAGTAGACCGATTCGCGGACATCCGTACTTTCAGCACACAACTCCAGGATGTGCCATATACGTGCGCGGTAGTACTGCGGCCGTTCGTCAAAATCGTCAGACTCGGCAAAGTCGGCGAGGAACCGGAACAGATCGGCCGACCCCTCATCGTCGAGCAAGGCGCTCCAGATGCGTTCATACCGATGGCGTATCTCTGGCTTGGCCGGCCCAATCCAGCTGTCTCGCAGTTCGTTGTCAACGGACACTCGGGCATGGTGGCGTGGGGCGCGTGAGCCCTCGTTTGCAGTGGCGAGTGCTTGCTGACTGGCTTCGTCCAACGGATTGTCGTGCAGGGACAGTTGCTGGATGCGGTCTCCAAGCGCGCGCAGGTGCTCGTTGACCTCACGAATCTCGTTTTCACGGATGTCCATCAGGCCGCGCCACAGCACTTGATGGGGCTGCGGGGAGTTCAACAGGCCCGTGTTGCGCAGTGAAATCGCACGCAGATGACGCAGGGCAGACAGGTTCGGTACGCGGCCGATCGGATTACCGCTCAAGCTGATGTGTTCAAGGTGGGTCAGCCCGGTCAGCACCGTGTCACTGTCGGGTTGCAGTACGATCCGATTGTCATCAAGGCGCAGTGTGCGCAACTGCCCCAGACCGCTGAGTCCTGTAGGCAGCTGCGTCAACTGGTTGCCGCGCAAATCGAGCACCTGCAAGTGCGGGAAGCGTCTGAGAAAGGCATCGCTGACATAGGTAAGCGCCAGGTTGCGCAAGGCCAGTTGCCGCACGTGATTGAAATCGATGTCACCAGGCAGGTCAGGTAGCGTGCCTACCTGCTCGCCCTCTAGACGCAGCACATACTCATCATTCTCGGACGCGACCGTCTTGCGTCGCCAAGCGCGACGAATGTGGGTGGCCACCCTGCGTCGGCGGCGCCGATCAATGAAGCCATTGCCCTGGCGCTCCCAGGAGGCGAGGGACTGACGCAGACGTTCCAGTCGCCCTTCGAGATCGCTCAGGTGGTCCCAAAGGTTCACGTCGCGCTCGATCAATTGCGCCAGATAAGCGTCCATCTGGTCATCGGTCAGTGTCGGGTAAATGCGGCGTATGCCCCGACGCAGTGCTTGCCGACTGCTCTCGCCCCGCCCGCTGAGGGGATAACCGACACGGCCATCCTGGAGTCGGCGAGGCGGATTGAAGCGACCACCCAGCG
This sequence comes from Pseudomonas sp. xss_4, assembly GCF_043104125.1. Lineage (NCBI taxonomy): Bacteria > Pseudomonadati > Pseudomonadota > Gammaproteobacteria > Pseudomonadales > Pseudomonadaceae > Pseudomonas > Pseudomonas sp. xss_4. Next base: position 68,479 of record NZ_JBICKJ010000068.1, read on the forward strand.
CCGTCATTCCCAGCGACTGGGCCGTCTTCCCACGGTCGGCAGCCGCCCTATGCAGCAGATCTGCCCCTAATTCGGCTGTCGTAACCGATGGGCCGCCGAAAGCGGTTTTCTGGGTTTCATCCAGGGTCTGCAGCAGGCATGCCAGCAGCCCTTGGTCCCGGGCCTGGATAGGATGTGCTTGCAACTGATACCCCCCGATGGTCTGCACGATCACCTCGGTGCGCTGTGCATCAGCCGGGCCGTGGAAGACCACTAGCTGGCCCTGAGCCTCCCCCAAACGCACCTCGATACGTGTTGACACGGGCCATGGCGATGTTTCATCGATCAGCGCCAGGGCCAGGCGCAGTGTGTCCAGGTTGGCGGCATGCTCATGCTCGAGCCCCAACAACGCGCGATCGATGCGGCTTTCACGCAAAGCCCAACGCGCTCGCTCAGCAAGCGGCAGGGGTACCTTGCCGCTCATCAGCGTCGCCAGTTGTTCGGTGGTGGCGCACTCCACGATTTCTTGCGCCAGTGGCACTGACAGGCCGGTGAAGTCGCGAGTGAGCGTATCCACGCCAACGCCTGGCTCGCCCACTGAAAGTGCCAGCGCTTGCTCGACCAACAGCTCGGAGGTCGGCCCTTGGCTATGCAGCAGGTGCCGTGCCTGCGCTTCCCTGAGCCGTGCTGGCGCCGGCTCCTCGTGTAAACGCAAGCTGCGCAAGTGTTCAGGCGACAGACCCGTGACCTGCATCAGCACGTCGGCATCCAGGTTGGATACCTGCTCAAGATCGGCGCCAAAACTGCGCATCAATTCACCCGGATGCTCCAGGCTGTGGGCCGACGCCGGCATCTTTTTCAGACGCAACCCCCTGTTGGCCACCCTCACCGGCGTGAGGCCGTCGACCAAACCGATGCGCTCTAGCGCGCCGCCGATCGTAGACTGCGCAGCCCCAAGCACTGCGCCCGTGGCCACGACCTGCGCCACATTGAACACATGGGCCAGCGCTTGCTGCCTGTCGCCTATCTGCCAAGCCTCGTAACCGTCGTAGACTTCGCGCGCGACGTCTACGGCTGCCGCTACGAACAAAACTTCGCCCAAGCCGGGAACGAACTGCGCGGCCAGGGTGAGCGCATCGAGCCCTGCCCCTTTCAAGGCGTCGATGCGCTCGTGCCGCTCAAGTTGAGTCAAATCGCCCGTAGGGACGGCCAGCACCCGGGCATCGTCGATCATTGTATTGAGCAAGCGTTTACGCAGGCAGGCAAAGACAGAGCCTTTTATTGCGAAATGGCGACCATCGATGGCGAGCGGTGTAGATCCACCAGAGGATTTGTTCAATTGCGCCAACTGGGCCAGGAACGCAGGCTGCTCGCGCTGGGCGATCAAGCTGACGAAATACCGTCTATATTGACGCTCACGCAGCCGCTTGCCGAGGTGCTCGTAAAATCCAGCCCAGTCCGCATGCCGCCCGATGGGCTCGGCCGGGTCATCGGAAAACCAGCTTATCAAGCCGTGCATGGGCCCATTGGCCGCTGCGCGAAGCTCAATGACCAGGCAACGCTGAACGGGCTTGCCTAGGACAAATAGCTCGAACGGCTGGAACCCCTGAGTCACGGCCGGTACGGTCGGCTTCTGGGCTATCAGTGGCAGAAGTGCCAGGTAGTCTTGCTCGGTCAACTGCCCTTTGAGCCTGGCCATCCTGACTGCAACATCGAGTGCCGCACGTAGACGCTCCTCGAAAATCTGTTCTACCGCACGCTGCCCAAAATCGGCGGGTGCTGGGGGGCGCGCCTTGGGGAACAAGCACGTACGCAGCTGCTGCTGGTACTGCCCGCCCAGGTCCAGCTGCCGGCAGAGCCGAGCAAACGCTTCGAAGGAGAGCGGCAATACAGTGCCGTTTGCCTCTTGCAAGTGAGCGCGCCGGTGCAGGCCGGGAAAGGTCTCGCTTTCATGAAAGTTGTGCAGCGCGGCCACCAGCAGCGACTCTTTGCTGTAAAGCGCTCTCATGGGTGTCTGCAGTCGAGGCGCGGCACTGGGTATCGCAACTTTGTCATGCAGCACCACCTGGGCGGTGTCTACATTCACCTCACCCAAGCCCCTGGCTCGCAGCGCCTCCTGAAGTAATGGGCGGGCAAAGGTCTCTAGCCCAGGCAACGTTTTCAAACGCGCCCTGACCGCCTCGCTCGACAACTGTTCAAGATCGAGCGCCCGGTGGAATGTGCTCAGCAGGTCCGGATCAGCGCTGGTCAGCCAAGCCGGCAACGCCTTCGCCACACATGCATCAACGGAAAGATGAGGTAGTGCGTTATCTGCCACAAATCTTCCTCTGGTCTGGAAAATGGCGTAGCAGAACATCGGGCTGTCATGGGCAGGTGTTACATATGGCTGGGTACACAAGCATGAACACTCATTCGGATAACCGAACATGAAATTGAAGGTCATTCGAATTTCCGACTCTGTTGAAAAACTCGAATTAGTCGAACAAGGCTAACGCCCTCGCTTTCAGCGGGGCTAACATGCTTCACGGACCTTGGCACGACTTCTGCTCATATCCATCAACCGGATGCAACAGCTGCCGTATCCGTTGAACGAAAGAGTCCGCCAACGGCTCCATAAAAAAAACAAACACGTCGAGGAAAATTTGATGCGTATCGTTCGTCAATTGCTGGGCGCCGCCATCGCGGCTGCTGTAATCGCTTCGCCGGCCATGGCCGAAGAACTCACCGGCACCCTGAAGAAGATCAAGGATTCAGGCACCATCACCTTGGGCCACCGCGACTCCTCCATCCCGTTTTCCTACCTGGCCGGCAAGCCAGAGCCTGTAGGCTATTCCCACGACATCCAGCTGGCCGTCGTCGAGGCCCTGAAGAAGCAACTGGGTACCGACATCAAGGTCCGCTATAACCTGGTCACTTCCCAGACCCGCATCCCGCTGGTGCAGAACGGCACCGTCGACCTGGAGTGCGGCTCCACCACCAACAACGTCGAGCGTCAGCAGCAAGTCAGCTTCTCGGTGGGTATCTTCGAGGTTGGCACCCGTCTGCTGACCAAGGTCAAAGACGGTCAGCCGGCCTACAAGGACTTCGCAGACCTGGCTGGCAAGAACGTAGTGACTACCGCAGGCACGACCTCCGAGCGCATTCTCAAGGCCATGAACGCCGACAAGCAGATGAAGATGAACGTGATCTCCGCCAAGGACCACGGTGAAGCCTTCAACATGCTCGAGAGCGGCCGCGCCGTGGCCTTCATGATGGATGACGCGCTGCTGGCTGGCGAAATGGCCAAGGCTCGCAAGCCGTCGGACTGGGTCATCACCGGTACGCCGCAATCCTATGAAATCTACGGTTGCATGGTGCGCAAGGGTGATGAGCCCTTCAAGAAGGCCGTGGATGATGCGATCGTTGGCTACTTCAAGTCCGGTGAAGTCAACAAGAGCTACGACAAGTGGTTCCAGCAGCCAATCCCGCCAAAAGGCCTGAACCTGCAATTCCCGATGAGCGACGAGCTCAAGAAGCTGATCGCCGAGCCGACCGACAAGGCGGCAGACGAGAAGAAATCCTGACCCCCAGCCTGGAGCCTGCCGCGCTGCAAGGCGCGAATTAAACCGGCAGGCTCCCCGTTAGTGTCTAACCTTTCATCCGAGGGCAGTTTGCCCTCGGAAGCTGGAAGGTGCCCGTGAAACAATCGTCTGAGGGGAAATCCCGATGAATTACAACTGGGACTGGGGCGTATTCTTCAAGTCCACTGGCGTGGGCAGCGAAACCTATCTGGACTGGTACATCACCGGCCTGGGGTGGACCATCGCCATCGCCATTTCCGCCTGGATCATCGCCTTGCTGCTGGGGTCGATCCTGGGCGTGATGCGTACCGTGCCTAACCGGCTCGTTTCCGGTATCGCCACCGCTTACGTCGAGCTGTTCCGCAACGTGCCTTTGCTGGTGCAGCTGTTCATCTGGTACTTTCTGGTGCCGGACCTGCTGCCAGAGGGGCTGCAGGAATGGTTCAAGCAGGACTTGAACCCGACCACGTCGGCCTTGATCAGTGTGGTCGTGTGCCTGGGCCTGTTCACCGCCGCACGGGTGTGCGAGCAGGTTCGCACCGGCATCCAGGCCCTGCCACGTGGCCAGGAATCGGCAGCGCGGGCGATGGGCTTCAGCCTGTCGCAGATCTACACCAATGTGCTGCTACCACAGGCCTTCCGCATCATCATCCCGCCACTCACCTCCGAATTCTTGAACGTGTTCAAGAACTCCTCGGTGGCTTCGTTGATCGGCCTGATGGAACTGCTGGCGCAAACCAAGCAGACCGCCGAGTTCTCGGCCAACCTGTTTGAAGCGTTCACCTTGGCCACGTTGATCTACTTCACCCTCAACATGGGCCTGATGCTGCTCATGCGCGTCGTCGAAAAGAAAGTGGCGGTACCTGGCCTGATCTCTGTAGGGGGCAAGTAAATGGACCTGGATTTCAGCGAAATCATCCCCGCCCTGCCCGCCCTTTGGGATGGCATGGCCATGACCCTGCAACTGATGGTGATGGGCGTCATCGGCGGCATCGTGCTGGGCACCCTGCTGGCGCTGATGCGCCTGTCGTCGAATAAACTGCTGTCCAGGTTGGCCGGCGCCTACGTCAACTATTTCCGCTCGATCCCCTTGTTGCTGGTGATCACCTGGTTCTACCTGGCGGTGCCGTTCGTGCTGCGCTGGATCACCGGGCAGGACACGCCGGTGGGGGCCTTCACCTCCTGCGTGGTCGCCTTCATGATGTTCGAGGCGGCCTATTTCTGCGAAATCGTGCGTGCCGGTGTGCAATCGATCTCCAAGGGCCAGATGGGCGCGGCCCAGGCATTGGGCATGACTTATGGCCAGACCATGCGCCTGATCATCCTGCCCCAGGCCTTCCGCAAGATGACGCCCTTGCTGCTGCAGCAAAGCATCATCCTGTTCCAGGACACGTCCCTGGTCTACACGGTAGGCCTGGTCGACTTCCTCAACTCGGCACGCTCCAACGGCGACATCATCGGGCGCTCCCATGAGTTCCTGATCTTCGCCGGCGTCGTGTACTTCATTATCAGCTTCTCCGCTTCGTGGCTGGTCAAGCGCCTGCAAAAAAGGATCACCGTATGATTTCCATCAAGAACGTCAACAAGTGGTACGGGGACTTCCAGGTGCTGACCGACTGCAGCACCGAGGTCAAGAAAGGTGAGGTGGTGGTGGTGTGCGGGCCTTCGGGGTCGGGCAAGTCCACCCTGATCAAATGCGTGAACGCGCTGGAGCCTTTCCAGAAAGGTGACATCGTGGTCGACGGCACTTCGATCGCCGATTCCAAGACCAACCTGCCCAAACTGCGCTCACGCGTGGGCATGGTCTTCCAGCATTTCGAGCTGTTCCCCCACCTGACCATCACCGAAAACCTGACCATTGCCCAGCGCAAGGTATTGGGCCGCAGTGAAGCCGAAGCCACCAAGAAGGGCCTGGCCCTGCTCGACCGCGTCGGCTTGAGTGCCCATGCCAAAAAGCACCCCGGGCAGTTGTCCGGCGGCCAGCAGCAACGGGTCGCCATCGCGCGGGCATTGTCCATGGACCCGATCGTCATGCTGTTCGACGAGCCCACCTCGGCCCTGGACCCGGAGATGGTCAACGAAGTGCTGGACGTGATGGTCGAGCTTGCCCACGAAGGCATGACCATGATGTGCGTGACCCACGAAATGGGCTTTGCCCGCAAAGTGGCCAACCGCGTGATTTTCATGGACAAGGGGCACATCATCGAGGATTGCCAGAAGGAAGACTTCTTCGGCAACCCCGAAGGCCGTCACGAACGCACCCAGCACTTCCTGAGCAAGATCCTTCAGCACTGATCCTGCCTCATCGAGCCGCTCGGCCCCGCCGCCCTTCCGGGCAGCGGGCGCTGGCCGTGACGAGGTCACTGTGATGAAATGCGACCCCTCGCTCCTGTTACCTGCCAAGCCTGCCGTGAAAGCCCGCCTTGTCCGCCAACTGCTGTTACCTCCGCTGATCATCTTGCTGATGATCGGGCTGGGCATGGCCGGGTTCCTGATCAGCGAGAGCAACGGCATACGCGTGCTCAGTGAAAATGGCGAGCGCCAGTTGGAATTGCATGCGCGTACGGTCGAGAGCGAAATCAGCAAGTACACCTACCTTCCCAGCCTGCTGGAACTCGAAGACAGCGTGTCGCACCTGCTGACAGACCCTGATGGTGGCTCACGGCAAACCGTCAACGAATACCTCGAAGGCCTCAACCGGCGCAGCCGCAGCCGCGCGATCTTCGTGCTCGATACCCAAGGGCGGGTGCAGGCCACCAGCAACTGGCGCGATACCGACTCGTTCCTGGGCGAGGACCTGTCGTTTCGCGCGTATTTCCAGACCGCCGTGCGTGGCGAACCCGGGCGCTTCTACGGCATCGGCAGCACCACGGGCGAAGCTGGCTACTACTTGGCCCACGGGCTTGAGGAGCACGGCAAAATCATCGGCGTTGCCGTGATCAAGGTGCGTCTCGATACCCTGGAGGAACGTTGGCAGCGGGCCCGCCTGGAAGCGTTCGTCAGCGACGAGAACGGGATCATCATTCTTTCCAGCGATCCGGCTCGACGCCTCAAATCGGTGCGTCCACTGACCCCGCAAACCAAGGAGCGCCTGGCGCGCAGCCTGCAATACTACTGGTGGCCGCTCAATGAGCTGCAACCGCTGGGGCGCGAGACCCTGGCCGACGGGGTAGAAAAGCTGACCTTCCCGGCCAACAGCGAAACGGCCCAGGGCAACCCCGATGAGGTGGCCTACCTGGCCCAGACACGTCGTCTGGTCGATACACCCTGGCACTTTACGCTGCTCACGCCGCTTCAGGATCTGCGTCGCGAATCCATGGTGCAGGGCATCCTGGTCGGTGTGGCGTTTGCCTTGCTGACCATTCTGGGCATCGCCTGGAACGAGCGACGCAAAGTCATCGCTACCCGCCTGGCAGCCCGCGAAGCGCTGGAGCAAGCCAATAGCCAGCTCGAGCGCCGCATCGCCGAGCGTACGGCCGACCTGCGGGCCAGCAACGAACGGCTCAAGGGGCAGATACGCGAGCGCCGTCATGCCGAGCAGACCCTACGCCAGGCGCAAGACGAACTGGTTCAGGCTGGCAAGCTGGCAGCCATCGGACAGATGTCCACCAGTATCGCCCACGAACTCAATCAACCCTTGGCGGCGCTGCGTACCTTGTCGGGCAACACCGTTCGGTTCATCGAACGCGGCGCACTGGAGACCGCCAGTACCAATCTGCGTACCATCAATGGCCTGGTCGACCGCATGGGCCGCATCACCGCCAGCCTGCGTTCATTCGCCCGACGCAGTGACGACAGCGGCCAGGCCGCGGTGGCCAAGGCGGTCGAAGCCAGCCTGCAGGTGCTGGCAGAACGGATCAACAGCAGCCACCTGCAGGTGCACCGCCATTACCAGGACCTGCAGTTGGCCATCGACCAGACCCGGCTGGAGCAGATCCTGGTCAACCTCATCGGCAACGCCCTGGATGCCATGGCTGTCCAGCCCCAACCGGCCTTGTGGCTCGAAGGCGAACTGCAGGGGGATAAATACCGCTTGCAGGTGCGCGACAACGGCCATGGCATCGATCCAGAGGCACGCAAGCATCTTTTCGAACCGTTCTTCACCACCAAGCCGGGCGACAATGGCCTTGGCCTGGGCCTGACCCTCTCGGCTAGCCTTGCTGCGGCCGCCAAGGGCAGCCTCAGTGTCGAGCACCCTGCCAGCGGCGGTACAGCTTTCGTGCTGATCCTGCCCTTGGCCTCCACCCCCAGCGAATCGGCAGACTCTCCATGACCCAAGCGCCCCTTACCGTTCTGATCGTCGAAGACGACCCCCATGTCCTTCTTGGGTGCCAGCAGGCACTGGCGCTGGAGGACATCGGTTGCGAAGGCGTAGGCAGTGCCGAACAGGCGCTCGAGCGCATTGGCGATGACTTTGCCGGCATCGTGGTCAGCGACATTCGCTTGCCGGGTATCGACGGCCTGGAACTGCTCAACCGTCTCAAGGCGCGCGACCGCAGCCTGCCGGTGGTATTGATCACCGGGCACGGTGATATCGACATGGCCGTCGGCGCCATGCGCAACGGCGCGTATGACTTCATGGAAAAGCCCTTCTCTCCCGAGCGGCTGGTCGATGTGGTGCGCCGTGCGCTCGAGCAACGCGGCCTGTCCCGTGAAGTCTCGGCGCTGCGCCGCCAGCTTGCCGGGCAGAGCAGCCTGGAGGGGCGCATCATCGGTCGTTCGCCCGCCATGCAGCACCTACGCGAACTGATCGCCAACGTGGCCGATACCTCCGCCAATGTGCTGATCGAGGGTGAGACAGGCACCGGCAAGGAACTGGTGGCCCGCTGCCTGCATGACTTCAGCCGTCGCCAGGGCCAGCCCTTCGTGGCATTGAATTGCGGTGGCCTGCCCGAGAACCTGTTCGAAAGCGAGATATTTGGCCATGAAGCCAACGCCTTCACCGGTGCTGGCAAACGGCGTATCGGCAAGATCGAGCACGCCAACGGCGGCACGCTGTTTCTCGATGAAGTGGAAAGCATGCCGATCAACCTTCAGATCAAACTGTTGCGGGTGCTCCAGGAGCGCACCCTGGAACGGCTCGGCTCGAACCAGAGCATTCCAGTGGATTGCCGGCTCATCGCGGCGACCAAGGCCGACCTCGACAGCCTGGGTCAGAGCGGGCAGTTTCGCAGCGACCTGTATTACCGCCTGAACGTGGTGACCCTCGAACTGCCCCCACTGCGCGAACGCCGCGAAGACATCCTGCAGCTGTTCGAACACTTCCTGCAGCAATCGGCGCTGCGGTTCGACCGGGAGACACCCACCCTGGACAGCCAGACGCTGTCACGGCTGATGGCCCATGACTGGCCAGGCAACGTGCGCGAACTGCGCAATGTGGCCGAACGCTATGCACTAGGGCTGCCCACGTTCAAGAAAGGCCCCACGGGCACCAGCAGCCAAGGGCTGGGCTTTGCCGAGGCCGTGGAGGCCTTCGAGCGCAACCTGCTCAGTGACGCCTTGCAGCGCACCGGGGGCAACCTGAGCCAGGCCAGCCAGGAATTGGGCATGGCAAAGACCACGTTGTTCGACAAGGTCAAGAAATACGGTCTGGGTTGATGGACCGAGGCGCCGCAATAGATCAGTCAATGGGCAAGGCACAGTCGACAGCGGCGGTAACATGAGGGAAACTCAACTCCAAGATGTTTACCCTCAGCCCTACCCTCGGAGTTAGCTGTGCTGGAGATCCGCCACCTGAAAACCCTTCATGCCCTGCGTGAAGCAGACAGCCTGGTCGAAGCGGCCGAGCGGCTGCACCTGACCCAGTCGGCCTTGTCCCACCAGTTCAAGGAACTGGAAGAGCGCCTGGGCCTGACGTTGTTCGTGCGCAAGAGCAAGCCCATTCGCTTCACCAGCGCAGGGCTGCGCCTGCTGCAACTGGCCGACGCCACGCTCCCCCTGCTGCGTGGCGCCGAGCGGGATATCGCCAGACTGGCCGGCGGCACTGCCGGTCGCTTGCACATGGCTATCGAATGCCACAGTTGCTTCCAGTGGCTGATGCCCACCATCGATCAGTTCCGTGATGCCTGGCCTGAAGTGGAACTGGACCTGGCCTCAGGCTTTGCGTTCGCGCCCCTGCCCGCCTTGGCCCGTGGTGACCTGGACCTGGTGGTGACCTCCGATCCCCTGGACCTGGCCGGCATTACCTACGTTCCCCTGTTCACTTACGAAGCCATGCTGGCGGTGGCCAACCAACATCCGTTGGCCAGCAAACCCTACATGGTGCCCCAGGACCTGGCGGACCAGACCCTGATCACCTATCCGGTGGAGCGTGACCGTCTGGACATCTTCACCCGCTTCCTGGAGCCAGCCGACATCGAGCCTGCGGCCGTACGCACCTCGGAGCTTACGGTCATGATGATGCAGTTGGTGGCCAGCGGCCGCGGCGTGTGCGGCATGCCCCATTGGGCCTTGCACGAATACAGCTCGCGCGGTTACGTCAAGGGCAAGCGCCTGGGCGAAAAAGGCCTGTTCGCGACACTCTACGCAGCCGTGCGCACCGACATGCTAGATGCACCCTATATGCGCGATTTTCTGCTGACGGCCAAAGACACTTCGTTCGCCACCCTCGACGGGGTCAGTGCGGTGCGCTGAGCAACTGGCGGTACAGCGGCAGGATCAGGTCACGGGTCAGGGGCGCCAGGGGCATTTCTGGCGTCTGGTCAGCGGCCAACCAAGTGATCTCGTCGATTTCGGCCGCCGGCATTACCGATGCCGCGCAGTCCACCCGGAACAACTCGGCCTGCACCTCGAACCCTGGCTCATTGGCTGCCGGAGCGCTGAACTGACCAAGGCGCACGGCCTTGGCGGGGTCGATCTGCAGGCCCAGTTCCTCGTGCAGCTCACGGGCCAACGCTTGAACCGGGGTTTCTCCGGCATCGATCTTGCCGCCCGGCTGCATGAATGCCTGAGTGCCGCGCTTGCGCACCAGCAGCGTGCGACCTTGCGAGTCCAGCAATAAGGCGGCGGCAATGCGGATGGTATTGGCCATGGGTGATCTCCCTGAAAATGGGCGGCGAGCATCCCATGCCTCCCCAGCCGTGACAAGGCCACTGCCAGGTTTGGACCTGGGCAGACGAATGGCCACTTGCCAACCCGGCCGGGACCCTTCATAACCTTCCCAATGACGCTTCCTGCCGCCAACCATCCCGTATTCGAGCTGTTCCATCCAGGCGTTGCGGCCTGGTTCTCAGGCCGTTATCCATCGGTGACCGATGCCCAGGCTCAGGCCTGGCCGCTCATCCAGGCCGGTCAGTCCGTGCTGCTGGCAGCGCCGACCGGCTCAGGCAAGACGCTCAGTGCGTTTCTGGCGGTACTCGACCGGCTGTTTCGCCAAGGGCTGGAGCAGGGCGGCACATTGCCCGCCCACACGCAGGTCGTCTACGTATCGCCTTTGAAAGCCCTGTCCAACGACATCCGCTTGAACCTGCAAATACCGCTGGAGGGCATCCAGCGCACACTCCAGGCGCAAGGGCACGCAGCCCCCACCATCACCACGGCGGTGCGCACTGGTGATACGCCCCAGAAAGAACGCATCGCCATGCGCAAACAGGCACCGCATATTCTGGTCACGACCCCTGAGTCCCTGTACGTGCTGATGGGTTCGGCCTCTGGGCGTGAAGGCCTGCGTACGGTGCACACCGTCATCGTCGATGAGATCCATGCCCTGGCCGGCAACAAGCGCGGTTGCCACCTGGCGCTGACCCTCGAACGCCTGCAAGCGTTGTGCGACAGTCCGCTGCGACGCATCGGCCTGTCTGCTACCCAGCGTCCGGTCGAGCGGGTGGCGCAGTTTCTGGTGGGCAGCGGGCGCGCCTGTGCCATCGTCGATGTAGGGCACGCCCGCCAGCGTGACCTGGCCATCGAAATCCCGCCGGTGCCACTGGGGGCGGTGCTCGACCAGGATGCCTGGGGGCTGGTGTACGATCGTCTGGCCGAACTGGCCCGTGCGCATCGCACCACCTTGGTGTTCGTCAACACCCGGCGGCTGGCCGAGCGCATCACCCGTCACTTGAGCGATCGGTTGGGCGCGGCTGCGGTGGCCGCTCACCACGGCAGCCTTTCCAAGGAAAGGCGCCTGAGCGCCGAGCAGCGCCTGAAGGCGGGCGAGCTGCAGGTGCTGGTGGCCACGGCCTCGCTGGAACTTGGCATCGACATCGGCGACATCGACCTGGTGTGCCAGATCGCCTCACCCGGCTCGATCGCAGCGTTCCTGCAGCGCGTGGGGCGTGCAGGACATCAGGTGGACGGGGTGCCCAAAGGACGCCTGTTCGCGACATCGCGAGACGACTTGATCGAGTGCGTGGCGCTGCTCGATTGCGTGCGCCGCGGCGAGTTGGATGAAGTGCAGGTACCGAAGGCCCCGCTGGATGTGCTGGCCCAGCAGATCGTCGCCGAGGCCAGCAACCAGCCCTGGCACGAGCGAGCGCTGTTCGACTGCCTGCGCCAGGCCATGCCGTTCGAAACGTTGGCGTACGAAGATTACCACGCCTTGCTTGGCATGCTTGCCGAAGGCTACAACGGCCGCCAGGGCGTGCGCGGCGCCTACCTGCACCGTGATGCCGTCAGCGCCATGGTGCGAGGGCGCCGTGGCAGCCAACTCACCGCCTTGACCAGTGGCGGGACGATTCCCGACAACGCCGACTACGCCGTCGTGCTCGAACCTCAGGCGCTGAACATCGGCAGCGTCAACGAAGACTTTGCCGTGGAGAGCATTGCTGGCGACATCTTCCAGCTAGGCAACGCGTCTTATCGCATCCTGCGCGTGGAGGCCGGGCGGGTCCGGGTCGAAGACGCCCACGGCCAGCCCCCCACGATTCCGTTCTGGCTGGGCGAAGCCCCTGGCCGCAGCCGCGAGCTCAGCGCCGCCGTGGCCAGGCTGCAAGGGCAGATCGATGAGCGCCTGCAACACGCCGATGGCTCGCTGGCGCATGTGCTGGCCTGGCTGCAAGCCACATTCGAACTGGACGCCAGCTGTGCCGAGCAGTTGCTGGACTACCTGGCCCGCACCCAGCAGGTATTGAGCGCCCTGCCCTCCCAGGACACCCTGGTGATGGAGCGTTTCTTCGACGAGTCAGGCGGCACGCAGCTGATCATCCATTCGCCGTTCGGTAGCCGCATCAACCGCGCCTGGGGTTTGGCCCTGCGCAAGCGGTTCTGCCGTACCTTCAATGTCGAGCTGCAAGCGGCAGCCAGTGAAGATGCCATCGTGCTGTCGCTGTCTACCAGCCACAGCTTTGCCCTCGACGAGGTGTGGCGCTACCTCGACAGCCGCAGCGCCGAGCAGGTGCTGATCCAGGCTGTGCTCGATGCCCCGCTGTTCGGTGTCCGCTGGCGCTGGAACGCGGGTGTGGCCATGGCCTTGCCGCGCTTTGCCGGTGGTCGCAAGGTTGCACCGCAGATCCAGCGCATGAAGAGCGAAGACCTGATCGCCTCGGTGTTTCCCGATCAGATCGCCTGCCTTGAAAATCTGTCCGGCGAACGGCACGTACCGGACCACCCGCTGGTTCGTCAGACCCTCGACGATTGCCTGCACGACGCCATGGATTGCGACGGTTGGCTGGCGTTGCTGCGGCGCATGGAAAGCGGTGCCGTGCGCCTGCTGGCGCGCGACCTGCCGGCGCCCTCGCCGCTGGCGTCAGCCATTCTCAACGCCAGGCCCTACACCTTTCTGGATGACGCCCCGCTCGAAGAGCGCCGTACCCAGGCGGTGCTCAATCGCCGCTGGGCGGATGTGCAGTCAGGTGATGAGCTGGGTGCGCTGGATGCGGACGCCATTGCGGCAGTGGCAGCCGAGGCCTGGCCGCAGCCGGTCAACGCAGATGAAATGCATGAAGCGCTCATGAGCCTGGGCGCCATCAGCCAGCCCGAAGCTCAGGCAGGCGCACGCTGGCGTACGCTGCTTGATCAGCTTGCCAAGCGGGGCCGAGCCGTCTACCTGCCCGAGCAGAAGTTGTGGCTGGCCCGTGAGCGCCTGACGCTGTTGAAAGCCGTCTACCCCGATTGCCGCCTGGCGCCCGTGGTCGAGCCACTGCCAGGCTTCGATCAGCCAGTGGACCATGACCTGGCGCTGCCCGAACTGCTGCGTGCCCGGCTCAGCGGTCATGGGCCTGCCACCGTTGCCCAGCTTGCGACGCCGCTGGGCAAGTCCATCGCTGATGTGGAGCAGGCATTGGCCCGGCTCGAGGCCCAAGGCCATGTGCTCAGGGGGCATTTCAGCCCAGATGCAATTGACACTCAATGGTGCGAACGCCACCTGCTGGCGCGTATCCACCGCTATACCGTCAAACGTCTGCGCCGGGAGATCGAGCCGGTCAGCCTGCAGGACTTCATGCGTTTCCTGTTCCACTGGCAACACCTTGATCCGGGGCAACGGTTGCAAGGGCCGCAGGCGCTGCCTGTTGTGCTGGCCCAACTGCAGGGGTTTCCAAGTGCGGCCGGGGCGTGGGAAGCCGAAGTGCTGCCTGCACGCGTGCGCGATTACAGCCCCAGCTGGCTCGACGAGGCCTGCCGCAGCGGGCAGTTCGCCTGGAGCCGGTTGGCAAGTACCGTGTCAGCCAGCACGGTGGCCAGCACGCCCGTGGTGTTGCTGCCTCGCGAACACCTGCAGCTGTGGCGAAGCCTGGCCCCACCCCCGTGCCTCGACACCTTGGGACCACGTGCCCAGCGGGTGCATGACGCCCTGAAAACCCGGGGTGCACTGTTTTTCGACGAGCTGGCCCAAGAGGCCCGTCTGCTCCCCGCCGAACTGGAAACGGCCTTGCAGGCGCTGGTTGGCGCTGGCCTGGCCAATGCCGACAGCTTCACCGGGCTGCGTAGCCTGATCGCGCCGGCCGCCCGGCGCACCGCGCGTCGGCCGCGCTTCGGTCACCTGCCCTTGTCCAACAGCATGGCTTATGCAGGGCGCTGGGCCCTGCTGCCGCGCAGCGAAGCCGCGCCGGATCAGGATCAGCACATCGAAAGCATCGCTCGCCTGCTGCTGCAGCGCTACGGGGTGATGTGCTGGCGCCTGCTGGCGCGTGAGAGCGATGTGCTGCCGCCCTGGCGTGACCTGCTGCGCTGCTACCAGCGCCTGGAGGCGCGTGGGGAAATACGGGGTGGGCGCTTCATTGCCGGGTTGTCCGGCGAGCAGTTCGCCTTGCCCGAGGCCGTGGCCATGCTGCGCCAGGTTCGCCGGCAAGCGGCGGACGGCACGTTGGTGCTGGTCAGTGCCAGCGATCCGCTGAACTTGATCGGCACGTTGCTGCCGGGGGCCAAGGTACCGGCCACCAGCGGCAACCGCCTGCTCTACCGCGACGGCGTACCGGTGGCTGCGCGGGTGGGCAAGCGCTACGTCTATCTGGTCGAAGCTTGCGCAGCGCAGCAAACGCAGTGGCGACAGCTGCTGCTGCGCGACACGGCCTTTGCAGCGACGGACAAGTTGGCTATGGTCGGGGCTCACCTCAGGCCGTGAGCCTGACCGAGCCATCGCAAGGACCCTGTATGAGCCTGTCACTTCTCAGCCGTTATGCGGTGTTCGCCGTCTGCATCGTGTTTACCCTGGCCACCCTGCCATTGATTCATCACCACTGGCTTTGGCCGTTCACCCTGACAACAGGCTTGCTCAGCCTGATAGGCCTGTTCGACCTGTTGCAAAAACGCCACGCCGTGCGTCGCAACTACCCGATCCTGGGCAATATTCGCTACCTGGTGGAAACCATTCGCCCGGAAATCCGCCAGTATCTGCTCGAAGCAGACAGCGACGCCCTGCCCTTCTCCCGTGCCCAGCGCTCGCTGGTCTATTCCCGGGCCAAGAACCAGGTCTCGGACAAGCCGTTCGGCACCCTGATCGACGTCTACGCGTCGGGCTTCGAGTTCATCGGTCACTCCATGCGCCCGGCGCCTCTGGCTGACCCGGCGAGCTTTCGCATCACCATCGGCGGCCCGCAGTGCAGCCAGCCGTACTCAGCCTCGATCTTCAACATCTCCGCCATGAGTTTTGGCTCGCTCAGCGCCAACGCCATTCGCGCGTTGAACCAAGGCGCGAAGCTGGGCAACTTTCACCACGACACCGGTGAGGGCAGCATCAGCCCCTACCATCGCGAGCACGGCGGCGACCTGGTATGGGAACTGGGCAGCGGGTATTTCGGGTGCCGTACCTCGGACGGTCGTTTCGATCCGCAGGCATTTGCCGCGCAGGCGCGCAGCCCGCAGGTGCGCATGATCGAGGTCAAGATGAGCCAGGGCGCAAAGCCTGGGCATGGCGGCATTCTGCCCAAGCACAAGGTTACCCAGGAAATTGCCGAAACCCGCGGCGTGCTGCTGGGCGAAGACTGCGTCTCGCCGTCGCGGCACAGCGCGTTTTCAACACCCATCGAAATGATGCAGTTCATCGCCCAACTGCGTGAGCTGTCGGGCGGCAAACCGGTGGGGTTCAAGCTCTGCCTGGGTCACCCGTGGGAATTCATGGGCATTGCCAAAGCCATGCTGGAAACCGGCATCCTGCCCGACTTCATCGTGATCGATGGCAAGGAAGGCGGCACCGGGGCCGCCCCCGTGGAGTTCACCGACCATATCGGTGTGCCGCTGCGCGAAGGCCTGTTGTTCGTGCACAACACCTTGGTGGGCTTGAACCTTCGCGACAAGATCAAGCTCGGTGCCAGCGGCAAGATCGTCAGCGCCTTCGACATTGCCAGCGTCCTGGCCATCGGTGCGGACTGGGCCAATGCTGCGCGGGGGTTCATGTTCGCCATCGGCTGCATCCAGTCCCAGAGTTGCCACACCAACAAGTGCCCCACCGGCGTGGCCACGCAGGATCCGCTGCGCCAGCGTGCCCTGGTGGTGCCGGACAAAGCCGAACGGGTGCTCAACTTCCATCGCAACACCCTGCGTGCCTTGGCCGAAATGCTGGCTGCTGCCGGGCTGGAACACCCGTCGCAGCTCGAAGCCAAGCACTTGGTACGCCGCATTTCAGCCACCGAGATCAAGCTGTTCTCGCAAATGCATGTGTTCCTAAAGCCCGGCGAGCTACTGACCGGCGAGGTCGATGGGCAATTCTATTCGCGTATGTGGCATCTGGCCCGGGCGGACAGCTTCGAGCCCAACAGCGAGGTAGCCGCCTGAATGCTTGAGCGCGGCCAAGCCGCGCACCCGCTTTATTGCGCAGTTTCCACAAAATTTTCACATACCCGGCGCAACGTCTAAGCTCCAGGCAAGCAAGATGAAAATACCTGGTTGGATAGACGATTATGGGCGCACTGTGGCAAACGGAACCAAACACCAAGCAAGCCCCCGCACAAACGCCTGCCGAGACGCCAGAACCCAAGTCCCCTCGTCAGCGCCGGCTATGGTGGCGCCTGATCATCCTGATTCTGCTGGTGGCAGCTGGCACGGTCGGCTTCGCGGCCTATGAAGAATTCCGCACCTCCGAGCTGCAATCGCGCGAGTTCAGCAAGCTGGCAAGCACCTTGACTTACTCGCTGCAGCCCGGCCCCAGCGATTCGATCGTGTACCCAGGCGAAGGGCCGTTCGACAAGCGCCTGGGCTACAGCTCGCTCGGCGAGTTCCTGCCTCGCCTGCTCAAGCGCGATTACCTGATCAGCCAACAAGTGCGGTTCTCGCCGGCGCTGGTCAACTACGTCGATCATGGGCTGTTCGCGCCCTACATCGAAAAGGTCCAGGCAGGCCTGGCGATCACCGATTGCCGGGGCGACATGCTGTACCAGTATCAGTATCCCCAGTACCTGTACCCGGACTTCGCCTCGATTCCCTCGGTGGTGGTCAACAGCTTGCTGTTCATCGAGAACCGCGACCTGCTCGATACCCGTGATCCGCGCAACAACCCGGCGGTGGACTGGCCCCGTTTCGCCAAGGCGGCCTACAGCCAGATCGCGCGCTACCTGGCCCTGCCTGGCCAATCTGCCGGTGGCAGTACCCTGGCTACCCAGCTGGAGAAGTATCGCCATTCACCTGACGGGTTGACCGTGTCGGGCGCCGAGAAGATCAGGCAGATGATTTCTGCCAGCGTGCGCGCCTACCAGGGCGGGCCGGACACCACCGAGGCGCGCCAGCGCATCGTGCGTGACTACCTCAACAGCGTGCCGCTGTCCGCCGTGCCGGGTCATGGAGAGGTGCACGGTATGGCCGAAGGCCTGCGCGTGTGGTACGGGGCAGACTTCGAGCAAGTCAACAAAGCGCTCAATGACACCGCCACGGACGCACAGAGCTTGGCGGCCCGTGGCCTTGCGCTGCGTCAGGTGCTGTCGTTGATGATCGCCCAGCGCCGGCCCTCGCACTACCTCTCCAAAGGGCGACTCGAACTCGCCGAGCTGACCGACGCCCATGTCCGGGTGCTGGCCGCGAACCAGATCATCCCTCAGGCGCTGGCCGATGCCGCATTGGCCAGCAAGGCTGTCTACCGTGACTGGGTCGCGCAACCGACCATCGTGCCGATCGTCACCAACAAGGGCATCAGCCTGGCCCGCAACCGTCTTTCGGCCATGCTCAACCGCCCGCTGTACGACCTCGATCGCCTGGACCTTTCTGCCACCAGCACCTTGCAGGCTGACCTGCAGCTGCAAGTCAGCGAGTACCTCAAGCATCTGGCCGACCCGGCCTTTGCCGCGCAGATCGGCCTGATCGGCGAACGTCTGCTGACCGCCAAAACCACCGACCAGGTCAGCTACAGTTTCACCCTGTTCGAACGCACGGCCGATGGCTCACGCGTGCGGGTACAGACGGACAGCACTGACCAACCCTTCGACATCAACGAAGGCAGCAAGCTGGAACTGGGGTCCACCGCCAAGCTTCGGGTGCTGACCACTTACCTGGAAATCGTCGCCGAGCTGCATGACAAGTACGCCGGCAAGCCTGTGGCCGAGTTGAAGAACGTCGAGGTCGCCGACCTGGATGTCATCAGCCGCTGGTCACTGGGCTGGCTGATGCAAAACAGCAAAAACCAGAGCCTGGATGCCATGCTCGATGCCGCCCTTGAGCGCAAGTACTCGGCCAGTACCGGAGAATCGTTCTTCACCGGGGGCGGTATGCACGTGTTCAACAACTTCCGCAAGGAAGACAACGGCCGCAACCCTACCCTCAAGGACGCCCTGCGCGAATCGATCAACCTGCCGTTCATCCGCCTGATGCGCGACGTGGTGCGCTACGTCACCTATCAGCAGCCACTGAACGCGGTGCCGCTGCTCAAGGATGATGCTGACCCGCGCCGACAGGAGTACCTGGCAAAGTTCGCCGACAAGGAAGGGACAAGCTACCTGATGCGTTTCTGGCGCAAGTACCAGCGCAAGACCTCGCAGCAGCGCCTGGACACCTTCCTCGACAGCATGCGCGTGACACCCCAACGTCTGGCGGCCGTGCACCGCTACCTGTTCCCCGAGGCCGGTCAGGCCACGTTTAACGCCTTCGTACGGGCCCATAGCAAAGACAGCAAGCTCGCACAAAGCAAACTGACCGACGATCGCCTGGTACAGATGTACGATGCCTACGGCCCGGGGCGTTACAACCTGCCTGACCAGGGCTTCATCGCCAAGGTCCACCCGCTGGACCTGTGGCTGCTGGGTTACTTGCTCAAGCATCCGGCATCGACCTTGAGCGAAATGATCAACGCCAGCCGCTTCGAGCGCCAGGAGGTCTACAGCTGGCTGTTCAAGAGCCGTCACCAGGGCGCACGGGACAGCCGTATCCGAACCATGGTGGAAATCGAGGCGTTTCTCGACATTCACCAGCGCTGGAAGCGGGTCGGCTATCCCTTCGATCACCTGGTCCCGTCGCTGGCGACTGCTATTGGCAGTTCCGGTGACCGGCCTGCCGCGCTTTCCGAACTGGTGGGCATCATCCAGAACGACGGTGTACGGCTGCCGACACTGCGCATCGATACCCTGCACTTTGCAGCGGATACGCCCTACGAAACCAAACTGATCAGCGACCCGGACCGTGGTGTGCGGATACTGCCGGTCGAAGTGGCGCGAGCCCTCAAGGGCGCCATGTCGCAAGTGGTGGACGCGGGTACCGCGCGGCGCATCTCCGGCAGCTTCATGCTCAAGGACGGCACGCCTCTGGTCATGGGCGGCAAGACCGGAACGGGCGACAACCGCATCGAAAGCTTTGGCGCCGGGGGCCGCCTGATAGGGTCACGGTCGCTGAACCGTACCGCGACGTTCGTGTTCTTCCTGGGCGACAACCACTTCGGCACCTTGACCGCCTTCGTGCCTGGGCGCTCGGCGGAGGCCTTCAAGTTCACGTCTGCGTTACCGGTGCAGGTGCTCAAGGGCATGGCGCCGATCCTCATGCCGTACTTGCAGCCTGGCAACCCTAACGAATGCATCCCCCCACAGCGGTCAAACGCCGTCGCTGATTCACCTGAGGATGTATCGAACGGGTAGATAAGAATCATCAGCATTTGTGGCTTGCCGAAGATACATCTTGAGTACTATCTTGAGATATATCTTAAACAGGCACTTTCCAGCATGCGCGATTCTGAGTACTTCGAACGCAAACCCGGCCGCGGCGAACGCGGCCCTCGGGTGTTCGCCCCGGGCGATCTGAAACTACTGCTGCTCTCATTATTGGGCGAACAGCCAGGACACGGCTACGACCTGATCAGGCAAATCGAAAAGCGCTTCGATGGCAGCTATACGCCAAGCCCAGGCGTGATCTATCCCACGCTCAACTTTCTGGAGGAGGCCGAACTCATCCAGGGCCAACCTCAAGGCAGCAAGCGGCTGTACACCATTACCGACACGGGTCGCAGCGCCTTGACCGAGCAGGCCGTGGCACTGGACGGGTTACGCGTGCGTATCGAAGTCAGCAAGCATGCCCTGCGGGGTCACGACCGCCCTGCTGAGATTCACGAGGCCGTGGGCAATCTGCGCCACGCCTTGCACATGCACCATGGCCGCTGGACACCCGAGGAAATCGAGCGAGTCCGCGACCTGCTCAACGTAACCGCCAAGGCCATTGCTGGCGGCCCCCATGCCCCTGACCAGGAGAGCGTCGATGAGTGAAGCCATTCACCGCGTCAACCACGAGATTCGCCAGCGCCGCCTGAACGTGCTGCGCGTGACCGACCTGACCCCGCGAATGCGGCGCGTGACATTGGGCGGCGCTGAGCTGCAGGGCTTCATCAGCCTAGGCACGGATGACCATATCAAGCTGCTGTTTGCCGAGACTGCCGAGCAGCAGCAAGCCATTGATGCCCGGGCACTGGGTCGGGAAGGTGGCGAGCGGCCCATCATGCGCGAATACACCCCCCGGCGCATCGACTTGCAGGCCAACGAACTGGACATCGACTTCGTGCTGCACGGCGATGGCCCTGCTTCGACCTGGGCGGCGCAAGCGGCACCGGGGCAAACCCTGGATATCGCCGGGCCGCGCGCCTCGATGGTGGTCCCGGACATTTTCGATGCCTACCTGCTGATCGGCGATGAAACCGCCTTGCCCGCCATCGGCCGCCGTCTTGAAGCCCTGCCTGCGGGGCGACGGGTGGTGGCCGTCATCCAGGTTCACGATGAGCAGGAGCGTCAGCCCTTGCCGAGCCAGGCGCAGGTGGACGTGATCTGGTCGGTACGGGGGCGGGACGACCTGGTGGCCACGGTCGAGGCTTTGCCATTACCCGAAGGGGCCTTGTACGCCTGGGTGGCGCTGGAAAAGAGCCTGACGCGTGAGGTCAAGACGCTGCTGATCAGCAAAGGCGTAGCTCAAGACGCCCTCAAAGCCGCCGCCTACTGGCGCGCGGAAGGTTCAGCGAGCGATGACTGAAAGGGGCCGGGCCGGCCGGTCCGGCGCCTCGGCAATGTTCGTTGCGAAGCTCAAACCCCAGGGCAGCCTGAGAAGCTTGAATGACGGCATGCCCTTGCTCACCCCGCCCGCCACCTGTCCAGAATGAGCAGCACCCCGGCGATTGCCCAAAACCCTGCCAGCACACCCAGCGCATTGATCATCACCTGGCCGTACCCCAAGGTGGCGACGTCGATGAAAGGATAGGCGTAGACGCCAATCTCACTGCCGCGCCACAACGCATAGGCGAAATAGACGGCAGGATAGAACGCCCATAACCCAAGGTGGTGCAGCCGTAACCGCCCCTTGGGCACCTCGAACCACCAATACAAGACGTAAAGCGCTGGCATGACGTCATGCAACAGCTCGTCTGCCAACCATTGCCAACCCTCCGGCTGCCACAGATGGCGCAACAACAGGCTATACGCCAACGCCACCAGCACGATGCTCGCCGCCACTGCCGAGCTGACCACAGGAGACAGGAAAAAGCGCTTGCTCGCCCCTTCCCGGCCAAATGCGGCGTAGCTCAGGACAGTGGCCACCAGCGTATTGGTCAGCACCGTGAAGTAGCCGAACACGTTGATCAGCCCACCTATCAGGCTCGCCTGCTCCTGCCATCGCCCCCACAACACCAGGTACACCTGCACGCTCAGGCCCAGCCAGCCCAGCATGGCCAGGGTGCTCAACCACGGGTGACGCCGCATGTCAGGCCTGGCGCTGCAGCTTGATGTACAGCTGCTCGACCTTCTCGCGGGCCCATGGGGTCTTGCGCAGAAAGGTAAGGCTCGACTTGACCGTCGGGTTGCTCTTGAAGCAGCGCACATCGATGCGCTCGGCCAGCCCCTGCCATTGATAGTGGGCGACCAGCTCGGTGAGGATCTGCTCGAGGGTCTTGCCGTGCAACGCGTTGTGTTGGGCAGTGCTCATGCCAAGGCTCCGGTACAAAGATGCGCACCTTACACCAGTGCAGGCATCGTCGCGCACCCTGCGCTGGACAAATAAGGCTGGCGGCGTGGGACACGGCTGTGCTGAAATAGAGATGTTATATTGTAACAATTAACATCTCTGCCAAGGATCGCTACAGCTCATGGTGCACTCACCGCTTCGCCTGTCTCCGCTTGCACTCGCACTTTGCATGGTCACCTCCTACAGTCAGGGGGTTGAACTTTCGCCCCAAGTCATCACTGCCAACCCGCTAGGCAGCGCCCAGTTGGCCAGCCCCAGCACGGTGCTGGAAGGCACCGACCTGCTGCAACAACAGCACAGCAGCCTGGGGGAAACCCTGAACCGACAGCCAGGTGTGGCCTCCACTTGGTTCGGGCCAGGGGCCAGCCGCCCGATCATCCGAGGCCTGGACGGGGATCGCATTCGCCTGCTGCGCAATGGCGTAGGCGCGCTGGATGCCTCGTCGTTGTCCTACGACCACGCCGTGCCCCTTGACCCCGTCACCGTCGAACGCATCGAGATCGTCCGGGGCCCCGCTGCCCTGCTGTATGGTGGCAATGCCATTGGTGGCGTGGTGAACACGTTCGACAACCGCATTCCTGATACCCCTATCGACGGCATCCAGGGAGCCGGCGAGTTGCGCTACGGTGGCGCCGACACCACACGCAGCAGTGCCGGCAAGCTGGAGGCCGGCAACGGCGCCTTCGCTTTGCACGTGGATGCCAATGCCCGTCAGTACAATGACTTGCGCATCCCAGGCTTTGCTCGCAGCGCTCAGGTACGCGATGCCGACACCCCAGGCAGCAAGCATCGCCTGGAAAACAGCGACGGTCGCCAGGACGGCGGCGCGCTGGGCGGTGCCTATCACTGGGACCACGGTTATGCTGGCCTGTCCTACAGCCGTTATGACAGTAACTACGGTTCGGTGGCCGAGCCCGGCGTTCGGCTGGACATGGAGCAGGACCACTATGCTTTCGCCTCGCAGTTTCGCGACCTGGACGGCCCGTTCAGCTCGGTGAAGCTCGATGCCGGGTATACCGATTACCAGCACCGTGAAATCGAAGAAGGCGAAGTCCACACCACGTTCAAGAACAAGGGCTACGAGGCCCGTGTCGAGGCCCGCCACCAACCCCTGGGTCCCGTCGAAGGCGTGCTGGGCGCGCAAGTCAGCCGCAACGAATTCTCAGCCCTGGGCGAAGAAGCGTTCGTGCCGCATACCGATACCGACACCTTTGCACTGTTCTTGCTGGAGCAATGGCACGCCACTGATCGGTTGGACTTGAGCCTCGGGGCTCGGATGGAACACACCCGCGTCGACCCGGACGGCAAGGGTAACGCGCAGTTTGCAGAAGCCGACAGCGCCAGTAGCTTCAATGCCTTTAGCCTGTCGTCGGGCGCCGTGTATCAACTTGACTCGATCTGGTCGCTCGCCGCCAACCTGGGCTACACCGAGCGGGCGCCCACCTTTTATGAGCTCTATGCCAACGGCGCGCATGTGGCCACCGGTGCCTATGAAGTGGGCGATGCCAGCCTGAGCAAGGAAAAAGCGTTCTCGGGGGACTTGGCACTGCGCTTTGACAACGGCACGCACAAAGGCAGCGTGGGCGTTTTCTACAGCCATTTTCGCAACTATATCGGCCTGATCGGCACCGGCAACCTGCGCGAAGGTCACGATCATGAGCATGAAGGCGAAGACCATGATCATGACCATGACGGCATTCCCGAATACCAGTACCAAGGTGTTCGAGCCCGCTTCTACGGCATCGAAGCGCAAGACCGGTGGCAGTTGGCGCAGAACCGCTATGGCAGCTTTGCGCTTGAGCTGTCGGGTGACTATACCCGTGCCAAGAACCTCGATTCCGGCGAGCCCCTGCCACGAATCGCACCGTTGCGCTTGAACAGCGGGCTGGTGTGGGAGCTTGACCGCTGGCAGGCGCGGGTGGACGTTGAGCACGCCGCCGCTCAACACCGCAAGCCGGCCAATGAAACCCGCACCGATGGCTATACCACCCTGGGCGCCAGCGTGGGGTATCGCTTCGACGTGGGCCACAGCCAGTGGCTGGCATTCGTGCGTGGCGAGAACCTGACGGATCAGACGGTGCGTTATGCCAGCTCGATCCTGCGCGATATCGCACCTGCGCCGGGACGAAGCGTGGAAGTCGGCCTGCGCACCACCTTCTGAGGTAGCCCGCTCGCCATGATGGGACGCATGGGGCGTCATCCGCCCCATTCAGCCGCACTGTTACTCAAGGGGTAACAATGCACTGCGACATTTTGTCTTTTTTTCCCGCGCTTTACCCTATATCCTCCCCGCCGCAAGCTGAATCGCTTCACCCAACCCCCTTTTTCGTCAACCCATTGCCAGGGCTGCCTGTCGATGCGCTTGCCGTTTTTCCAACAACCAGAAGATAGCGCTACCTCATGCTTCAACTGCCAAAATCCTGCTACCTCGGCCTCGCCCTGGCGACCCTGGCCAACGCAGCCCATGCCAACGAGCCATTTGCCAGTGACTCTCCCTGGATGTTTGGTGACTGGGCCGGGCACCGTACCGCCTTGCTTGACCAGGGTTACGACTTCACCTTGGGCTACACAGGCGAAATGGGTAGCAACCTGCGCGGTGGCTACGACCACGACCGCACTGCCCGCTACAGTGATCAGTTCACCTTCGGCAGCCACATGGACCTGGAAAAGATCTTCGGCTGGCACGACGCCGAATTCCAGCTCACGGTCACCGAGCGCCACGGCCAGAACATCAGCAACGACCGCATCAATGACCCCCGCGTGGGTGGCTTCACCTCGGCGCAGGAGGTATGGGGCCGCGGCCAGACTTGGCGCCTGACGCAGCTATGGGTCAAGCAGAACTATTTCGACGGCGCGCTGGACGTCAAGTTTGGCCGCTTTGGCGAAGGCGAAGACTTCAATAGCTTCCCCTGCGACTTCCAGAACCTGGCCTTCTGTGGCTCTCAGGTGGGCAACTGGGTAGGCGGCATCTGGTACAACTGGCCCGTCAGCCAGTGGGCCTTGCGCGTGCGTTACAACCTCAGCGACAGCCTCTTCGCCCAGGTTGGCGTATTCGAGCAGAACCCGTCCAACCTGGATTCGGGCAACGGCTTCAAACTCAGCGGCAGTGGCACCCAGGGCGCCGTCATGCCAATCGAACTGGTGTGGAGCCCGCGCATCAAAGGCATGAAGGGGGAATATCGCGCCGGGTACTACTACAGTAATGCCAAGGCAAGCGATGTACTCAAGGATAACGACGGGCAGGCGGCAGCGATCAGCGGTGCCGCCTACCGCAGCAGCTCAAGCAAGCACGGCGTGTGGCTGGGCGCCCAGCAGCAGGTGACTGCGCTGGCATCGGACGGCTCGCGTGGTTTGAGCGTATTCGCCAACGCCACGATGCATGACAAGAAAACCAATGCCATCGACAACTATGTGCAGGCTGGACTGGTATTCAAAGGGCCGTTCGACAGGCGGGCCAAGGACGACATCGGCCTTGCAATCGCCCGTGTGCATGTCAACCCGGCCTATCGCAAGAATGCTCGGCTGGCCAACAAGGCCGCTGGGCTTTACGACTATGACAACCCAGGCTTCTTACCCGTACAGGACACCGAATACAGCGCTGAGCTGTATTACGGCATCCATCTTGCCGACTGGCTCACGGTGCGACCTAACCTGCAATACATCCGCCACCCCGGAGGCGTGTCGCAGGTCGACAACGCCCTGGTCGGCGGCTTGAAGATTCAAAGCACTTTCTAAAAACACATACCAAACGGAGAACATGCGATGAGCACTGAAGGTGCCAAAACGGGAAGCCGCTGGCTCCCCCGCCTGATCGGCGTCCTGCTGTTGTTGATGGGGCTGGCACTGCTGGCCGGCGGCATCAAGTTGAGTCAGGTGGGCGGGTCGCTGTATTACCTGATCGCCGGCATCGGCTTTGCCGTGTCTGGCGCCCTGCTGCTGGCCCAGCGCCGTATCGGCCTGGGTGTCTACGCCGTCGTATTGTTGGGCAGTACGGTCTGGGCACTGCTCGAAGTGGGCCTGGACTGGTGGCAACTGGTGCCGCGTCTGGCCCTCTGGTTCGCCATCGGCGTGGTGCTGTTGCTGCCCTGGTCGCGCCGCCCGTTGATCGGGCCAGCCAGCAAAGCCAACACGGCGCTGCTCACCGTTGCCGTGGTGGCTTCGGGTGCCTGCGCCGTCGCCAGTCAGTTCACCCACCCCGGTGAGGTGTATGGCGAACTGGGTCGCGACACCAGCGAAATGGCCAGCACCGCCCCGGCCATGCCCGACGGCGAGTGGCATGCCTACGGCCGCACCGAGCACGGCGACCGTTACTCACCGCTGCGCCAGATCACCGCGCAAAACGCCCATCGCCTTGAAGAGGCCTGGCGTATCCGCACCGGCGATTTGCCCAGTGACAACGACCCGGTGGAACTGACCAACGAAAACACGCCGCTCAAGGCCAACGGCATGCTCTATGCCTGCACCGCGCACAGCCGCGTGCTGGCCTTGGATCCGGATACCGGTGCTGAAATCTGGCGCTACGACCCGCAGATCAAAAGCCCGGTAGGCACCTTCAAGGGTTTCGCCCACATGACTTGCCGTGGCGTTTCGTACTATGACGAAAACCGCTACGTAAGCCTTGACGGTAGCCCTGCGCCTACTATCAGCGAGGCTGGCAAGGCCGTGGCTCAGGCCTGCCCGCGCCGTCTTTATCTGCCAACTGCCGACGCACGCCTGATCGCCATCAATGCCGACAACGGCAAGGTCTGCGAAGGCTTTGCCAACCAGGGCAGCGTCGACCTGACCACCGGCCTTGGGCCATTCACGCCAGGTGGCTACTACTCCACGTCGCCTGTGGCCATCACTCGCGATCTGGTGATCATTGGCGGTCACGTGACCGACAACGAATCGACCAGCGAGCCGTCCGGCGTGATCCGCGCCTACGACGTACACGACGGCCGCCTGGTGTGGAACTGGGACAGCAACAACCCCGACGACACCGCACCACTGGCACCGGGCAAGATGTACAGCCGCAACTCGGCCAACATGTGGTCGATTGCCAGCGTCGACGAAGACCTGGGCATGATCTACCTGCCACTGG
This sequence comes from Pseudomonas sp. xss_4, assembly GCF_043104125.1. Classification (NCBI taxonomy): domain Bacteria; kingdom Pseudomonadati; phylum Pseudomonadota; class Gammaproteobacteria; order Pseudomonadales; family Pseudomonadaceae; genus Pseudomonas; species Pseudomonas sp. xss_4. The sequence goes on from NZ_JBICKJ010000068.1 coordinate 95,872, forward strand.
GCAACCAGACGCCGGACCAATGGGGTGCTGACCGTACGCCAGGCGCCGAGAAATACAGCGCCGGCGTGGTCGCACTGGACCTGGCGACCGGCAAGGCACGCTGGAACTACCAGTTCACCCACCATGACCTGTGGGACATGGACGTGGGCAGCCAGCCTACCCTGGTATCGCTGAAGACCGACGATGGCGTCAAGCCAGCGGTCATCGTGCCGACCAAGCAGGGCAGCCTGTACGTGCTGGACCGTCGTGACGGTACGCCGATCGTGCCGATCCGTGAAATCCCGACGCCACAAGGCGCGGTCAAGGGCGATCACACCTCGCCAACTCAGGCCCGTTCGGACCTCAATCTGCTCGGCCCTGAGCTGACCGAACAGGCCATGTGGGGCGCCACGCCGTTCGACCAGATGCTGTGCCGCATCCAGTTCCGCGAACTGCGCTACGAAGGCCAGTACACCCCGCCGTCCGAGCAGGGCTCGCTGATCTACCCAGGCAACGTAGGTGTGTTCAACTGGGGCAGTGTCTCGGTCGACCCGGTGCGCCAACTGCTGTTCACATCGCCCAACTACATGGCGTTCGTCTCCAAGATGATCCCCCGTGAGCAGGTTGCTGACGGTAGCAAGCGTGAGAGCGAGACCAGCGGCGTGCAACCGAACACCGGCGCACCTTATGCCGTGACCATGCACCCGTTCATGTCGCCGCTGGGCGTGCCGTGCCAGGCGCCTGCCTGGGGCTATGTAGCGGCCATCGACCTGTTCACCAACAAGGTGGTCTGGAAGCACAAGAACGGCACCACCCGCGACAGCACGCCGGTGCCGATCGGCCTGCCGGTTGGCGTACCCAGCATGGGCGGCTCGATCGTCACCGCCGGCGGCGTAGGCTTCCTGAGCGGTACGCTGGACCAGTACCTGCGCGCCTATGACGTCAACAACGGCAAGGAATTGTGGAAAGCCCGCCTGCCAGCAGGCGGCCAGGCCACTCCAATGACCTACACCGGCAAGGACGGCAAGCAGTACGTGCTGATCGTGGCCGGCGGTCACGGCTCGCTGGGCACCAAGATGGGCGACTACATCATCGCCTACAAACTCGCCGAGTAACCGGCACGGTGTCACAAAAAGCGGAGCCTGACGGGCTCCGCTTTTTCATGCGCGCGCGCCACTGCCCGGCAGCGGCTTGAAACCCTTCCTGCCTTGCCCCATCTAAGCACCATAGTCATTCACGCAGGTGCCCCATGAGCGACCAGCAGGATTACCCTGAACACGCCGACGATTCCAACGAAGTCGAACACACCAGTAGCCAGCCGATAACCGGCCATGCCTTGGCCCTGCCTGGACAGCAACTGCCGGACAAGGTCTATGTGATCCCCATTCACAACCGCCCATTCTTCCCGGCACAGGTGCTACCGGTCATCGTCAACGAAGAGCCGTGGGCCGAGACGCTGGACTTGGTGGCCAAGTCTCCCGACCACTGCCTGGCGCTGTTCTTCATGGACACGCCGCCTGAAGACCACCGCCATTTCGACACCAAGGCCCTCCCGGAGTACGGCACCCTGGTCAAGGTGCACCATGCCAGCCGGGAAAACGGCAAGTTGCAGTTCGTGGCCCAGGGCTTGACGCGGGTACGTATTCGGACCTGGCTCAAGCACCATCGTCCGCCCTACCTGGTTGAAGTCGATTACCCGCGCCAACCGGCCGACCCCACCGACGAGGTCAAAGCCTATGGCATGGCCCTGATCAACGCGATCAAGGAGCTGCTGCCCCTCAACCCGCTGTACAGCGAAGAGTTGAAGAACTACCTCAACCGGTTCAGTCCCAACGACCCCTCCCCGCTGACCGACTTCGCCGCCGCACTGACCTCGGCGACCGGCAGCCAGCTTCAGGAGGTGCTCGACTGCGTTCCCATGCTCAAGCGCATGGAAAAAGTGCTGCCCATGCTGCGCAAGGAAGTCGAAGTCGCTCGCCTGCAAAATGAAATTTCCGCCGAGGTGAACCGGCAGATCGGCGAGCATCAGCGCGAGTTCTTCCTCAAGGAACAACTGAAGGTCATCCAGCAGGAACTGGGGTTGACCAAGGATGATCGCAGCGCGGATCTGGAGCAGTTCGAGCAGCGACTCGAAGGCAAGACCCTGCCGGATCAGGCACGCAAGCGCATCGATGAAGAGATGGGCAAGCTGGCGATCCTGGAAACAGGTTCGCCCGAATACGCCGTGACCCGGAACTACCTGGATTGGGCGACAGCCCTGCCCTGGGGTATCTACGGCGATGACAAGCTCGACCTCAAGCACGCTCGCAAGCTGCTCGACCAGCATCATGCGGGACTGGACGATATCAAGGAACGGATCCTCGAGTTTCTGGCCGTTGGGGCATGGAAAGGCGAGATCAGTGGCTCCATTGTGCTGCTGGTAGGCCCGCCAGGCGTGGGCAAGACCAGCGTAGGCAAGTCCATCGCCGAATCGTTGGGCCGCCCATTCTATCGCTTCAGCGTGGGCGGCATGCGCGACGAAGCCGAGATCAAGGGGCATCGCCGCACCTACATCGGGGCCCAGCCCGGCAAGCTGGTACAAGCCCTGAAGGATGTGGAGGTGATGAACCCGGTCATCATGCTCGATGAAATCGACAAGATGGGACAAAGCTACCAGGGCGACCCTGCCTCGGCGCTATTGGAAACCCTGGACCCCGAGCAGAACGTCGACTTCCTCGATCATTACCTGGACCTGCGCCTGGACCTGTCCAAAGTGCTGTTCGTATGCACCGCCAACACCCTGGACTCCATCCCCGGCCCGCTGCTTGACCGCATGGAGGTCATTCGCCTGTCCGGGTACATCACCGAAGAAAAATTGGCGATCGCCAAACGCCACCTCTGGCCCAAGCAACTGGCCAAGGCGGGCGTGGCCAAAAGCAGCCTGAGCATCACCGACAGCGCCTTGCGCCTGGTGATCGAAGGCTATGCCCGTGAAGCCGGCGTGCGACAGCTGGAAAAACAGTTGGGCAAACTCGTGCGCAAGGCCGTGGTGAAGCTGCTTGAAGACCCTACCGCTAAGCTCAAGATCGGACCAAAGGACCTTGAAGGTGCATTGGGCATGCCGGTGTTCCGCAGCGAGCAGGTGCTGGCGGGCAAGGGTGTGATCACAGGCCTTGCCTGGACGAGCATGGGCGGTGCGACCCTGCCGATCGAAGCGACGCGCATTCATACGCTAAACCGCGGTTTCAAACTCACCGGCAAGCTCGGCGACGTCATGAAGGAATCGGCTGAAATCGCGTACAGCTATGTCAGCTCCAACCTCAAGCAGTTTGGCGGCGACCCGGCGTTCTTCAACGAAGCGTTCATTCACCTGCATGTACCGGAGGGCGCCACGCCGAAGGACGGTCCGAGCGCCGGCATCACCATGGCCAGCGCGTTGCTGTCCTTGGCAAGGGATCAGGCACCGAAGAAAGGCGTGGCCATGACCGGCGAGCTGACCTTGACTGGGCAGGTGCTCCCTATCGGTGGGGTGCGCGAAAAGGTCATCGCGGCCCGTCGGCAGAAGATCCACGAGCTGATCCTGCCCGAACCCAATCGCGGCGATTTCGAGGAGCTGCCCGAATACCTGCGTGAAGGGTTGACGGTGCATTTCGCCAAGCGCTTTGCAGATGTCGCGAAAGTGCTTTTCTAAAGCCCAGGAACAGGGGCTGTGCCACAGCCCCTGGTTCATTCGTAACTTGGTATGACTGCCGTGGCGCTTAATCGGTTATCCTCGGGCGTTCGACAACCCGTGGAGCCCCTATGTCCACCTCACGCCTTCTTGCCCCATTGGGGCTGACCCTGCTAACCGCCTGCGCCCAACATGGGTTCGAGCCTGTCACTCTGGATGCCGACAGTGAGTGCCCGGTCTACCTTGAAAAAGGGCAGGTGTTGAACTTGACCCTACCCAGCAACCCTTCCACTGGCTACCGCTGGCGCGTGGAAGCCGCAGCCACGCCTGTGCTCGTCAGTCTCGGGCCTGAGGTCTACAGCGCGCCTGATCAGGAGGATGTGGTCGGCAACGAAGGCCTCTCGACGTGGCGCTATCAGGCCGATCAACCCGGCAAGGCGGCATTGAAGCTGGTCTACCAGCAGCCCTGGGCTACGCAGGTGGCGCCTGTGCAAACCTTCGATTGCACTGTCGTCGTGCGCTAACGCTCGGCGCTGACGTACGTGGGCGTGCCTGCTCTTACATACGCATGGTTCAGGCCAATCGGCGCCAAGCTGGCATGGCAAGATCAACCGCCATTCGATAAAATGCGCGCCCCGTTTTACCCAGCCCCGAGCCCGCCGTGACCACAGATCCCGATCGTCTTTTCGCCCAACCGTTGGCGCAGGTCCCCGACTTCGTTTTCAACGAGGATGTGGTGCGCGTGTTCCCGGACATGATCAAGCGCTCCGTGCCGGGCTACCCGACCATTGTCGAAAATGTGGGCGTACTGGCCGCGCGCTTCGCCAAGCCCGGTACGGCGCTGTATGACCTGGGCGCCTCGCTCGGTGCGGTAACGCAGGCCTTGCGCCGGCACGTGCGCGGGGAAGGTTGCCGAGTCATCGCCGTGGACAATTCCGCCGCCATGGTCGAGCGCTGCCGGGAATACCTCGCGGCCCAGGATTCGATGTTCCAGGAGTTGTTGCCTGTCGAGGTGCTGGAAGCGGACATCCTCAACTTGGCGTTCGAACCGGCCTCGGTGGTAGCGATGAACTTCACCCTGCAGTTCATCGCACCCCCTCAGCGCCTGGCGCTATTGACGCGCATCCGCCAGTCACTGCTACCCGGCGGTGCCCTGATTCTTTCGGAAAAGCTGTGCTTTGCCGACACCACCGCGCAGGCACTGCTCAATGACCTGCACCTGGACTTCAAGCGTGCCAACGGCTACAGCGAACTGGAAATTGCCCAGAAACGCAGCGCCATCGATAACGTGATGAAGCCCGACACCCTGGAAACCCACCGCCAGCGCTTGCTCGATGCAGGGTTCTCGACGGTGGTGCCCTGGTTCCAATGCCTTAACTTTGCCTCGTTGATAGCCCTACCATGATCGACCTTTCTCCTCTGGCGCGCCGCCTGGCGGGCACCCCCCTGGCTGCATGGTCGCAAGGCCTGCAGGCGCAACTCGATGCCAAGTTGGAAAAAGGTCATGGCGACCTGGACCGCTGGCGCGGTGCACTGGATGCGCTTCCGGCGCTGCAACCGAGCGAAATCGACCTGGTAAATGGATTGCGCCTGGACTGCGACTGCGATGACGCCAGCCGTGTGCAGATGCGCCAGGCATTGATGGGGCTGTCGCCCTGGCGCAAGGGCCCCTTCGATCTGTTTGGCGTGCACGTCGATACCGAATGGCGCTCGGACTGGAAGTGGTCGCGCGTCGCACCGCACCTGGACCTCAAGGGCAAGCGGGTACTGGATGTTGGCTGCGGTAATGGCTATTACCAGTGGCGCATGCTAGGCGCCGGCGCCGACATGGTCATCGGGATCGACCCGAACTGGTTGTTCTTCTGTCAGTTCCAGGCGGTGCAACGGTACTTGCCGGACCTGCCCGCCTGGCACCTCCCCTTCGCCCTGGAAGACCTGCCTGCCAGCCTCGAAGGCTTCGACACGGTGTTTTCGATGGGGGTGTTTTATCACCGTCGCTCGCCTATCGAGCACCTGCTGGCGCTCAAGGACTGCCTGGTAAAGGGCGGCGAGCTGGTGTTGGAAACATTGGTGATCGAAGGCGACACACAACAGGTGCTGGTGCCCGAAGACCGTTACGCGCAGATGCGCAACGTGTGGTTCCTGCCCTCGGTCCCAGCCCTGGAGCGCTGGCTGCGCCGGGCTGGGTTCAGTGATGTGCGCTGCGTGGATGTCAGTGTCACGAGTCTGGAAGAACAGCGCAGCACCGAATGGATGCGCTACCAGTCGCTCAGTGATTTCCTCGACCCCAGCGATTCAGGCAAAACCATCGAGGGCTTGCCTGCCCCGCGTCGCGCCACGCTGGTGGCGCGCAAGTAACCACTGGCTCAACGCGAGGCCGCGAGGATCAACGTCTTCATTTCTGAAACGGCGGCCTTGAAGCCCACGAACAATGCGTGGGCGACCAGTGCGTGGCCGATGTTCAGTTCGTTGATGCCCTTGATGGCCGCCACGGCCTCGACGTTATGGTAGTGCAGACCGTGACCGGCATTGACGATCAGGCCCTGCCCGATGCCAAACGCAACGCCATCGACAATGCGCTTGAGCTCCTCGGCCACTTCGGTAGGTGATTGCGCGTCGGCATAACGGCCGGTGTGCAGCTCGATGGCCGGCGCGCCCACCCGGTGCGAGGCCTCGATCTGGCGTTCGTCAGCATCGATGAACAGCGACACTTCTGCGCCGATGCGCGACAGGCGTTCGACGGCCGCCTTGATCCGCGCTTCCTGGCCTGCCACATCCAACCCACCTTCTGTGGTGAGTTCCTGACGGGTTTCAGGTACCAGGCAGATGTGTGCAGGACGGATCTTTTCGGCAAAGGCCATCATCTCTTCGGTGACGCCCATTTCGAAGTTCATGCGCGTCTGCAATACATCCTTGAGCAGCAGCACGTCGCGCTCCTGGATGTGGCGGCGATCCTCGCGCAGGTGCACGGTGATGCCGTCGGCACCCGCCTCTTCAGCATCCAGCGCCGCCTTGACAGGGTCTGGATAGCGCGTACCCCGGGCCTGGCGCAGGGTGGCCACATGGTCGATGTTCACGCCGAGAAGCATGCGGTTGCTGTGAGTCACGAAAGGCTCTCCTTGGATTGAGCCCTACAGCATACGTCGTGATCAGCGCTTGCGAAACAATTCGCGGCTGACCAGCGGCTTGCCACCCAGATGAACGGCCAAGGCCTGGCGCATCAAGCGCTTGGCCGCCAGCAAAGCACCTGGCGTTTCCCAGTCCGCCTCGGCCAGGGCCAGCAACTCGGTGCCACCGAACAGCCCAGGCTGGGACAGTTCGACCCGCTCCAGCCCAGCGTCCACGCGCAGGCGGTACAGCCCCTCGGCGGCAATGGGCTGATCAACGACATCCCTGTGCAGCGAGAAGGCGTAACCCAGCTCATCGAGCAGCCGCCATTCAAAAGCCCGCAACAGCGGCTCAAGCGGGCGGCCGGCGAGTAGGGCTTGCAAGGTTTGCGCGTAATGATCGAACAATCCAGGCGAAGGTGCCTCTGCCGGTAGCAGGCGCATGAGCAACTCATTGAGGTACAAACCGCTGAAGACAGCGTCCCCGTGCAGCCAGGGTGCCATGCCGACCGTTTCCAGCCTGCCAACGTTCTTCAGCTCCCCTCGCCCGCGCAGCTCAAGCTCCAGTGGCACGAAGGGGCGCACCAGGCTGCCACCCTTGCCACGCGCACGGCGCAACACGGCACGCACGCGCCCCTGGGGGGTGAAGAAGTCCACCAGCGCGCTGGTTTCCTTGTAGGCACGGCTGTGCAGCACGTAGGCTGGCTGACCGACAGGTTGTTCCATGAAATTCACCAGCCCGCGTGAGGCAGACGCTGGCGAGACGCACCGACCGGGGCGTACTCGCATCAGGCCGCGTGAGCCTTAGAGGTCGCCGTAACCCAGCGAGCGCAGGGCGCGCTCGTCGTCGGACCAGCCGCCTTTGACCTTGACCCAGAGGTTGAGCATCACCTTGGCGTCGAACAGCACTTCCATGTCCTTGCGCGCGTCGGAACCGATGCGCTTGATGCGCTCACCCTTGTCGCCGATGATGATTTTCTTCTGCCCGTCGCGTTCGACCAGGATCAGTGCATGGATATGCAACACATGCCCCTGCTGCTTGAACTCCTCGATCTCGACCGTGATCTGGTAAGGCAGCTCGGCGCCCAGTTGCCGCATGATCTTTTCGCGCACCAGCTCGGCAGCCAGAAAGCGGCTGCTGCGATCGGTGATCTGATCTTCCGGGAAGAAATGCTCGTTTTCCGGCAGGTGCTTGGCAATCAGCGCTTCGAGCGACTCGAGGTTGTGGCCCTGCTGTGCGGAAATGGGCACGATCTCGGCATTGGGCAGCTGGCCTTGCAGCCACTGAAGGTGCGGAATGAGCTCGGCCTTTTCATCGATGCGGTCAGTCTTGTTCACCGCCAGGATCACCGGGCCGGTCACGTACTGGACGCGCTCGAGCACCAGCTGGTCCTCATCCGTCCAGCGGGTGCGGTCCACCACGAAGATCACCACGTCGACGTCCTTCAAGGCCGCCGAGGCGTTGCGATTCATGTAGCGGTTCAGGGCCTTGTCGTTGGCTTTGTGCATGCCGGGGGTATCGACGTAGATGGCCTGGACCTGGCCCTCGGTCTTGATGCCGAGCATGTTGTGGCGCGTGGTCTGTGGCTTGCGCGAGGTGATGGCCAGCTTCTGACCGAGGATGTGGTTCAACAGGGTGGACTTGCCGACGTTGGGGCGACCGACAATGGCGACGTAGCCGCAACGGGTGATGGTGTTCTCAGTCATTGCCATTCTCCACGCCCAGGGCGATCAATGCGGACGCAGCGGCTACCTGCTCGGCGATACGCCGGCTGACACCCTGACCACGACTCTTGTTGTTCAGCAGCACCACTTCGCATTCGACGAAGAACGTACGGCAGTGAGGTTCGCCCTGGATATCCACCACTTCGTAACGCGGCAGCTCGCAACTGCGCGATTGCAGGAACTCCTGCAGGCGCGTTTTAGGATCTTTGTTGGTGTCGACCAAGGTCAGCCCTTCGAACTCGTTGGCCAGCCAGGCAAGCACGCGCTCGCGGGCCGTGTCCATGTCGGCGTCCAGGTAGATGGCCCCGATCAAGGCCTCCAGCGCATCGGCCAGAATGGACTCGCGGCGAAAGCCCCCGCTCTTGAGCTCGCCGGAACCCAGGCGCAGGTATTCGCCCAGGTCGAACCCGCGGGCCAGACGGGCCAGGGTCTCGCCCTTGACCAGGCGGGCGCGCAGCCGTGACAGCTGCCCTTCACGGGCCTGAGGGAAGCGCTCGAACAGCGCCTCGCCGGCGACGAAGTTGAGAATGGCGTCACCGAGGAATTCCAGACGCTCGTTATTGCGTCCGGCATAGCTTCGGTGGGTCAACGCCAGGAGCATCTGGTCCTGGTCCTTGAAGGTGTAACCGAGCTTTCGCTCCAGGCGGGTAAGGGAAGCAGTCATGCGGCCACCCGATCGTTGTTAAACGCGTTGTTCAAATCAGCATCCTGAAAGACGGTTTGGCCATGGTCACCGCACGCTGGGCGGCGAATCTCCCATCCCTGAGACACAGCCTATGTCAGAAAAGCATTCGGCGCTGTATGGACAGCGCCGAAGGGTATCAATGGATCAGTCCGACCCGCGACAAGTTAGGCAGGTGGCTGAGTTTCGGCTCAGGCCAGCTCATCCATACGGCGAAGGCCTTGCCGACGATGTTGCGGTCCGGAACCATGCCGTGCAGTTCCTTGGGAATATTGGGGTCATCCCAGTAGCGGCTGTCGTTGGAGTTGTCGCGGTTGTCGCCCATCATGAAGTAATGGCCGGCTGGCACCGTCCATTGCTGGTCCGGCGGCATGCGATAACGGCTCATCTCCTTGCGAATCAGGTGCTCTGCAGCACCGAGCTTCTCCTTGTACAGCTGAGCGCTGCCCAGGGTCCCAGGCTCGGTACCCACCAGTTGCTCGGCGACCCGCTGACCGTTGACAAACAACTGCTTGTCGTTGGTGTAGCGGATCTGGTCACCGGGCAAGCCGACGACGCGCTTGATGTAGTTGACGTTCGGGTCGCTGGGATAGCGGAACACCATGACGTCGCCGCGCTGCGGGTCGCCCACCTCGATGACTTTCTTGTCGATCACCGGCAAGCGGATGCCGTAGGAGAACTTGTTCACCAGGATGAAGTCACCCACTTCCAGCGTGGGTTTCATCGATCCCGACGGAATCTGGAACGGTTCGACCAGGAACGAGCGCAGCACCAGCACGATGAACAGCACCGGGAAGAACGACTTGCCGTATTCGACCAGCAAGGGTTCCTTGTTCAAGCGCTCGACCACCGCCGGTTCCGGCTGGCTGACACTGCCCTGGTAATTGGCGATCGCCGCACGTCGGCGCGGCGCCAGGAACAAAAGGTCGATCAGGCCCAACAGACCGCACACGAACACGGCAATGACGAGCAACAGCGGGAAATTTAGCGACATAGGACCTAACTATCCAACCTGAGCACGGCGAGGAAGGCTTCTTGTGGAATTTCCACGTTGCCCACCTGTTTCATGCGTTTCTTACCGGCCTTCTGCTTCTCGAGCAGCTTCTTCTTACGGCTGACGTCGCCGCCATAACATTTGGCCAGTACGTTCTTTCTGAGCGCCTTGACAGTGGTACGCGCGATGATCTGGCCACCAATGGCTGCCTGGATCGCCACATCGAACATCTGCCGCGGGATCAGCTCCTTCATTTTCTCGGTCAACGCGCGGCCTTTGTAGGCAGCGTTGTCGCGGTGCACGATCAATGCCAGGGCATCGACCTTGTCGCCGTTGATCAACACATCCAGCTTGACCAGGTTGGCCGACTGGTAACGATCGAAGTGATAGTCCAGCGAAGCATAGCCACGGCTGGTGGACTTCAAGCGGTCGAAGAAGTCCAGTACCACTTCGTTCATCGGCATGTCGTAGCGCACTTGCACCTGGCTGCCCAGGAACTGCATGTCGCGCTGAACGCCACGCTTCTCGATACACAAGGTGATCACGTTACCCAGGTGTTCTTGCGGCACCAGGATGGTCGCGGTCACGATCGGCTCGCGGAAGTCGGTGACCGACGAGACGTCTGGGAGCTTCGACGGGTTGTCGACGACAATGGTTTCACCCGTCTTGAGTTCCAGCTCGTAGATCACGCTGGGCGCGGTGGTGATCAGGTCCAGGTCGTACTCGCGCTCCAGGCGCTCCTGGATGATCTCCATGTGCAGCATGCCCAGGAACCCGCAGCGGAAGCCAAAGCCCAGGGCGTCGGAGCTTTCGGGCATGTACTGCAGGGACGAATCGTTGAGGGTCAGCTTCTGCAGGGCATCGCGGAAGTCTTCGAAGTCATCGGAACTGACCGGGAACAGGCCGGCGTATACCTGCGGCTGGATCTTCTTGAACCCAGGCAGCACTTCGACTTCCGGAGTGGACGACAGGGTCAGGGTATCGCCAACCGGGGCACCGTGGATGTCCTTGATGCTGGCAATGATGAAGCCTACTTCGCCGGCCTTGAGGTCGGCGGTCTGGGTGTGCTTGGGCGTGAATACGCCCACGCTGTCGACCAGGTGCAGCTTGCCGGTGGACTTGACCAGAATCTTGTCGCCTTTCTTGACGCGACCGTGGCGCACGCGCACCAGCGAGACCACCCCCAGGTAGTTATCGAACCAGGAGTCGATGATCAGGGCTTGCAGCGGCGCGTCGATATCGCCAGTCGGGGCGGGAATGGTATGCACCAGGCGCTCGAGCACCTCGTCCACCCCCATGCCGCTCTTGGCACTGCAGGCCACAGCGTCGGTGGCATCGATGCCGATGATCTTCTCGATTTCGTCCTTGACGCGATCGGGATCGGCCTGTGGCAGGTCCATCTTGTTCAGGACCGGCATGACTTCCAGGCCTTGCTCGATGGCCGTGTAGCAGTTGGCGACGGACTGAGCCTCGACGCCCTGACCGGCATCGACCACCAGCAACGCCCCTTCGCACGCCGCCAGCGAGCGCGAGACTTCATAGGTGAAGTCGACGTGGCCGGGGGTATCGATGAAGTTGAGCTGGTAGACCTTGCCGTCCTGGGCCTTGTAGTTGAGCGTGACGCTGTGGGCCTTGATGGTGATCCCGCGTTCGCGCTCCAGGTCCATGGAGTCGAGCACCTGGGCTTCCATTTCGCGCGCTGTCAGGCCACCGCACAGTTGAATGAAACGGTCGGCCAGCGTCGACTTGCCATGGTCGATGTGGGCGATGATGGAGAAATTGCGGATATGACTCAAATCACTCACGGGTCAACACTCGGAAAAGGCTGCGAGCCGGACGCCCGCCGAAAAATAGCCGGCAATTGTACCTGAAGCTGCCAGGATGTGGGAGATTCCTCTGCCCGGCCGTCACCTGCAGCTTGGCAAGGAAGTCTCACTGCACATGAAAAAGGGCAGCTGTCGCTGCCCTCCTCCCGTATCCGCCGCGCTTACTCGGCGAGCTTGAAGGTAATGAAGCTGGCGCGCCCCTGGCGCAACACGCGCATGGACACAGAGCGGTTCTTCGGCAGTTCCTTGGCGATCTGCGTGAATTCCTTGGCCGAACCGATGGCCTGGTTGTTCAGGTGACTGATGACGTCACCCGGACGCAGGCCGATCATCGCGGCCGGACCATCCTGCACTTCCTTGATGACCACGCCGCCCTTGAGCTCCAGGGACTTCTTCTGCTCGGCAGTAAGGTCGGCCACCGAGACGCCCAGGCGATTGCTGCTGCGCTCGACATTGCTGTCGCCGGCACCGGCACCGATGTCGGCATCGTCGTCTGGCAGTGCGCCAACGCTGACATCGAGGGTTTGACGCTTACCGTTGCGAATGATGTCCAACTTGGCCTTGGCACCATCCTTCAAGCCACCTACCAGGTGCGGCAGGTCGGCCGACATGATGATCGGCTGGCCATTCATGCTCAGGATGACATCCCCGACCTGCAAGCCACCTTTGGCAGCCGGGCCGTTTTCAAGCACCTGGGCGACCAGCGCACCGGCCGGTTTGTCCAGACCGAAGGATTCAGCCAGGTCCTTGTTGACCTCCTGGATGACAACGCCCAGCCAGCCGCGGCTGACCTTGCCGTCCTTCTTCAACTGATTCGAGACGTCGATGGCCACGTCGATCGGGATCGCGAACGACAGGCCCATGAAGCCACCGGAGCGCGTGAAGATCTGCGAGTTGATCCCCACCACTTCGCCGTTCATGTTGAACAGCGGCCCCCCGGAGTTACCCGGGTTGATCGCAACGTCGGTCTGGATGAATGGTACGTAGGTGTCGTTAGGCAGCGTACGGCCCTTGGCACTGACGATACCTTTGGTCACCGAATGGTCGAAGCCGAACGGCGAGCCGATGGCCAATACCCATTCGCCGACCTTGAGCTTTTCCGAATCGCCCAGCTTGACGGTAGGGAGGTTCTTGCCTTCCACCTTCAGCAGCGCGACGTCGGTGCGCGGGTCGGTACCGACCAGCTTGGCTTGCAATTCGCTACGGTCGGACAGGCGCACGATGATTTCGTCGGCGTCGGCAATTACATGGTTATTGGTCAGCACATAGCCGTCGCTGGAGATGATGAAGCCCGAGCCCAATGACTGCGCCTCACGCTGGCGATCACCACGCGGCGCACGCGGTTGCTGCGGAAGGTTGCGCTCGAAGAATTCGCGGAACATTGGCGGCAGGCCTTCGAGATCTGGCATCTGGCCCGCAGCGATGCGACGGTCCGGAAGCTTCTGCTTGGTACTGATGTTCACGACCGCAGGCGAGGCTTGCTCGACCAGTGTCGTGAAATCCGGCAAGGCTTCTTCAGCCTGGACCGTCAGCACTTGCCCGAGCATCAGCACGGCCGCGAAGAACGATAGATAGGGTTTCAAGCGAGGTATTGACATACGGCTCCCGTCACAACGAGCGGTAATTAAAAAACGACCCTGCACAACGCAGCAATGGCCAGGCTCCCAGAAGCCTGACCTATAGAAAATTTGCCGTCAGATTGCAAATGACAATGCTTTAATTTCATTTCAAAAAGCCACGCTCTGCACAAGAACGCTCGCCATCAGCCTTCGATCAATGACTCGCCTGGGCATCTTGAGGACGCATCGACAAGGCGACGCGTTCGGCCGTGCCGAGCGGGATCTCGCCAACGACGGTCACCATCATCTGGCCCTTGGGTGTACTCAGACGCCTTGATACCGCCGATGTGGGGCCCAACTGGGTACGCACATCAGCGCCAGCCTCGCCTTTCACAGGCTCGATGAAAACAGAGAACCGCGCCAGACCGTCGTCATACATCAAGGTGCTGACCGGGCCACCCTGCCCAGGTTCGCGGCGGATGGTGCTATTGACCACTTCGAACCCTGAAGGCAGCCAATCGGAACGCCACCCAGACACAGCCCCGCCGGCAGGGGCTGCCGCCACCACGGGCTTGCAGGCGGAACTGGGGCGCAGATCGTCGTCGGTTGGCACACGCGCTTCGAGCCGAGTCATCTGGAAGCGCTCCAGCAACTGACCTTTCTCGTTGAGCATCAGCGAGCGCAGCGGCAAGCCCGTCACACGGTCCAGGTGCAGCTCGTAACCGTAGCGGTGCTGATCACGCGGTGAGAGTGACACGACCACCGCGTCCCGGCCTGCAACGCGAGATTTGCCGGACACGGACAGGTCATACCAACTCATGAGCTTGAGGGGGTCAAGGCGGCGTGGCGCACTGTCGGGCGGCGCCGAGATACCCTCGGCAAGCCCGCCACTGACGCACTGTACCTTGCCATCGACGCGCACGATTTCCTGGGCGGTGCCATCGAGCTGCAGCAGCCGCTCGCTGACCTTGCCCTCTTGGACACGGTGCCAGATATCGTGGGTTGAAAAGCTGCCGTTGCGTTCGTAAACGAAGGCGCCCAGGTAGCTCTGTCGTTGCTCGGCCTGTGCCAGCTTGTTCAGCCACTCGTTCGCCTCTGGCGAAGAATTGGCTGCCAATGCTGGCACCGTCATGCAGCTGCCGAGCAGCAGCGACAGGAGAGGTAGCGCGCGCATGAGCCTCCCTAATTAGCGGTTTTCCAGGCTGGCGGCGCGGGCGTAAGGCAAAGCGGTTTCAGAACCCTTCAGAGCGGACTCCTGGGCATGTTGACGCAGGTAACCTGGCAGGCGCTGATCCCAGCCAGCCTGGTTCTGCAGCACGCCGTTGGCCATTGGGCCGGTCGGCTGATCACTGCTTTCGCTGTAGCCGGCCAGCACGGCAGGGCCTTGGGCCTGAGGCACGGTCACACCCTGCTGAACAGGCTGCTGGGCAGCCAGCTGAGCACCGGTGATATCGTCCTGGTTGTACAGGCGCACACCTGCCAGTACGGCGAGGGTAACCGACGCGGCAACGGCCACACGGCTTACAGTGCGCCATGGGCCTTGCTTGGCCTTGGCAGGTACGGCCTCATCGGCCAGTGCCGCGGATACCGCCGAGGCGATGTCCAGGTTAGGCAGCAGCAGCTCCTTGTGCATGGCTGCGCGGGCTACCTGGTAACGCGACCAGGTGGCACGGGTTTCGGCATCGTCGACGGCGTTCAATACCCGACGCAATTCCAGTTGGTCCGCTTCGTTATCCATTACCGCGGACAGCGATTCCTGCAAAGCTTCACGACTCATGGCGGTTCCTCTTTTGGCTGTAGCCGCTGTCTCAGGTTTCCTGCAGCAAAGGCTGCAAGGCTTTGTCAATGGCCTCCCGAGCGCGGAAGATCCGAGAGCGCACGGTACCCACTGGACATTGCATGACGCTGGCAATGTCTTCGTAACTCAGGCCATCGAACTCTCGCAGGGTCAGCGCCGTACGCAAGTCTTCTGGCAGTTGCTGAATGGTGCGATGGACAGTGCCTTCGATCTCATCCCGCAACAACGAGCGCTCCGGGGACTCAAGATCCTTGAGGCCATGATCGCCGTCGTAAAACTCCGCATCCTCGGAGCTCACATCGCTGTCTGGCGGCCGTCTTCCACGGGACACCAGGTAGTTCTTCGCCGTGTTGATGGCGATGCGGTACAGCCACGTGTAAAACGCACTGTCACCGCGGAAATTACCAAGCGCACGGTACGCCTTGATGAACGCTTCCTGTGCTACGTCCTGGGCTTCGTGGGTGTCATGGACAAACCGCACGATCAACCCGAGAATCTTGTGCTGGTACTTCAGCACCAATAGATCGAAAGCTCGCCTGTCGCCGCGCTGTACGCGCTCGACCAGTTGCTGATCTTCTTCCTGGGTTAGCATGAACACTCCTCGGTGAACTCGAAGGAGTGTTGCAGCGGCCATTGCTCAGGCTTGCAACCATAGACTCGGGCTTTGCGCAAAAGTTCTCCCCTCCAAGCAAGTTTCCTGCAGACCTTGAGCGGCGTGCACGGAAGACGCGGTACGGCAGCAGCCGACAACGTCGATAATCAGGTTACGAATACGCAGGTGAGCCCAATGTCGAGCTACCGCCCTGCGTCGCCGCGGCAAATTGTTGGCGTGCGGGCAGCCTTCATAGGATTTCCAGGCACGCTGGAAAGTTCCCACAATGCCTGCCGTTACCGGGCGAGCGGCATGGAAAAGGGCCACCCGAGGCTGCTATAAAGGCTACCCGGCCAGTAAACGATAGTTTCACAATGCCATCGACGCGTGGCTATTGTGCCGTGCCCCTTCCGAAGATTACTAGTGTCCTGACATGAGCCAACAATTCCAACATGATGTCTTGGTTATCGGCAGCGGCGCAGCGGGCCTTAGCCTGGCCCTGAACCTGCCTGCGAATCTGCGCATTGCGGTGCTGAGCAAAGGTGACCTGGCCAGCGGCTCGACCTATTGGGCCCAAGGGGGCGTAGCGGCGGTGCTCGATGGCGCCGACACGATTCAGTCTCATGTAGAGGACACCCTCAATGCCGGTGGCGGCCTGTGCCACGAAGACGCCGTTCGCTTTACCGTTGAGCACAGCCGCGAAGCCATCGAGTGGCTGATCGAGCAAGGCGTGCCGTTCACCCGGGACGAGCCCCACGGCCTGGTCGACGCAGGCTTCGAATTTCATCTAACGCGTGAAGGTGGCCATAGCCACCGGCGCATCATCCATGCCGCCGATGCCACGGGCGCGGCCATCTTCAACACCTTGCTGGCCCAGGCCAGGCAGCGCCCGAACATCGAGCTGCTGGAGCAGCGTGTGGCCGTGGACCTGATCACCGAGCGGCGCTTGGGCTTGGACGGTGAGCGCTGCCTGGGCGCCTATGTGCTGGACCGCAACACGGGCCAGGTGGACACGTTCGGTGCGCGGTTCACGGTGCTGGCCACGGGGGGTGCGGCGAAAGTGTACTTGTACACCAGCAACCCGGATGGCGCGTGCGGCGATGGTATCGCCATGGCCTGGCGGGCCGGCTGCAGGGTCGCAAACCTTGAATTCAACCAGTTCCACCCTACGTGCCTTTATCACCCGCAGGCCAAGAGCTTTTTGATCACCGAGGCCCTGCGTGGCGAAGGCGCCCTGCTTCGCCTGCCCAACGGCGAGCGCTTCATGCCCCGCTTCGACCCGCGCGAGGAGCTTGCCCCGCGCGACATCGTGGCGCGGGCGATCGACCATGAAATGAAGCGCCTGGGGGTGGACTGTGTCTACCTGGATATCTCGCACAAGCCTGTCGAGTTCATCAAGAGCCACTTCCCCACCGTTTACGAGCGGTGCCTGAGCTTTGGCATCGACATCACGCGCCAGCCAATACCTGTCGTGCCGGCAGCGCATTACACCTGTGGTGGCGTCATGGTGGACGACAGAGGACACACGGATGTGCCGGGGCTGTATGCGATTGGCGAAACCAGCTTCACGGGGCTGCATGGCGCCAATCGCATGGCCAGCAACTCGCTGCTGGAGTGCTTCGTCTACGGCCGGGCGGCGGCGGCCGACATCCAGGCGAACCTCGAAAATGTGGGCATGCCTGAGGCCTTGCCGGGATGGGACGCCAGCCAGGTCACGGACTCGGACGAGGATGTGATCATCGCGCATAACTGGGATGAGCTACGGCGCTTCATGTGGGATTACGTGGGGATCGTGCGGACCAGCAAGCGTTTGCAACGGGCGCAGCATCGCGTGCGGTTGTTGCTGGATGAAATCGATGAGTTCTACAGCAACTACAAGGTCAGTCGGGATTTGATCGAGTTGCGCAATTTGGCGCAGGTGGCGGAGTTGATGATTCGCTCGGCGATGCAGCGCAAGGAGAGCCGTGGGTTGCATTACACGCTGGATTATCCGGCGATGCTTGGTGAGGCCAGGGATACGGTGCTTCAGCCCGATTGAATAGAGGAGAACCAGGGACTGCTGAAGCGGTTTTGACCTTGATCTTGATCTTGATCTTGATCTTGCTTTGGCTTTTGATCTTCGCGACTTCAGAAGGCCGAATGCAGGGCTTGCGGAGGGCGGTGACAGGCATGGATGCCTGTCAAGCGCTGGGCCCCAGGATGGGGCCTGCAGCGCGGTCCTCCCGGGAGCAAG
>NZ_JBICKJ010000069.1:0-265761 GCF_043104125.1 Pseudomonas sp. xss_4
GCTACAGAATTTCTTGACGACCATAGAGCATTGGAACCACCTGATCCCATCCCGAACTCAGTAGTGAAACGATGCATCGCCGATGGTAGTGTGGGGTTTCCCCATGTGAGAGTAGGTCATCGTCAAGATTCATTTCGCAAAACCCCTATCTGCGTATGCAGGTAGGGGTTTTGTCTTTGGGCTGCAAAAAGTCTCAACGTTGCTTCTCCATCTGCCTGTGAGCAGGGCGTTGAAAAACAACAACTGTGTGTGATTAATGAATCATCCTGCGTAGGCTATACCGCTCCGGACGAGGTCACTAGGATGATCGCCTTCGGGGCTAACTGAATTCATTCCTACCCTCGAGGCCCAAAAGGTGAAAGCCACTCGCCTGACGATGATCTGCCATGGACTAACGCTGGCTCAAAAGCGTGGGTATTTCCCTGAACCGGAAGAGCCGCTGGTGTCCGTACCCCGCCGCTGCGTACCGCACGGTACATTTCAGATCCTGACAGCGCCGGAACAGCGCGCTCAGCAAACCGCCCTGGCCTTGGGCGATGCAACGATTGCGTCAGGATTGGCGGATTGCAACATGGGGCGATGGCAAGGGCTGGCGTTAAAGCGCGTACAAGCCGAGCAGCCGTCAGCCTTGGCCGACTGGCTGGAGAACCCCGCGAGCGAGGTGCATGGAGGGGAGTCTTTTCAAGCGCTCTGCCATCGTATGAGCGTTTGGCTGAAGGATTTTGAGCTGCCGGGTGAATGGTTCGCTGTCACTCACCCAATGGTCATGCGTGCAGTATTGGTACAGGTGCTGGGCTGCCCAATGGTGGCAGCCCAACGCATCGATGTCCTGCCATTGTCACGCATCGAATTGAGCTTCAGCGGCCAGTGGCGGTTGAGGATCAACTGCCCTCAGAACGCCAGCTTATAGCCAATCAACAGTAGCATCGCGGCCAAGCACGGGCGCAGCACGCGGTCCGATATGCGCCCGGTCAGGTGGCTACCCAGGTAGATACCCGGCAGTGATCCCAGCAGCAGGTAGCCGAGCAATGACCAGTCCATGTTACCCATGCCCGCATGACCCAGCCCAGCCACCAACGTGAGCGGGACGGCATGAGCTATCTCGGTGCCAACCAGGCGACGTGTGATCAGGAAAGGGTAGAGCAGGAAGAGGGCGACGGTGCCCAGTGCGCCAGCGCCGATGGAGGTGAGCGTTACCATGACACCCAATACGACGCCGGTCAGGACAGTCAGGGTATTGAGGCTACGATCGCTCAGATGGTAATGGTCACCGGCGTGGCGGCTAGCGAATGCCTGTAACCGCGATTTGAACAAGATAGCCAAGGCTGTGAGGATCAATACAACGGCTAGGCCCTGCTTGATGATCGCGTTTACGGCCGTGGTGTCGGTGTGCAGCGTACTGAGGAACCACAGCGTCAGTGCAGCCGCGGGAACGCTCCCCAGGCTGAGGAGCCCCGTGATCTTCCAATCGATGTTCTTGTTACGCGCATGTACCCATACGCCGCTGGCCTTGGTGATCGCCGCATAGAGCAAGTCGGTACCCACTGCCGTTGCTGGGTTGATCCCGAACCACAGCAGGATTGGCGTCATCAGCGAGCCACCGCCTACACCTGTCATGCCAACGATGAACCCTACGACCAATCCTGCAATGGTAAAACCGAAAGAACCTACATCCATACGCTACTCGACTGCCCAGCTTTGCCCGTTATCGGATGCAGCCAGCATATAGATTTTTTTATAGCCAAATAGACTTGTTCGTTATTAGGTTATAACTGGGGGCAGCCCGCATCATGGCGCTGCCCCATACGACGTTAAACAATCAGATCCGGAAACTGCCCACCAGCTGCTTCAACCGGCCGGCTTGCTGGGCCAATTGATCACAATGGCGCAGCGTTTCGTTGAGATTCTCCACACCCTGCTGGTTCAACGCATTGATCTGGGTGATATCCAGGTTGAGGCTTTCCACCACGGCAGTCTGCTCTTCGGTGGCGGTGGCCACCGACTGATTCATGCCGTCGATTTCGCCAATGCGCTGAGTCACGCTGGCAAGGCGTTCACCAGCCTGGTTGGCTACCTGGACGGTTTGCTCACTGGAAACCTGGCTAGTATTCATCGTATGCACCGCCTCGCGTGAGCCGACCTGCAGGCCGGTAATCATTCGATGGATTTCCTCGGCCGACTCCTGCGTACGGTGGGCAAGATTTCGCACTTCATCAGCCACAACGGCAAAGCCACGGCCGGCCTCGCCAGCGCGAGCGGCTTCGATGGCCGCGTTCAAGGCCAACAAGTTGGTTTGCTGAGAAATGCCCTTGATCACATCCAGGATCTTGCCAATTTCGTCGGTGCTGGCGTTCAGGGTTTCGATTTGTGCACACGATTCGCTGATGCGCTGCGACAGCGAGGTCATGGCGCTGATCGCTTCCTCCACCACGGCACGCCCATCGTGGGCCTGCTCACTGGCGCCGCTCGCATGCTGCGATGCATCGGCTGCGTTACGCGCGATTTCCTGGGTCGCGGCGCCCAGTTCATTGATCGCTGCCGCCACGCTGTTGGTGCGCATGCTTTGTTCTTCAGAACCGTTGATGGAGGCATTGGAAGCGCTGACGACTTTTTCAGACAGGTCGTGGACCAGCCGTGTGGCCGAGGACACCTCGCTGATGGAGGCATGGATACGTTCAACGAAGCGGTTGAAAGAAGTAGCCAACTCGCCGAACTCATCCTGATGCTGCACCGCCAACCGGCGGGTCAGGTCACCTTCGCCTTCGGCGATGTCACGCATGGCGCGTCCCATGGCGGTCAAGGGGCGCATCAGCACCGGAATCAGCAGGCCAAGCAGGCCTGCGATGGCAGCGACCGCGATGAGCATGGCGATCAGTGCCGAAGTACGGAACTGGCTCAGGGCTGCATAAGCCTTGTCCTTGTCGATCGAAAGACCGATGTACCACTTGGCCGAGGGCAGGCCGGCCACTGGCGCAAATGAGATCAAGCGTTCCTGGCCATTGAGCACGACGTCCTGCATACCCGGTGCAACGCGCAGGTTGGTTCCAGGGTAGATGTCCTTGAGGTTTTTCATGACCTGGTCTTTGTCAGGACTGACGATCACCTGGCCATCGCTGTCGGCGAGGAAGGCGTGGCCTATGCCGCCAAAGTCGACACTGTTGATGATTTCGACCAGTGTATCGAGGCTGACGTCGCCGCCCACTACACCGAGCAGCTCGCCGTTTGACCGGCTTTTGACCGGGATGGCTACCGTGACCACCAGGCCACCCACAGCCGCTTGATAGGGCGGCGTCAGCAAGGTCTGGCCGGCGTTGGCAGCTGCGCTGTACCAAGGGCGTTTGCGTGGATCATAGTCTGCAGGCATTTGCGCATCCGGGCGCTGCGTGAATAGCCCGTTGGCCTGGCCCATGTAGGTGAAGAGGAAGTTGCGCGTATAGGAAGGCTGATCCACCAGGCCAGCGAGGGTATCCCCCGTTCCGAGCTGGGCGATGTCTTGCGCCAGGTTTTCCAGTACAAGAATGCGCCCGCTCATCCAGTTCTGCACGCTGCTGGCGGTCAATGCGCCGGATTGTTCCACCGATGCCTCGATGTTCTGCCGGATCGTATTGCGTTGCAGGTAATCGTTGTACAGCGTGAACAAGGCGAATGCCAATACCACTACGCCGCTGGCGCTGAGCAGAATCTTGTGGCGAAATTTCAGGTTCATGTTTCGAGACCTTGAGCCATTAACGGGAGGGCACAGCGCGGGTGTGGTGCGCTGTCAGCCCTGTCCAAAGGGGTATCGGCGTGGCGGGTAAAAGGTTGATACGCCTACGGAAATTTCTCACAGCTTTCGACAAGCGGCGATCACCTCAAGGCCAGCCGCTCGACCAGCATCCTGGCAGCCTTGAGCAGCGGTTGCTGCTTACGCCAGAACACATGCACCGGGAGTTGCAGCTCGTTGCGCGTGTTCTGGAAGGCCAAACGTTTCAGGCGGCCTGCGTCCAGCAGCGGCGCGACCCTGGACAGCGGCAGATCACCCCAGCCCAGGCCTGCCTCGACCATCTGCAAGGCGAAATCGAAGCTGTCGGTCGTCCAATGGGTGGCACCAATGACCATGCGCGGGTCGGTCAACGGCAGGTCGCGGCTGCGTACCAGGATCTGCCGCACGCCTGTAAGGTCTTCGAGGTTCTGGATTACACCAGACCGTGCGGCCGGATGATGAGGAGCAAGGGTCGCCACCAGAGACTCGACGCCAATCAGCTGAAACCCGCGCTGCGGGTCGACGTGAAGACCTGCAAATGCCACGCACAGGTCGGCCCGACCGCTGTCCAGCAAATCCAGCGCTTGTTCTTGCGGCGCACTCAGTATCGCGACTTCGAGCAATGGATAACGTTGGCCGAGCTCGGCAATGGCCGCTATTAGCAACTGCTGATCGACGTCCGGCACCACCGCCAGGGTCAGGTTGCTTTCCAGGCCCTCGGAGAGCTCTACGGCATGCACTTGCAGCAAACCCAACTGCTCGGCAATCAGCCGCGCATGGGGCTCAAGCGCAAGGGCTTGGACTGTGGGTCGAACATCGCGAGCTCCGCGCTGGAACAGGCTGTAGCCCAGCTCGGCCTCCAGGTTGCCGATTGCCATGCTGACCGCCGAGGGCACGCGCTGCAGGCTGCGCGCGGCGGCAGAGAATGAGCCTTTGTCCAGCACGGTGAGAAAAACCTGGATAGTTTCACTGGTAAATGACACACGCTTCTCCTGTCAGTCAGGCTGAAAGCTGCTGACTTTTGTTGTCAGATGTAATGACGCACTATACCCGGCCCAAGCTATTTAGATGAGGTCGATGCAGTGCAGGGTTTGAAGCGCAAACTGGTTTATGTGACGTTTTACGAGTTGATCGGCCTGTGCATGTCCACCTTGGGTCTTGCCTACCTGTCCGACACCCAGGCTTCTCACACGGGGCCGCTCGCGGTGATGATCACCACCATCGCCATGATCTGGAACCTGGTCTACAACACGCTGTTTGAATATTGGGAAAGCCGGCAAGCCACACGAGGGCGCAGCGTGGCTCGGCGCGTAGTGCACGCAGTAGGGTTTCAGCTGACCCTCGTGATCTACCTGATTCCGCTGATCGCGTGGTGGTTGGACATGAGCCTGCTCGATGCGCTGCTGGTGGACATGGCATTCATCGTGCTGGTGCCTTGCTATACCTTTGCCTACAACTGGGCTTTCGACAAAATGTTCGGCCTGCCCAGTTCGGCAATGGCAGCAACTTGAGGCGCTGCTGTCAGCAGGTTCGCTGAAATCACCTGGCTCAGTCCAGTCGAAGCTTGGCTTCAAGCCGGTCAAGGTGCTCGTTCATCAGGGCGAGGGCGGACTGTGCATCGCCTCGCTCGAGCGCCTCAATCAGCGCTGCATGTTCTTGCCAGGCGCAATGGTCACAGCACGGTGACTCGTATCGCGCGATGATAAGGGACGTCATGGGCACCAACCCATTGAGAAAGCGCGACAACGGAGCATTGTCCGCCACCTGGGCCAGTTTCAGGTGAAACTCACCACCCAGACGTATAGCGGCGCAGCGTTCGCCCTTTTCATGATGCACGCGTTCACGCTCGACCAATTGGCGCAGCTGCTTGAGTTGCTCGGGGCGGGCGCGTTCGACGGCCAGGGTTATCAGCGTGGTTTCGGCAAGCCGGCGCGCGCTCAGTACCTGACGTGCCTGATTCGGATCGGGCGCAACCAGATGAGCCGTATGGCTTGGGCGTTGTACTACTACTTGCTGGTCGCTCAAGCGGCCTAGCACTCGGCGGATGACCGTACGGCTCACGCCAAATGCCTGGCCCAGCGCTTGCTCTGGCAGCAAAGTGCCAGGCGGCAGGCGTTGCTCCAGAATGGCATCGAACAACCGTGGGTAGATCTGTTCGGCGCAAAGCCGGGTCTCACCGGCTGCAAGCAGGTCGGGCAGGTGATGTGCACCCTTCATGATTGCTCTCCTGGATTATGGGTGCCGATGTTCGTCCGGCACATTGAGCGCAATGCCCATGCGCAAACCCTCGGCGAGAATGTGTTGCCGCATCTGGGTGCTGGCCTGGGTGCTATTGCGCTCACGAATCGCCCGCACCACGGCTTCGTTTTCCTTGAGACGGGCAGCCAGGTGCTCGGGTGAATTGCGCAGCATGTCCGCGCTTTGCTTCAGGGCAATGCCCGTTTGCTGTACGACGCTCTGGAAAATGGGGTTGGTGGTCAGGGCAAACAGCGCCTGGTGGAATGCAATGTAAGCGTTCATGCCCGCTTCGCTGTCATCGGCCTCAAGGGCTTCACGCATGTCCATCAAGGTCAACCGTAACTGGCCGATGTCCTGGCTGTTGGCCGACTGGGCCACCAGTCCGACGATGAAGGGTTCGAGGGTATAGCGCAGTTCAAGCACATCGGCGAGGCTGGCCTGTGCACTGGCAGTGGGCGCCGAAGCCGAGGTAGCTGTATCGGCATCCAGCACCAGCACACCTTTGCCTGGCAAAGCGCGCACCAGCCCAAGGGTCTCGAGCACGATGACCGCCTCACGCAGGCTCGGGCGGCTGATGCCCAATTGTTCGGCCAATTCTCGCTGGCCAGGGAGCATGTCGCCACTGCGCCATTGGCCACGGGCGAGGGCTTGACGCAGCTTTTCCACCACAGCGTTGACGACGGTTGATGAGCTGATCACGTTTCGCTCCTTCAGGGGCCGGCATGCGAGCCGGCCCTTTTCTTTCAGAATTCCTGTTGGTGGGCTGCAGGCTGCTTACGCGGGTTGTGCGCAAAGCCAGGCTTGCCGTCGAGCACGTTCTGAGCGCGCTCCAGGTCGATGTCTTTTTCCCAGCGGGCGATGGCCACGGTGGCAACGCAATTGCCAATCAGGTTGGTCAACGCGCGTCCGATGCCCATGAACCAATCCACAGCGAGTACCAGTACCAAGCCCACCACCGGGATCGCAGGGACTGCAGTCAGTGTCGCGGCAAGTATCACCAGCGCCGAGCCTGGAATCCCATGCGCGCCCTTGGACGTGACCAGTGAAACCAGCAAGATCGTCAGCAGGTCTGTCATCGCCAGGGGCGTACCGGTGGCATTGGCGATGAAGACAATGGCCAAGGTCAGGTAGATGGAGAAACCATCAAGGTTAAAGGAATAGCCGGTTGGAATCACCAGCCCGACCGTTGAGCTGCCGATGCCCAGGTGTTCGAGCTTGCGCATGATCTGCGGTAGCACGGCATCGGAAGAAGCCGTACCCAGGACGATGGTCAGCTCTTCGCGCAAATACTTGATCAGGGGCAGCAATTTCAGCCCCGACAAACGCATGACGGTACCCAGCACGATCAGCACGAACCCTGCGCAGGTGAGGTAGAACAACGCCACCAGGCCGCCCAGATGCTGGAGTGACTCCAGGCCGTACTTGCTGGTCGTGAAGGCGATGGCGCCGAACACGCCAATGGGCGCCAGACGCACGATCATGCCCATGATGCGGAAGATCACATGGCTAAGCTCGTTGATCAGCCGCGAAATGCCCGCAGCCGAATCGCCCACCAGGTTGAGCGCGCTGCCGAACAGTACCGAGAACAACAGTACCTGCAGGATGTTGTTGTCAGCAAAGGCACCTACCACCGAAGTGGGGATCAGGTCCATAAAGAACGCTGTGGCGCCATGGATATGCTGACCACGCTCGGCCAGGCTGTTGGCATCAGCGCCGGACAACTGGTCGAGGTGGATGTTGGCGCCGCTACCGATACCACTGGTGAACGCGAACACCAGGCCGATGACCAGCGCCAGCGTGGTCAGCACTTCGAAATAGATGACCGATTTGAGGCCGATGCGACCGACCTTCTTCAGGTCACCGGCACCGGAAATGCCGCTGACCACTACGCAAAAGACGATCAGGCCGATCAGCATCTTGATCAGCTTGATGAAGCCATCGCCGAGGGGTTTGAGCTGCAAGGAAAGGTCGGGGAAACTCAGGCCGCAGGCAACGCCAAGGGCCAGGCCCAGCACGACTTGAAGGAAGATCGAACGCGAGCACCATTTGAGCATGGGAGTGATCTCAGGTCGGTGTCCTTGCTTCGTTGGCCGCACGGGGCAAATGAGCGCAGGACTTAATTATTGTGGTCTTACCGGTTTGTTCAGCGCTTGGCCATAAAACGCCTATTTTCGGCGCAGTGCAAGCTTTTTTGGCCTTACCGGTCTGACCAGTCATGGTGCATGTAAACGCTCAATGCTCTGTTGGAGTGCAGTAAGTATCAGCTCACCCATCAGAGGGCCTAGCGCTCAGGCAACATGCTACAGGCAGCAATAAGCTTGCCATGGAGGGCAGCATTCAACGCGAAAGCGTTTTAGATACAGACCCCAAGGGGATGTGATGAGGCTTGCGCAGGCCCGCGGGTTTAGCGCATCTGTGGTTATTGGAAACCCAATGGGGCAATGGATTGTTAGCTGACCCATGTAGTGCCAATTGTCACGCGCTGGCAGGTGGAGCCGAGAGGAGTCTGGCGTTCGATATCAGAGGTGCGCGATTAGCGGTGACTAAACGCAGCGGCAGGGCGGGCAGGCTGGCCAATAATCGAATTCGCCTGAATGAGGATGGGGCGGTAGATAACCGCCCGTCGCTCAAGCAATGACGGCAGGGCCGCCATGCTCGCTTGCCTCAATCGCCGTGAAGCGTTTCGGCCGCATACAAGGTGTTTTCCAACAGGCAGGCGCGGGTCATCGGCCCTACGCCGCCTGGCACCGGAGTGATCCAGCCAGCACGGGGAAGGGCGGTTTCGTAGACGACATCGCCCACCAGCTTGCCATCCTCCTGACGGTTGATACCGACGTCGATGACGATGGCACCTTCCTTGATCCATTCACCCTTGACCAACCCAGGCTTGCCGGCGGCAACGACCACCAGGTCCGCGCGCCCGACATGCCCTGCCAGGTCCTGGGTGAAGCGATGGCACACGGTGATCGTACAGCCGCTGAGCAACAACTCCAGCGCCATTGGCCGGCCAACGATGTTCGAGGCCCCGACGATCACGGCATTCATGCCGTACAGGTCCTGCCCGGTGCTCTGGAGCAGGGTCATGATGCCCTTGGGTGTGCAGGGGCGCAGCAGCGGGATGCGCTGTGCGAGGCGACCAACGTTATAGGGGTGGAAGCCGTCCACATCCTTGTCCGGGCGGATGCGCTCGAGCAGCAACGACGCGTCGAGGTGCGCGGGCAGCGGCAGTTGGAGCAGGATGCCGTCAATGGACGGGTCGTCATTGAGGCGATCGATCAGTTCAGTAAGCGCTTCTTGCGTGGTGTGGCTAGGCAGGTCGAAGGCCTGCGACAGGAAGCCTACTTCTTCGCAATCCTTGCGCTTGTGCGAGACGTAGACCTGGGAGGCAGGGTCGGTGCCGACCAGAATCACTGCCAGGCCCGGCGTGCGCAGGCCCTCCTGGCGCCGCTGCGCGACACGTTGAGCGATTTGCTGGCGCAGCTTGGCGGCAATCGCCTTGCCATCGATTAGTTGTGCAGTCATAGACGCGTGATTAACCATCGGAAGGGGAACAATAAAGAACGCGTATTCTCGCACGACATGGCTGGAGGGCAAAGGCGGGCGGTCGGGCAAATGCCCTAACCCCTTCAATAATTTAAATTTTTTTTAGAAAGTTGTTGACGACCCCAGGGGTCGGCTATAAGATTCGCCGCACTTGTCGGGCACAGCCTAGCACTGGTTGGCGAAGTCGGGCAGAATGAGTCGTTTGGCAGTGAGCTGTCAGTGTCTTGTTCGGTTAGGCTTCAAGCTTAAGCGCCCGTAGCTCAGCTGGATAGAGCATCCGCCTTCTAAGCGGATGGTCGCAGGTTCGAGTCCTGCCGGGTGCGCCACTTAGGCAGCTTTGGCAAGCAAGGTGTTTGAACGCGTTATGGTGGGCGTAGCTCAGTTGGTAGAGCGCTGGATTGTGATTCCAGTTGTCGTGGGTTCGATTCCCATCGTCCACCCCATATTCTTCGAAGGCGCCGCGCGGTAACTGGCGCCTTTGTTTTAAGCGTTACGCGGACGTGGTGAAATTGGTAGACACACTGGATTTAGGTTCCAGCGGCGCAAGCTGTAAGAGTTCGAGTCTCTTCGTCCGCACCATGCTTCAGTCAGGCAGTACCGTTACACCGCAATATGGTGGGCGTAGCTCAGTTGGTAGAGCGCTGGATTGTGATTCCAGTTGTCGTGGGTTCGATTCCCATCGTCCACCCCATCTTTAATACGAAAGGCGCCTTGATCGCGAGATCGGGCGCCTTTTGTTTTTTGGTGCGCCCGGATCCTGTGTGGGTGTTCGACCCGGTCGATCCTGTGATGATCAGGTCGGTCAACGCGCTGGACTGGCTCGCTCCCAGGCACCCGGCTTGCCTAATGGCTCGGCAGCGCTGCCTCGGGCCGTGGCGTCAGTATTTATTGCAGGCCGCCCTTGCAATCCGCTGGTTTCGTCCCAATAAAAGCTGATAGATTTCAGCCGGTTGAAACCCGATGAAGCGGGAAGTACCAGGACATAGCCAATGATCGCAAAAGAAGCCCGCCAGGCTGCCGCGCTGCAGCGTTTCGCCGAAGCGAACCCTCACTTGCTCGAAGAGATCCGCGCGCTGGATGCGCGTGAGCAGGCGCAGCAAATTCAATGGGCGTTCGAGGATGCCGCTGAAGAGCAAGGTATCCAGCCCTGGGAGCTCGCACTTGAGCTGATCGCCGAAACCCCGGAACAATTGCGGGTCATGCGCCTTGAGACCCACCGGGAGGTGGCCGATGCGCTGGGGTTGTCCTGGGAGGAGTACTGCGAGTTCAACGAGATAGAGCCCGAATAAGGGGCGTGCAGTTCAAGGTGTATTTGTTGAGCAAGATGTTGCGGCAAGTGATCGTTGCAATGTCTGGCCAGGCTTCTTGGAAACAGGTCGCGCGGTTCGCCGTGCGGCCCTTGAAAGTTAATCGACCGGCGTTGTTTCAGGTCGTCCCGAGTGGGGTGACTTCTGCTGCGCGACTCACTAGAATGCTTGCCCTTGATTCTGGAGTCGGGCTAACGCCGGCTAACGTCTGTGCAACGAGGAATATCCATGCAAGTTTCTGTTGAAAACACTTCCGCTCTCGAGCGCCGCATGACCATCGCCGTTCCGGCTGAGCGCGTCGAGAACGAAGTCAACAAGCGTCTGCAGCAGACTGCCAAGCGCGCCAAGGTTGCCGGCTTCCGCCCCGGCAAGGTGCCCATGAGCGTGATCCGTCAGCGCTTCGAGGCCGATGCCCGCCAGGAAGCCTTCGGTGATCTGGTTCAGGCTTCCTTCTACGAAGCCATTGTCGAGCAGAAACTGAACCCTGCCGGCGCGCCGTCCGTGGAACCGAAGTCGTTCGAAAAAGGCAAGGACCTGGAGTTCGTCGCGATCTTCGAAGTATTCCCGGAGTTCACCGTTGCCGGCCTCGAGTCGATCACCGTCGAGCGCCTGAGCGCCGAAGTCGCCGATTCTGACCTGGACAAGATGCTGGAAGTGCTGCGCAAGCAGAACACGCGCTTCGAAGCCGTCGAGCGCGCCGCGCAAACCGATGATCAGCTCAACATCGACTTCGTTGGCAAGGTTGACGGTGAAACGTTCGCCGGTGGCTCGGCCAAAGGTACCCAGTTGGTGCTGGGCTCCGGCCGCATGATCCCAGGCTTCGAAGACGGCCTGGTCGGCGCCAAGGCTGGCGAAGAGCGCGTCGTCAACGTGACCTTCCCAGAGGACTACCAGAACTTGGACCTGGCCGGCAAGGCCGCCGAGTTCACCATTACCGTCAACAGCGTGTCGGCCCCTGTGCTGCCTGAGCTGAACGAAGCGTTCTTCGCCCAGTTCGGTATCAAGGAATCGACCCTGGAAGGCTTCCGCGCCGAAGTTCGTAAGAACATGGAGCGTGAGCTGCGCCAAGCCATCAAGACCAAGGTCAAGAACCAGGTCATGGACGGTCTGCTGGCTGCCAATCCGATCGAAGCGCCAAAGGCTTTGCTGGAAAACGAAGTCAATCGTCTGCGCGTGCAGGCGGTTCAGCAGTTCGGTGGCAACATCAAGCCTGAGCAATTGCCGGCCGAGCTGTTCGAAGAGCAAGCCAAGCGCCGTGTTGCGCTGGGCCTGATCGTGGCAGAAGTGGTCAAGCAATACGACCTCAAGCCAGACGATGCCAAGGTTCGCGAGATGATCGAGGAGATGGCTTCGGCCTACCAGGAGCCTGAGCAAGTCATCGCCTGGTACTACAAGAACGACCAGCAGATGAACGAAGTGCGTTCGGTTGTGCTTGAAGAACAAGTTGTGGATACTGTTCTGCAGAAAGCGACTGTGACTGACAAGTCGGTCTCGTATGAAGAGGCCGTCAAGCCAGCCCAGGCACCTGACGAAGCCGAGTAAGCGGTCTTTTCGCAGGAAGCCCCCACAAGCCAGCCTTCGCGCTGGCTTGTGTGTATTCAAGCCATGACTATTTGGGAGTGAGCGCAGGACATGTCCCGCAATTCTTTTATTCAGCAGAGCTCTGACATCCAGGCTGCAGGCGGCCTGGTCCCTATGGTTATCGAGCAGTCCGCCCGTGGCGAACGCGCCTACGACATCTACTCGCGCCTCCTGAAGGAGCGCGTGATCTTCCTGGTTGGCCCGGTCGAAGACTACATGGCCAATCTCGTCGTCGCACAGATGCTGTTCCTTGAGGCGGAAAACCCGGACAAGGATATCCATCTGTACATCAACTCGCCGGGTGGGTCCGTAACCGCCGGCATGTCGATCTACGACACCATGCAGTTCATCAAGCCGGACGTATCGACCATCTGCATCGGCCAGGCCTGCAGCATGGGTGCGTTCCTGCTCGCTGCCGGTGCCAAGGGCAAGCGTCACTGCCTGCCGAACTCGCGTGTGATGATTCACCAGCCCTTGGGCGGGTTCCAGGGCCAGGCTACCGATATCGAAATCCATGCCCAGGAAATCCTGAACATCAAGGCGCGCCTGAACGAGCTTCTGGCGTACCACACCGGTCAGGATCTGGAGACCATCAAGCGCGACACCGAGCGCGACAACTTCATGAGCGCCTCGCGCGCAGCCGAGTACGGCCTGATCGACTCGGTATACGACAAGCGGCAACTGGCTTCCTGAAGCGGGAGGCCAGGGCAGGTAGGCGCATGATGCGCCTGCCTGCGGACTTGAAAAAGCCCGCAATTGCCTTCATCTTGTGTTGCAAGCCTACCGGATTGGATCGATCGAATGACTGACACCCGTAACGGCGAGGACAGCGGCAAATTGCTTTATTGCTCCTTCTGCGGCAAAAGCCAGCACGAAGTGCGCAAACTGATTGCCGGGCCCTCGGTATTTATCTGCGACGAGTGCGTCGACCTGTGCAATGACATCATCCGCGAGGAGGTGCAGGAAGCTCAGGCCGAAAGCAGCGCGCACAAATTGCCTTCGCCGAAAGAAATCAGCGGTATCCTCGACCAGTACGTCATTGGTCAGGAACGCGCGAAAAAGGTGCTTGCCGTGGCGGTTTACAACCACTACAAGCGCTTGAACCAGCGTGACAAGAAGGGTGACGATGTCGAGCTGGGCAAGAGCAATATCCTGCTCATCGGCCCGACGGGCTCGGGTAAGACCTTGCTCGCCGAAACCCTCGCGCGCTTGTTGAACGTACCGTTCACAATCGCGGACGCCACCACCCTGACCGAAGCTGGTTATGTGGGTGAGGACGTTGAGAACATCATTCAGAAACTGCTGCAGAAGTGCGACTACGATGTGGAAAAGGCCCAGATGGGTATCGTCTACATCGACGAAATCGACAAGATTTCGCGCAAGTCGGATAACCCGTCCATCACCCGTGATGTTTCGGGTGAAGGTGTGCAGCAAGCCTTGCTCAAGCTCATCGAGGGCACCGTTGCCTCCGTACCTCCACAGGGCGGTCGCAAGCACCCGCAACAGGAATTTTTGCAGGTTGATACCCGTAATATCCTGTTCATCTGCGGTGGCGCGTTCTCTGGCCTCGAAAAGGTCATTCAGAACCGCTCCACCAAAGGTGGTATGGGCTTTGGTGCTGAAGTGCGCAGCAAGGAGGAGGGCAAGAAAGTCGGCGAATCTCTGCGTGAGGTCGAGCCTGACGACTTGGTCAAGTTTGGCCTGATCCCCGAGTTCGTGGGGCGCTTGCCCGTGTTGGCAACGCTTGATGAGCTGGACGAAGCAGCGCTTATCCAGATTTTGACCGAGCCCAAGAACGCGCTGACCAAGCAGTATGCCAAGCTGTTCGAGATGGAAAGCGTCGACCTCGAGTTCCGCAGCGATGCGCTCAAGGCCGTTGCTCGCAAAGCTCTGGAGCGCAAGACTGGCGCCCGTGGCTTGCGTTCCATCTTGGAAGGGGTGCTGCTCGACACCATGTACGAGATTCCCTCTGCGAAGGAAGTCAGCAAGGTGGTGATCGATGAAAGCGTCATCGAGGGTACCTCGCAGCCGCTGATGATCTACGAGAACAGCGAGCCGCAAGCCAAGGCAGCGCCTGACGCCTGATTCAGGGCAGGTCGCCTGACCGCGTAGCACAGAGGGGGCCTAGGGCCCCCTTTTTGCTTTTCCTGCGCCAGCGCTTGTAATTTCGCGGGTGTACCCCCACATTAGGTCCAAACATCAATTCCACGGTTTCCGGCCACTAAGGCCGCTGTAGAGGCGAAATCATGAAGACCACCCTCGACTTGCCTCTTTTGCCATTGCGCGACGTCGTTGTTTACCCGCACATGGTCATCCCGCTGTTTGTGGGGCGTGAGAAATCCATCGAGGCCCTCGAAGCCGCGATGACGGGCGAAAAGCAGATTCTCCTGCTCGCCCAGAAAAACCCGGCTGATGATGATCCGGGCGAAGACGCGCTATACCGCGTTGGTACCGTAGCTACCGTGCTCCAGCTGCTGAAACTGCCTGACGGTACCGTTAAAGTGCTGGTCGAAGGCGAGCAGCGGGGTACTGTCGAGCGCTTCAGTGAAGTCGACGGCCATGTGCGCGCTGAAGTGTCGCTGATCGACGAGACCGAGGCTGTCGAGCGCGAGTCGGAAGTTTTCGTGCGCACACTGCTTTCGCAGTTCGAGCAGTACGTGCAACTGGGCAAGAAAGTGCCAGCCGAAGTGATGTCCTCGCTCAATAGCATCGATGAGCCCGGGCGCCTGGTCGACACCATGGCTGCCCACATGGCCCTGAAGATCGAGCAGAAACAGGAAATTCTGGAAATCGTCGACCTGCCAACGCGGGTCGAGCATGTCCTGGCATTGCTCGATGCCGAGATCGACCTGCTGCAGGTCGAAAAGCGCATCCGCGGCCGGGTGAAAAAGCAGATGGAGCGCAGCCAGCGCGAGTACTACCTGAATGAGCAGATGAAGGCCATTCAGAAAGAGCTTGGCGATGGTGATGAGGGTCACAACGAGCTCGAGGAGCTGAAAAAGCGTATCGAAGCCGCTGGCCTGCCCAAGGACGCCATGACCAAGGCCCAGGCCGAGCTGAACAAGCTCAAGCAGATGTCGCCGATGTCGGCTGAGGCCACCGTGGTGCGGTCCTACCTGGACTGGCTGGTTCAGGTGCCTTGGAAAGCCCAGAGCAAAGTGCGCCTGGACCTTGCCAAGGCCGAAGACATTCTCGATGCAGACCACTACGGTCTGGAAGAGGTCAAGGACCGTATTCTCGAGTACCTTGCCGTGCAAAAGCGCGTCAAGAAAATCCGTGGTCCGGTGCTGTGCCTGGTTGGTCCACCTGGCGTGGGCAAGACGTCCCTGGCCGAATCCATCGCCGCTGCGACCAACCGCAAATTCGTGCGCATGGCCTTGGGCGGGGTACGAGATGAAGCTGAAATCCGTGGCCATCGCCGGACCTACATCGGATCCATGCCCGGGCGGCTGATTCAGAAGATGACCAAAGTGGGCGTGCGTAACCCGCTGTTCCTGCTCGATGAAATCGACAAAATGGGCAGCGACATGCGCGGCGACCCGGCCTCGGCACTGCTGGAGGTGCTGGACCCCGAGCAGAACCACAACTTCAACGATCACTACCTGGAGGTCGATTACGACCTGTCGGACGTGATGTTCCTGTGCACCTCCAACTCGATGAATATCCCGCCAGCATTGCTGGACCGGATGGAGATCATTCGTCTTCCGGGTTACACCGAAGATGAAAAAATCAACATCGCAGTCAAATACTTGGTGCCCAAGCAGGTCAAGGCAAACGGCCTGAAAAAAGAAGAGCTGGAGATCGATGTCTCGGCCATCCGCGACATCATTCGTTACTACACGCGCGAGGCGGGTGTGCGCGGTCTTGAACGTCAGATTGCCAAGGTCTGCCGCAAGGTCGTCAAGGAGCACGCAGGGCAGAAGCAGGTCAAGGTCAAGGTCGCCGGCGAGCAGCTCGAACACCTGCTGGGCGTGCGCAAGTTCCGCTACGGCCTTGCCGAGCAGCAGGACCAGATCGGCCAGGTGACGGGTCTGGCGTGGACGCAAGTGGGGGGCGAGTTGCTCACCATCGAGTCCGTGGTCATTCCTGGCAAAGGTCAGTTGATCAAAACCGGCTCGCTCGGTGACGTCATGGTCGAGTCGATTACGGCTGCGCAGACAGTGGTGCGTAGCCGCGCCCGCAGCCTGGGGATCGCAGCCGACTTCCATGAAAAGCACGACGTTCACATTCATATGCCCGAAGGCGCCACCCCCAAGGATGGCCCAAGTGCAGGTATCGGTATGTGCACCGCGCTGGTGTCGGCCCTGACTCAAATACCCGTACGTGCGGATGTGGCGATGACAGGCGAAATCACGTTGCGTGGCCAGGTTCTGGCCATTGGCGGGCTCAAGGAAAAACTGCTGGCCGCTCACCGGGGCGGCATCAAGACGGTGATCATTCCTGAGGAGAACGTGCGCGACCTCAAGGAAATTCCAGAAAATATTAAACAGGATCTGCAGATCAAACCGGTCAAATGGATTGACGAAGTCCTGCAAATTGCGCTGCAATACGCCCCGGAGCCCTTGCCAGATGTGGCTTCCGACATTGTCGCGAAGGACGATAAGCGCGACACTGAGGCAAAGGAAAGAATTAGCACGCACTAGCAGTTTTAGTCTGGGGGGCTTTCTTGACAGTATTTTCGGCGCCTTGCTATAAAGCGGCACGTTATTGTCATCAGGCCACCCAGCACCGTTTTCACACGCTTTCTTTACATACTTAGAAACATACTCAATAGAGCACAAGGGGACTTACGAGTGAACAAGTCGGAACTGATTGACGCTATCGCCGCACAAGCTGACATTTCGAAAGCCACCGCTGGCAAAGCGCTGGACGCAGTGATCGAATCCGTCACCGGCGCCCTGAAGCAAGGCGACGATGTCGTTCTGGTCGGCTTCGGTACCTTCACTGTCAAGGATCGTGCTGAGCGTACCGGCCGCAACCCGCAGACCGGTAAGGCGATCAAGATCGCTGCCGCCAAGGTGCCAGGTTTCAAGGCAGGTAAAGGCCTGAAAGACGCCGTCAACTAAGTCGTCTCTTTCAGCCGGACCCGGCCTGGCCAGGTCCGAGCACGCTGAAGGCGGGACGCAAACGTTACCGCCTGATTCGTATGCTAAGAAAAGGCGCATCCTCGGATGCGCCTTTCTTTTATCAGGACTCTACCCACGCTCCGCGGTTGTCGACGCAGTGGTACAGCCGTCTCTGGGGGACGCATGCTGCAAAATATCAGGGACAATTCACAAGGTTGGATTGCCAAAACCATCATCGGTCTCATTGTCGTGCTGATGGCATTGACCGGGTTCGAAGCCATTTTCCAAGCCGCCAGCCACAGTCAGGATGCTGCCAAGGTCAACGGCGAAACGATCAGCCAGAACGAGTTGAGCCAGGCGGCCGACATGCAGCGCCGCCAGTTGGTGCAACAGCTGGGTAAGGACTTCGATCCTGCGCTGCTTGACGACAAGCTGCTGCGTGAAGAGGCCCTCAAGGGGCTGATCAGCCGCAAGCTGTTGCTCGAGGGTGCCAAAGACGCCAAGTTCGCGTTTTCCGACGCTGCGCTGGATCAGGTCATGCTGCAAACGCCGGAATTCCAGGTTGACGGCAAGTTCAACAGCGACCGTTTCGATCAGGTCATCCGCCAGATGGGCTATGGGCGTATGCAGTTTCGCGAGATGCTCGGTGAGGAAATGCTCATCGGGCAGTTACGTGCCGGAATCGCCGGCAGTAGCTTCGTAACCGATCAGCAAGTCGACGCTTTCGCACGCCTTGAAAAGCAGACCCGCGATTTCGCGTCCTTGACTTTCAAGGCCGATCTGGCCGCGATCAAGGTCAGCGACGAAGAGGTCAAGCAGCACTATGACGCCCATGCCAAGGAGTTCATGTCGCCTGACCAAGTCGTCATCGACTACGTAGAGCTCAAGAAATCGTCCTTCTTCGACCAAGCCAAAGTCACTGACGAGGCGCTCAAGGCTCAGTACGAGAAGGAGATCGCCAACCTTGCCGAACAGCGCCGCGCGGCGCATATCCTCATCGAGGTCAACGACAAGACGACCGATGCCCAGGCCAAAGCGCGTGCTGACGAAATCGAACAGCGCCTGGCCAAGGGTGAAGATTTTGCCGCGTTGGCGAAGGAATTTTCCCAGGATCCAGGTTCGGCCAATAACGGCGGTGACCTCGGCTTTGCCGGTCCTGGTGTGTACGATCCGGCGTTCGAACAGGCGCTGTATCAGCTGCACGACGGCCAGGTCTCAGCTCCGGTTCGTACCGAATACGGCTATCACATCATCAAGCTGCTTGGCGTCGAGGCGCCCGAGGTGCCGAGCTTCGCTAGCCTGAAAGACAAACTGACCCGCGACCTCAAGACGCCACTGGTCGAGCAGCGCTACGTGGACGCCAGCAAGCAGTTGCAGGACGCCGCCTACGAGGCCTCCGACCTGGTACAGCCGGCCCAGGACTTGAACCTCAAGGTCCAAACGTCCGCTCCGTTCGGCCGCGAAGGCGGCGACGGCATCACTGCCAACCGCTCTGTGGTGCAGGCAGCGTTCTCGGAGGAAGTGCTGGAAGAGGGTGCCAACAGCACCGCCATCGAGCTTGATCCTGAGACGACGGTGGTACTGCGCGTCAAGGAACACCGCAAGCCTGCGCAGCTGCCACTCGAAACGGTTGCCAAGAACATTCGCGAGCACCTGGCCAAGGAGAAAGCCACCGCTGCCCTCAAGGCCAAGGCGGACAAGCTGATCGCGGGTCTGCGTGATGGTTCCATCGCCCCTGCGAGCGTTCAGGAAGGCCAGGGCTGGAAGCCCTATGAAGCTGTCTCGCGTGGTCAGGACGGTATCGACCCTGTCGAGCTACAGGCATTGTTCCGTCTCGGCAAGCCGCAAGCCAAGGACAAACCCGTGTATGGCAGCGTTGTGCTGCGTGATGGCAGCCTGGTCGTGCTGCAACTCAAGGGCGTCAATGACGGTGCTGCGGCCACGGATGAAGAGAAGCAGCAGATCCGCCGCTACCTGGCGTCTCGTGCTGGTCAGCAGGACTTCGCCGCCTACCGCAAACAGCTGGAGGCCAACGCGGACATCACGCGTTACTAAATCCGTTTGGAGACACCCGACAGGCCGCCGCAAGCGGCCTGTTTTTTTACCTGAGCGAAGACGCCGCTAGCGTTAGCGTTTGACGCCCTCATGATTGTCCAATGTGTCGCGTGCAATCTCGCGCCCCAGCGCGATCAGCTCGGGCGCCTTGTAAAACTCGAAGAAGCGGCACACACGTTTGGGCACGTTGATCAGTACGTCAGGCGGATAGCCGGCGATCTTGTACTGCGCCAGTGAAGTCTGCATGACTTCGAAGCTCTGGTTGATCAAGTCCAGCAGCGAGGCGGGCCCTACGTTGTCGATGATGAACGAGCCGGTGGCAGACTTGGGCGCGCCTTC
This sequence comes from Pseudomonas sp. xss_4, assembly GCF_043104125.1. Taxonomy (NCBI): domain Bacteria; kingdom Pseudomonadati; phylum Pseudomonadota; class Gammaproteobacteria; order Pseudomonadales; family Pseudomonadaceae; genus Pseudomonas; species Pseudomonas sp. xss_4. Next base: position 19,872 of record NZ_JBICKJ010000069.1, read on the forward strand.
GCTTTCGGGTGCAGCCGTGGGCTGCTGCGCCTGTGGATCTGCCGACTCGGCCAGCCAAGGGTTCACGGGCGGAAAACGGTCGCGCGTCATGCCTTTTTCGATACGGACCAACTCTTCGGCGGGCTTGCGGCGAAATGGCAGGTGCGAGCCAAGCGAGTTGATCAGTGCATCGAATCGCATCTTGAAGGCTGCAGGCCGCTCTATCACCGGAAGTTGATAGTGCTTCTGGTTGGTCGCGTTGAGGTTGACCGCAATAATCAGGTCGCAATGGCTCGATACCACGGGCACGATGGGTAACGGGTTGAGGATGCCGCCGTCGACCAGCATGCGGTTACCCTGAACGACAGGCGTGAACAGACTGGGTATGGCAGCCGAGGCACGCATGGCCTGATGCAGGCAGCCTTCCTGAAACCAGATCTCCTGCTGGTTGGTCAGGTCAGCGGCAACGGCGGTATAGGGAATGCGCAATTGCTCGATGTCGATGTCGCCTACTATCTTGCGGATCTGGCCGAAGACCTTGTCGCCTCGGATGGCGCCCAGACTGAAGCTCACATCCACCAGGCGCAGGACATCCAGATAGTCCAGGCTCTCGATCCAGCGCTTGTATTGCTCAAGCTTGCCTGCAGCGTAGATGCCGCCAACCACCGCTCCCATGGAGCACCCGGCGATGCAGGCGATTTCGTATCCGCGACGTTCGAGTTCCTCGATCACGCCGATGTGCGCATACCCTCTGGCCCCGCCTGATCCGAGCACCAATGCCACGCGTTTGTTCATCAACTTCCCTCAGCATTCGCGACTTAAACACTACAATGCACGCATCGCACCCTCGGCATCAATGCGCAACCTGTCGAGCATGTGGCTTGCGAAGCCAAGCGGGCACTTTTGCAACGGGTTGGCGTCGAACGTGCATTGTTTCTTTCCCTCAGAGGTTTAACCGATGAAAGCCTGGATCTGCCTGCCGTTGATTGCCCTGACCCTTGCCGGTTGCGCTGGCAAGACGGCGTACCGTGACAGCTGTGCCACACAACTGGACGCCGCCTGGAAGGAGCTCGATCTGGCCAAGGCTGAAGGCTTCGCCGGGGCCGTGAGTTACTCCAAGGCGCTGTCGCTGCTCACTGGCGCCAAGACGCAACAGCAATTCGAGGGTTACGAGAGCTGCACGCGCAAGGCTGAAAAAGCACGCTTCTACATCCGTGAGTCCCGTGCCGGCCGTTGATCGAGGGTTGCCATGTGTCTGACATGATTGATCACCTCATCGCTCAGATCATCACCTTGCACGTCCGGCTCCTGGCGTGCCGCGAACGCCTGGCGGTCGACACCGACAGTGAAGCCTTGCACGATCTGCGCACCAGCGTGCGCCGCCTGCGCAGCCTGGTGCGACCGCTACGCGGGCTGCCGGGTGTGGAGCCACTCGAAAGTGCTGCCAAGGCTCTTGGAACGCTCACCACGCCGCTGCGCGATGGCGAGGTGCTGGGCGCCGCCCTCATTGCCCAGGGGGCCGAGCAAGCTGGCCGCAGGCGTCTGCAAGGGCGAGGACCATCTTATGCCAGCGTCGCACACAGCCCGCAGCTGACCCGGCTGCTGGCGACGGTTGATGCGTTTCCCGCGTTTGTGCGTGGCGCAGAGCGCGATGGCCTGATTAAGGGGTTGGACAAGCATATCGAGAAACGCCTGCGCAAACAGTGGCGCAAACTGGCCGCGGCCTTGCAAGATCCCGAGCACGATCGCCACCGGTTGCGGTTGCTGATCAAACGGGCGCGGTACGCAGACGAAGCCTACCCCCAGTTCGGCCACGCCCCGAAGAAGCTTCAGCGCACACTGAAACGCGCGCAGGGCGATCTGGGGGATTGGCATGACCGTCTGCAATGGCTGCTGCAAGCGCAACAGCATGCCGATCTGGCTGGCTGCATGAGCGGATGGGCACACGAACTGGAAGCGGCCGAGCGTCGGTCGGACAGCACGCTGGACGCCTTGGGTGAGGCGTTGGCCCACCACAAGCCCGGACAATGACCGATATGAAGGCTGCTGCGGGGGCTAGAGCAGGCTAGGATGGACATCCGTTACCCGTCCAGGAGCTGCCCATGACGTTTGAACAAGTGCTTGAGGCTGCCAGAGCTCACCCCGACAGCGTACGCGTGCCAGCAGGGTGGGGTCAGGGACGAGCGATCTTTGGCGGCCTGATGGCTGCCATGGTGTTCGAGGCGATGCGTGCCCGGTTAGGCCATGACCGCCCGGTGCGTTCGCTGGCCATTACCTTTGTCGCCCCTGCTTCGGCAGATACTCCGATTCGTCTGGAGGTCGAAGTATTGCGCCAGGGCACGGGTGTCAGCACGCTGCTGGGCCGCGCCGTGCAGCAGGGGCAGGTGGTGACGCTGGTACAGGGCAGTTTCGGCGCCGCACGAAGCTCTGCGGTGTCCGTACTGCCCCTACCTGCGCCGCAGATGCCAGCCCTTGAGGAAAGCGCGGCAGCCTTGCCTCACATCCCGGGAGTGACCCCGGAATTCATGAAGAACCTGGAGTTGCACTGGGCAATCGGTGGGCTGCCGTTCAGCGGCAATGACTCGCGCGTCATGGGGGGCTGGGTGCGCTTGCGTGACATGCAGGGCGGGGTAATGAGCGAGGCGCACCTGCTGGCATTGGTAGACGCATGGCCACCTAGCGTACTGCCCATGCTGAAACAGCCAGCGGCCGGCAGTACGCTTACCTGGACCATCGAGTTCGTGCAGCCTGTACGTTCACTGAACGCTGGCGATTGGTGCCAGTACCGCGTGGAGACCGAATACGCACACGAGGGCTATGGCCATGCCGCCGCCGCATTATGGAGTGACGATGGCGCGTTGTTGGCCTTGAGCAGGCAAACGGTAACGGTATTTGCCTAAAGGCCATCACCTTCGAGGCTTATGACGGTCGCGCCAGGCCTGCCACCACGCGCCACTCAGGACGAAACGCGGGAATGTGATGAACTGTTCGCTGAGCACGCGTTGAACCCGGTCAGTACGGTCGATGAAGGGCTCTTGAATGTCCGCCTCCAGGCGGTGGCCGTGACGTTGAAGCCCAATGGCCGCGACCAGGGCGAGCAGACCGACGGCCAGCTGCACGATGTCCAGCCCTAACAAGCCAGACACGATCAACAACGCACCTAGAATGAAGAGCGGAACCGCTATCAAATGCAGCACCAGGTTTGCAGGGTGACGATGGCTCTGCGGGTAGCCGCGCCATTGCCAGGCGAGCAGATTGGGTAGGCGTTTGTTCATGGGCACTTCCTCTCGATCATGCCCAAAGCTTAGTGTGCAGGCGCGCGCAGAGCCAATCGGCGCTGGCTATGAACCTTATAGCTTCAGTTGACCTATGGCCTTGTTAAGCGCGCCGGCCAGTGTCGCGAGTTCCGAACTGGTGGTGGCCGAACCTACGGTCTGCTGCACGGTTTGCTCGGTGACATCACGGATGCTGACCACGGCGCGGTTCATTTCCTCTGCCACCTGGCTCTGTTGTTCGGCAGCCACGGCGATCTGGGTGTTGCTTTCACGCATCTGCGCCACTGCGCCGGTGATCTCGGCCAATGCCGCACCTGCTTCCTGGGCCTGTTTTACACAATCGTCGGCTTTGTAGGAGCTTTCCTGCATGAACTCCACCGCATCCCGGGTGCCTGACTGCAGGGCAGACACCATGGTGGTGATCTCGTCGGTTGATGACTGAACGCGTTTGGCTAGGTTGCGCACCTCATCGGCCACCACGGCGAACCCGCGGCCCAGGTCACCGGCACGGGCCGCTTCTATGGCCGCGTTCAGTGCCAGCAGGTTGGTCTGCTCGGCAATGCTGTGAATGACGCTCACCACGCCATTGATCTTCTGGCTGTCTTCGGCCAGTTGACGGATCATTTCGGCGGTCTGCTGGACGCCGCTGGAAAGCCCGGCAATGGACGTCTGCACACGAGTGACCACGTCTTTTCCACTGCCGGCGAGCGTGTCGGCAGTCTGGGAGAGATCGCGAGTCGCCCCTGCATGCTGGGCGATATGGTAGACGGTGGCGGACATTTCATTGATGGCTGTCGCGGCTTGGTCGGTTTCGCTCTGCTGCCCCAGCATGCCGTGGCGCACGTCGTTCATGCTGGCCGCAAGACGCGCAGCACCTGAGTCGAGCTGTGCTGCAGTGGTGGCAACGGTGCTGACGATACGGTGGTAGGTACCCTGCATGGCATTGAAGGCGCCCGCCATCTGACCGACTTCGTCACCGCCGGCCAGGGGTACGCGAGCGGCCAGATCGCCGGTTTTTTCCACATGCAGCATCACGTCCTTGAGCGTGTTGAGCTGGCTGAGTAGAAAGCGGATCAGCAGTTGCGAAGCGGCGAGCATGGCCAGCATCAGAATCAGCACGCACACCGCATAATGCGAGAATCGATCGATGAAGACCTGGCGCAGGCTGGGTGACTGGGCAAGTACTGCGACGTAATGATCACCGCTTTGCAGCACATGAGCACCCTGTAATGGGTCTTGTCCCAACAGTTGGCTGGAGGGCAGTGCTACCCAGCCCTGTGCGCCGCGCAGGGCCTCCAGGGGCTCGCCGGCGAAGGAGGGCGTCTGCCCAGCACGCCAGGTGATGATGCTTGGCGAAAGAGGCAAAGGCTGGCTTTCGGGCCACGCCGCCAGCAGGCTTGCCTGGGCGGTGGCTTGGTGTACAGCCCCTTCAGCACGGGCGCGTTGCTCCAGGTGAACCGCGTACAGCACCAATAGCAACGTGGTCACGAAGGCTACGGCGTTGACCGCCCAGAACTTGTATTTCAGTGAAACATTGCTAAGCCAGGCACCCATGGGCAGGTCTTCTCTGAGTTGAGCGAAAACAATATTGGCAAGGTGCCATCATTGTGCCCAGAGCGACTCGGAGGGTGTTGATATGTATCAAGAGATATCAGGGTAGCTACGGTAATTTGAAGAATGCCTTGGCCGTGGCAGTGGTATGCGCGGCGGTTTCTTGCAGGGTTTCCCTGCGGTGCAGCGCCACTTCTCGTAGCACTTCAGGCAGGTACGCCGGCTCGTTACGCCCGTTCTTGGGCTTAGGGCGCAGGCTGCGCGGCAGTAGATATGGCGCATCGCTCTCCAGCATCAAGCGGCCGGTTGGGATACTGCCCACCAGTCCATGCAGGTGCATCCCACGTCGTTCGTCACAGATCCAACCGGTGATGCCGATGTGCAGGTCCAGGTCTAGGTAGCTGAACAGGGCAGCACGTTCCCCGGTAAAGCAATGGACCACGGCTGCTTTCAACTGGTCGCGATACTCTTTCAGGATGGCCAGCAGGCGCTCACTGGCGTCGCGCTCATGAAGGAACACCGGTAGCTGGCATTCCACGGCCAATGCCAGCTGGGCATGCAAGGCCTTTTCCTGAGCAGGGCGTGGAGAGAAGTCACGATTGAAGTCCAGGCCGCATTCGCCCACAGCGCGCACCCGCGGCTCGGCGAGCAGTTGGCGCATGTGCGCTTCGCTCTGGCTGTTCCAGCTGTTTGCATCGTGCGGGTGAACCCCGGCCGTCGCGAACAGGTGAGTTTGCGCGCTGTCCAGTTGCTGGCAAAGGTCAATTGCCTGTTCACTCACAGGCAGGCTGGTGCCTGTCAGAACCATTTGCGCGACGCCCGCTTCCAAGGCGCGGTTGACCACTTCCGCTTGGCGGTCATGGAAACTGCTGTTGGTCAGGTTGACGCCAATATCGATCAATTGCATGGTGCTACCTCGTGCCGCAGGGACGCCAGCATAGCAAAAGCCCGTGCCGAACTGGCTGTCCAAGAACTTCGAGTCCAGGGCATGGTCTTTTTGACCTCAAGCCCAAACGTGGCGAACGTCATTTGGCTACCCACTCACGACGGATACCTTGAATGCCACGCTACTGGCTCATGTTCATGCTGCTGTTAGGGCTGCCCCTGGCCAGCCAGGCGCAGACGCAGGTACGTCCCCCGGGCCCGCAGCACCACATCCCGCCGGCCAATGCCCGCGATCTCCAGCACATTCGCAGCAGCAAGGTCTTGCGCGTGCTGGTCAATCAAAGCCGCAACAGCTCCGGCGAAGTGAAGGGCGAGCCGGTGGGCGTCGAATACTACCGCCTGCGCGCGCTCGAGCACTTCCTCAATGCCCGGGCACAGGACAGCCAGCGCATCGAACTCAAACTGATCCCCCGCGCCAAGGAGCAACTCCTGGGCGCACTGGGGCGCGGGGAGGGCGATTTGGCCGCCCCAGGCGAACTGCTCGATCCTGCCACGGTGCGTAATGTCGTGGCGACTGCCCCAGTACGTGATCAGGTGACGCTGGTGTTGGTCGGACGCAAGGGCGAGCGCACCTTCAGCCAGGCAGAACAGTTGTCAGGCCGCACCATCGCGCTGACCAGCGCAAGTGCCGCGGGCCCGGTGATTGAGCAACTGAACCAGCGCCTGGCCTTGCGCAAGCGCCCTGCGGTCAAGGTCGAGTGGGTGGATCCGACCCTGGCTATCGAGGATGTGCTGGAGATGGTCCAGGCCGGGATCTATCACTTGACCGTGGTCGAGCAGCCAATCGCCCGCCGCTGGTCAAAGGTCATGCCGAAGCTGCGTTTCAACCCACGCGTGCACTTGGGGCCCCCACAAGCCATGCGCTGGTACGTTGGGCGTAACTCGCCGCAGTTGCAGGCATCGGTCGACCGCTTCCTAAAAAACTATCGTGCCCCTGACAACGAGGATGCAGCGTTCGAGCGCATCTATCGGCGTCAGTACCGGGTACACAACCCGCTCGCCCGTCAGGACCGCCAGCGGTTGGCCTCGGTCAGTGCCGTGTTGAAAAAGCATGGCCAAGCGCAGCAGATCGACTGGCTCAACCTTGCCGCCTTGGCATTCAAGGAGTCGACCCTCAACCCGGCCGCACGCGGGGCAGGGGGCGCACACGGGTTGATGCAGATCACGCCGGCAGCTGCCCAGCGGGTCGGGGTCAGCAACATCAAGACGGTGGACGGCAATGTCCAGGCCAGCGCGCGTTACCTGGCCCTGATCCGGCGCAAGTTCTTCTCCAGCCCCCGCATCAATGAGCGTGAGCGCATGGCGTTCGTGTTGGCCGCCTACAACCTGGGCCCCGAGCGCGTGCAAGCCATGCGCGCCGAAGCGCGCAAGCGTGGGCTCAACGGTAACCAATGGTTCTTCCAGACCGAACGCATCGCCATGGAGCAGGTGGGCATGGGGCCGGTCAACTTCGTCAACAGCGTGAACAAGTACTTCCTGGCGTTCAATCGGGAACGGCGAGTGCTGGAGCCCAAGGGCAAGCACTGAGCAGGGCCGCACCGGAGCAGGCAATTGGCCAGAATCGGGCGCTTGCATGTTCGGTTCAATCGCTCTAGCATGACGCCTGCGCCGATTTAAACAGCTACTTGCGGGGCGCAGAGACGCCTCAGGGGTGTCCCGAAATACCGCTAAAGCGCTGGTTCGGTGACGCCTCCCACCGCTGCCCAGCGAGATTGGCGAGGCGGAGAATGCACCATGAGTTGCCCACGTACCAGCGTCTGTCTGAGCCCTCTGCCTGTCAGTCAGGCATCGCGTACCCCGCGCATCCTGCTTGGGGGGCCGCACCAGCCCACACTTTTGCGCCACCTCGAAGGTTTGTCCCGTCGAAGGGGCCAGGCCCGCGCATTCCTGATTCAGTTCGCCGAGACCGGCGAGCATTTCGCCCAGTACGCCAATGACCGGTTCGACCTTGCCGTGATTCAAGCACCCGCGGCCGAGGCCTCGGCCGAAGTGATCGGCCACCTGGTGCGTATCGCACGCCAAGGCCTGATCACGGCACGCTGAAAAGCCTGCCGTCCCGCGGCGGTGCAAAAGAATCAGGGTTTGACGAACCGGGGCGCGGTTTCGTGTGCATCGTATTGAATGTCGGTGACGTCCCAGTAGGCTTCCCCCGTTGGCGTGCGCACCGTGATCTCGTCCCCGACGCATTTGCCTATGCAGGCCCGGGCCATCGGTGAATCAATGGAAATGAAGTCCTTGCGGTCGTAGATCTCATCCGCGCCGACGATTCGGAACCGCTTGCTTTCGTCCTCCTCGTTGGCGATGGTTACCCACGCCCCAAAGAACACTTTTCCTTCCTGCGCGGGCGAGTAGGGCACCACGCGCAGGTTCTCGATGCGCTTTCTAAGGTAGCGCACACGCCGGTCGATTTCCCTCAACCGTTTCTTGTTGTACTGGTAGTCCGCATTTTCACTGCGATCGCCCAGGGACGCTGCCCAGGTCACTTTGCGCGTGATCTCCGGTCGCTCATCGCGCCAAAGCCAGTCCAGTTCATCTTTAAGGGCTTGGTAGCCTGCTTCGGTGATGAGGTCAGTCGCCATGTGTGCCTTTTTCCGTATTCGAACCTGGCCGACAGGGTCGCTGCGCGCACGGGGAGGCGGCGCAGGGTAGCCGGGAGGCTACAGACGTTAACCGCCCAGCAGCGCCATGTACAAGCACTGGGTACTGTGGTTGGAAGAAGGGGCGACGGCTTGGGCCGGCAGAGCCACCGTCCGCTTACTGCGGACGGTGGCGGTCAGGGCGCAGCTCCTGGGCATCAAGCCGTTTGGCCGTGGCCTTGGGGCGTCCGGCGCTTGGCAGGATCACCCAGCCACAGCATCAGGCAGGTACCGATCAACAGAATCGATGCAACCGCGAAGAAAGGCAGCGTGAAGCTTTGCGTGGCATCTTTGATCAGGCCGATCAGGAATGGGCCGGTGAACCCGCCGAGATTGCCGATCGAGACGATCATGGCCAAGCCGCCAGCGGCCGCACGGCCGGTCAGAATGGTCGATGGAATGGCCCAGAAGGTCGCCTGGAAAGACAAAATCCCGGAGACAGCCATGCACAGGCAGGCGATCTTCATCACCGGCTGCTCGATCAACGCTGCGCCCACCAATGCCAAGGCCGCGAAAGCGAGCGCGCTGGCGACGTACGGAAGACGGTGCTCACTGCGGTTGGCCAGGCGTGCCCATAGGGTCATGGCCGCTGCACCCAGCAGGTAAGGCAGTGCTACCACGAAACCTACGGTCCCGCTGGAAATACCCAGGCTCTTGATGATTTGTGGAAGCCACAGGCCGATGCCAATGGAGCCCACGATGCAGCAGAAATTGATCGCAGCCAGCGTAAACACCTTCGGATTGGTCAGTGCAGCGCGCAGGGTCGTGCCGTGGGATGCACCTATCGCTTGTTGCTCCTGAGCCAGGCGCTGAGTGAGCCAGGCTTTCTCCCGGGGCTTGAGCCACTTGGCCTTGGCCGGGGTGTCGACCAACACGAACAGGCAGGCAATGCCCAGCAGCACTGCCGGCATTGACTCGGTCACCAGCAGCAGCTGCCAGTTCTTGAGCCCCCAGACACCGTGCTGCTCCATCAGCCAACCCGACAACGGTGAGCCGACAATGTTGGCCACAGGGATGCCCAGCAGGAACGCCGCCGTGGCCTTGGCCCGCCACTTGCCTGGGAACCAGTAGGTGAAATACAGGTAGACCCCAGGGGTGAAGCCTGCTTCGGCCAGCCCCAGAAGGAACCGTGCGATGCTGAAGCTGATGGGCCCGGTGGCGAATGCGGTGGCCATCGAGATCAGACCCCAGGTGATCATGATCCGTGCGATCCATACCCGCGCGCCAAAGCGCTGCATCAGTAGGTTGCTGGGGATTTCAAACATGAAATAGCCGAAGAAGAACAGGCCCGCCGCCCAACCGAACATCGTCGCTGTCAGGCCCAGGTCCTGATTCATGCTGATGGCGGCGAACCCCACGTTCGTGCGGTCGAGGTAGCTGATCACGTAGCAGATGAAGATGAATGGCACCAGGCGCCAGAGGATCCGGCGCATCAGGCGTTCACCCTCGGCGTCACTGAGCGGCGCTTGTGCGCTAGGGTTTTCGTAAGTCATGTCGTCACTCTTTTTGTAGTTGTGGTGTGCGCTGACAGGCGCGTTCAGCTGTGGGAGAACATCGGCAATCCTGGTGTGTGGGTACGGACCTGCAGGATGCTGCCGGTCTCGGATTCGGTGATGAACAGCGTCTGGCCATCGTCGCCACCAAATGCCAGGTTGGTGTTGCTGATACCTGCGCAGGAGACGATGCGTTGCAGGGGCTCGGCGACCCTGGACAGCTTCCACACCGAGCCGAACCCGGTATGGGCGATGTACAGATTGCTCTGGGCGTCCAGGGCCAGACCGTCCGGGCCCCCGAGCCCACCGTGGAGCTGCGCGAAGACGCCAACCTTGCCGATCATCGAACCGTTGCCCAGCGGGATGCGCCAGATTTGCTGAGCGCGGGTGACCGCTATCAACAGGTGGTTCAGATTGGGGTCATAAACGATGCCATTGGGGCTGGGAATGGTGTTGAGCAGGCAGCTCAAATTGCCTTGGGCATCGAGTTTGTAGACCCGTCCGGTAGGGTCCTGTAAGCCAGTCTGGCCTTGGTCGGTAAAGTACAGGTCGCCGTTGGGCGCAAACACGAGGTCGTTGACGCCCTTGAACCCTTCAGAACCGGCCGAATCGAGCAGCGGTTCGATGGTCCCGGAGTGCGGGTCGAGCACCATGAGCCCGCGCTTGTAGTCCGTGATGAAGATTCGTCCGTCCTGATGGATTTTCAGGCCATTGGGCCAGCCGTCGTACTGGCACACCAATTCCCACTCGCCTTGAGGTGAGATGCGGAAAATTCGGCCGTTGGGTATGTCCGTCACGTAAAGCCGACCTGATCGATCAAACGAAGGGCCTTCAAGGAACGAATCGATGGCCCGACCCTGGCGATTGGCGTTGGCCCAGGCGGTAGGCCGTGGGCTTCGGAAATGATCGGGCAGGCGCGTGAAAACGGTGGTCTCGACAGTCGGTGGGGCAGCGAAAAAGCTCATGCTCAGGCTCCTGGCCGCTGAGGGCACAAAAGGACAGGATCGTTGGGTTTTATGTTTTTAATGCAACGTCATTTCAAAATAAATCATTATTTGAAAAAATGCGAGAGGCTTGATCCGTGATTTTCACGCTTGACATGGTTGTACCGTTTATGAGTTTCTCTAAAGGAAATGGCGTTCCAAAATAAAAACAACTGGAGATTGCTATGCAGAAGCGCTCATTGCGTTTGAGTCGTCGCCTGACGCGGCCCTTGAAGGCCTTTTCATGGGTCTTGGCCCTAGGCGCGCTCGGCAGCCCCGCACTGGCCGAGCAAGACCGCGTAACCCTGGCGATCCAGTACGGCTACGCCTACTTGCCAGTCACCGTTGCTGACAAACTGGGCTTGTTCCGTCAGCAAGCCCAGGCCCATGGTCAGCCGCAAGCCTCTTTCGAAATCAAGCGCATCAGTGGTGCGCCAGCGATCAATGACGCGCTGATCAGTGGCAACGTCGATATCGGTGGTTATGGTTTGTCAGGCACGCTGATCGCCTGGGAAAAGACGCGGCGATCGTTGGATGTGCGAGCGTTGTGCGCACTGGTGGCAGGGGACAACGCGCTGTTCGTGAATGACCCTGCGATCAAGTCACTCGCCGATTTCAAAGCCGATGACAAGATCGCCGTCAGCTCTCCCAGTGGCCAGCAGGCATTGTTGCTGCAGATGGCTGCGCAGCGACAGTTTGGCCCTGATCAAATACACAAGCTCGATCACTTGATGGTGAGCCTGCCTCACCCCGATGCAATGTCCAGCCTGCTCAACAAGGCTGGGATCAAAGGCTATATCGGGCCCAATCCGTACAGCTATCAACTGGCCCAGGACCCTCGAGTAAGCAAGTTGTTCGACTTCTCGAGCGAGCTCGACAAGCGTATGACCAGCGGTGTCCTGACCAGCACAGGGCGCTTCGTCAAGAACAACCCCCAACTGAGTGCCGCGGTAGTAGCGGCGATCAACGAAGCCAATGCGTATATCCGCAAGGAACCACGCAAAGCCGCAGAGCTGTTCCTGGCCAGCGAGCCGTCCAGTCTGTCGCTCGATCAGGTCGAAGACATGCTGCGCCAGGTCAGCGGTGAGTGGTCCGTGCAGCCGAGCGGCGTCATGGCCTTGGCCGAGTTCATGGTGCGTTCGGGGGCCTTGAAAAAAGCCCCGGACAACTGGCAGTCGGTTTTCTTCGCACCGGTCGCTGATGGGGAGGGGAGCTGATGAGTCTGTTATCTCCCATCGCCGCCCCCTCACAGGCAAAGACCCGTGCGGTGCTTTGCGTGGATAACGTGACGTTGCAGTACAAGACCCGTGACCAATTGATCACCGCGACTCACCAGGTCTCTTTTGACGTACAGCGCAATGACCGCTTTGTCCTGCTGGGGCCATCAGGCTGCGGCAAATCGAGTCTGCTCAAGAGCGTCGCAGGATTTATCGAACCCGTGGCAGGCCAGATCTGCCTGGATGGACAGGTAATCCGGGAGCCTGGCCCTGATCGCATGATGGTTTTCCAGGAGTTCGATCAGTTGATGCCATGGAAGACGGTAATGGCCAACATCATGTTCCCGATGCAGATGACAAGGCGATTTCCACGCACCGAAATTACCGAACGCGCGGCGCGTGCCGCCGCCAAGGTGGGGCTTGAAAAATTCAAGGATGCCTATCCGCACCAGTTGTCAGGCGGGATGAAGCAGCGGGTTGCCATCGCCCGAGCCCTGGCAATGGAGCCTGCGATGCTGTTGATGGATGAACCCTTCGCCGCGCTTGATGCGTTGACCCGACGCCGCATGCAGCAAGAGCTGCTGGAACTGTGGGAGCAAGCACCGTTCACCCTGATGTTCGTGACCCACTCGATCGACGAGGCCATTGTTCTGGGTACAAGAATCCTGGTCCTGACGCCACACCCGGGGCAGGTACGCGCAGAACTCGATGCCAGCGCATTCGGCTTCGCCGACCAGGGCAGCGAGCTGTTCGCTCAACTGCACCAGCGTATCAGCCATATGCTTTTCGGCCACACGGAGACAGCCCATGGATAAGCCTTCGATCCAGCCCCGAGCCGATGTGGAGTATGCACCGGTGCCACCGGGACAGGTAGGGGACGTCGCTCGGCAACTGGGTCTGGTAGAACGTGTTCTCGCTCATACCGGGATACGCCGGGCGTTGGTGCTGGTGATGTTGGCCCTGATATGGGAACTCTATGCCCGTTATCTGGACAACCCGCTGATGTTCCCAGCCTTCAGCGAGACCGTAGTGGCGATGGTTGGGGACCTGCTCAATGGTGTATTGCCCCAGGCCGTGTTCAGCTCACTCAAGGTACTTTTGATGAGCTATGCCGTGGCCATCGGTTTGGCAGCGATCCTGACCTCACTGGCCGTGTCGACCCGCTTGGGCACGGACGTACTGGCGACACTCACTGCGATGTTCAACCCGCTGCCAGCCATTGCGATCCTGCCCCTGGCCATGCTGTGGTTCGGTTTGGGCATACAGAGCCTCATGCTGGTGATTGTGCATTCGGTACTGTGGGCCGTCTCGCTCAGTACCTATTCCGGTTTTCAATCTGTCAGCCAGACCCAACGCATGGCAGGGCGTAACTATGGCTTGCGCGGCTTGCGCCTGGTCACGCGTATTCTCATCCCCGCTGCTGTACCGTCCATTCTGGCGGGACTGAAAATCGGCTGGGCGTTTGCCTGGCGCACCCTGATCGCCGCCGAGCTGGTATTCGGGGTGTCCGGTAATTCCGGAGGCCTGGGCTGGTATGTCTTCCAGCACCGCAACGCGTTGGAAACGCCTAACGTCTTTGCCGGTTTGCTGATGGTCATCGTCATCGGATTGGTGGTCGAAGGACTGGTATTTCGCAGCATCGAACTTGTCACCGTGCGCCGCTGGGGCATGCAGGGCTAAGTGCTTCACCGCATCGATGCCCCTTCATGCCAGCCCCAGCGGATGGCATGGAGGGATATCGGTGCGGCGAACAGGAGATAAACATGCAAACACCCCACGCCCCCGTGCGGCCGCAGTGGCTTGCGCAGTGGCGCGAAGCCGCCCTGGAGCCTGAGCGCGTCATCATCGACGCTCACCACCACCTGTGGGACCGCCCCGGCCAGCGCTACCTTGCCGAAGACTACCTGGCCGACCTGGCGTGTGGTCATCGGGTGGTGGGTTCCATTTACGTGCAGTGCCGCTCGATGCTGGCTGTCGATCGTCCAGAGGCCTTCCAGCCGGTAGGTGAGGTGGAATACGTCAACGGTGTCGCTGCCTACAGTGCCAGCGGCCTGCTGCAGGACTTGCGGCTATGTGCGGCCATTGTGGCAGGCGCCAATCTGTCGCTTGGCGATGCGGTAGCGCCGGTGCTCGACGAGATGCTGGCCCGTGCTGGGACGCGCCTGCGCGGTATTCGCAACACCACTGCCTGGCATGCCGATCCGAGGCTGATTTCCAACCCCAAGCCGCCACCTCCCGGCGTGCTTCTGGAACCTGCGTTTCACCGAGGTGTTGCTCAGCTTCAACAGCGTGGGCTGGTACTGGATGTCTGGGCTTACCACACCCAGCTCGATGAAGTGCTTGAGGTCGCCCGAGCCTTTCCCGACCTGCTGATCGTCGTTGATCACCTCGGCGGGCCGCTGGGGGCTGGCCCATACGTCGGTCAACGCGATGCGGTGTTCATGCAGTGGTCGGCAGGTCTTTGCCGGTTGGCGCAATGTCCGAATGTGCGACTGAAGCTAGGGGGGTTGGGTATGAAAGTCGCGGGGTTCGACTACCACCTTGCCCTAAAACCGCCAAGCTCGGTCATCCTGGCGGAGCAATGGCGACCCTATCTGTTGCATGCCATAGATTGCTTCGGCGTGGAGCGTTGCATGTTCGAAAGCAACTTCCCGGTGGACAAGGGCATGTTCGGCTACGACGTGTTGTGGAACGCGTTCAAGCGTGTAGTGACAGACTTTACCGAACCTGAAAAGAATCGGCTGTTCAGCGGGACTGCCCGTGAGACCTATCAGCTCATGAGCTGAGCGGTTGATTCACCTGATTGCAGGCCAGCTCCCAACCAGATGGGCTCGTTCAGCCGGCGTTCCTTCGCTGCAGAATTCGCAACATTGCAACCGACGTGGTCAGCTGTGATGGCGGTCGTCGGGGCATTGCCAGATAATGGACGCTTTCAATGCCGCCAATGACTTGCATCATTCACAGGTGAGGAACTTTCGATGGTAAATGTCCGGCCGCGTCCAGCGGTTAATGGAGTGGCTTCGGCCGACCGCGTGCTGACGGTGCTTTCTGCGTTTCAGGTGGGGGACACGGCGCTGACGCTTGTCGAGCTTGTCGAGCGCACCGGGCTGATCAAAAGTACCATCATGCGCCTGATGGTTTCGCTTGAGAATCACGGCTATGTCAACCGCATGGCCGACGGTCGCTATCAACTGGCCAGTGAAGTGATGCGACTTAACGCCGTGTACGAAGAGGGTATCGATCTGGAGCGGCACGTGATGCCCAGGCTGCACCTTCTGGCCGAGCGTACGGGTGAAACGGCGTCGTTCTACGTGCGCCACGGGGCCTACCGCATGTGTCAGTACCGGGTGAATTCCCCCCATCGTCTACGCATGCACGTGCAACCTGGCGATATGCGTCCGATGGACGATGCTGCCGGCGCCCAGGCATTGCGCACACCGTTTGCCAGCGGCATCACCATGCAGCAGCCGTTCTTCTCGATGGGGGCCACTGACCCGCATGCGGCTTCGGTAGCCTTCCCCGTCTACGGGGCAGGTGATGAATTGGTCGGTGCATTGGTGCTGTCAGGCCCTTCAAGCCGCTTGACGCCAGAGTGTGTCGAGGCGATCAACGACGTCTTTCTCGACGCAACCCGCGATCTGATGCGCAGCCTCGGTTGCAAGGCCGCCTAGTCTTCAATGCCTCTTCAGCTAGCCGTTCACCGCCGTTGCACAATGCGCGGTCTTCATTCGAAAGCCTGGTGATCTGCGAGGCTTCTCGATCCCTCAAGCGCCAGGCACGTCAGGCTTGGCGACCTTCCCAGTTGGCGCGCTTGCAACCAACGCAAATAGGCTTGGCGCAAGCGTGTGCCTGCGCCTAAGCTAATTCCAAAAAGATATTTATAAAAGATTTTTAAGATCGATTAGATTTAACTCGATCGGCGCGATTCGCTGCCTTCGCCGATCAGCTTGCAGCCGCTCGATCATTCAGGTCGCAGGCTTGCGGCTTAATCCATCTCACCCCCTGAAGCCAGCGCCTGCTTGCAACAGTGGTTTCATGCTCGGAGTCCCCCGTGACAATCAATCAGAGTGCCTTGGCCGAGAAGCCCCTTCCGTCTCGCCACGTTATCGCTCGTCCTGACAACGACAGAGGGCGTGGCGTCGATGCTGCCCTTGAGTTCAGGGGCGTTACCAAGGCTTATCCTGGCGGCGCATCCGTGTTGCCCGCTGTCGATCAGGTCAATTTGGAAGTGCGGCGGGGAGAGGTGCTGTGCTTGATGGGCACATCCGGCAGCGGAAAGTCCACGTTACTTCGGCACATCAACCGGCTGATCAAGCCCTCCAGTGGCGAAGTCCTGGTCGATGGTCAGGCCATCGGCAACCTGGACGCAAGGGCGCTGCGAGCGTTGCGGTCCCGGCGTATCGGCATGGTCTTCCAGCACTTCGGGCTGTTACCCCACCGCACCGTCCTGGACAATATCGCATTGCCATTGGAATTGCGGGGTACCCCAGAGGCGGTTCGTCATGCAGCGGCCAAGGTGCAGCTACGCGCAGTCGGGCTGGAGGGCTGGGCCGAGCATTATCCCCACCAGCTGTCCGGCGGCATGCAGCAGCGGGTCGGCCTGGCGCGGGCTTTGGTGAGCGAACCGGACATCCTGCTGATGGACGAGCCCTTCAGCGCGCTCGATCCTACCATTCGACGAGACCTGCAAAATCACTTCATGGCGTTAGTCCGTGAGCGCGGTATTACCACCTTGTTGGTTACGCATGACCCCGCAGAGGCCCTGCGCCTGGGTGATAGGATCGCGATCATGCGCCAAGGTCGCCTCGTTCAGGTCGGTACCCCAGCGCAATTGCTGGAAGCACCGGCCGACAGCGAAGTGGCCGACTTCTTTCAGGACCACACCAAGGTCATGCCGCGCGCACGTTCCGTCGCCCCTGCGGCTCCGAAAGAAAACCCCCGAGCAATGCCTGGCCGCACCGTCGTTGGCCGCTGGCAAGCCCTGTTGATGGGGCCTGCGGCGCTGGCCGCCGCCGGCAGAGGCGGCGCCTTCTGGCTCTGCTTGGCCACTGAACTCGCAGCGCTTGCGGTATTGGCCCAGAGCATCGTCGGTTCATCGACGTTGGCAGCCCTGGCGGCCCTGGCCGTATTCGTGACGAACCGAATCATAGCGGCCTCGTTGAGTCGCCAACCGGTGTCGCTCTCCGAGTCAGGCTGGGCGGTGCCGCTTGCAGTACTGATGGTGAGTCAGGTGCTGGTGATCTGGCGTGTGTTTGCACCCGAGACAGGTCACGTTTTGCAGCAGTTTCCGGCTGACCGCCAGCTGATGTTGCAGGTGGCCCAGAGCATCGACCAGTTCATCGCATGGTCGCAGGTGAACTTCGAGCGTGCTTTCATCGGGGTCATCTACATCGTACGCGGCGTCATCGACGGTATCGAGAGTGGGCTGGGCTGGCTGCCTTGGCCCGTTCCTGCCTTGGCGCTGGTACTTCTGGCTTGGCGCTCGGCTGGAACGACGCTTGCGCTGACCAGCACTGCGGCAGTCTTGTACATCGGTCTGTTCGGCTTCTGGGAGCGCACTGTCTCCACCTTGGCGCTGGTCGGCTCTTCGGTATTGATTGCATTGCTCATCGGCGTTCCGACCGGGATCCTGCTGGCCAAGCGTGCGCGGGTGCGACGGCTGGTCACACCGCTACTGGATGTGATGCAAACGCTGCCAACGTTCGTTTATCTGATCCCTGCAGTGGCCTTTTTCTCGGTAGGCAAGACCCCGGCTGTGATCGCCACGGTGGTTTTCGCCCTGGCGCCGATGATCCGTCTGACATCGCTGGGCATCCAGGAAGTACCCAAGGAAACCGTCGAGGCAGCGCTCGCCCATGGCGCAAGCCCTTGGCAAGCGCTGCTCAAGGTGGAGTTGCCGTTGGCACGCCGGTCACTGTTGCTGGGTATCAATCAGACCATCGTCATGAGCCTGTCGATGGTCGTGGTCGCCGCGCTGATCGGCGCTGGTGGGCTGGGCTACGACGTCATGACTGCGCTGCGCAACATCAAAGGCGGGGAGGGCGTGCTGGCAGGCGTGGCGATAGTGCTGTGCGCGCTCATACCCGACCGGATCATTCAATCGAGCTTGCGCCAGCAAGACCCTCTTCGTACCTGAACACAGCGAGAACCCACATGAACAGACACCTGCCCAGCAAACTGGGGACCGCCGCACTGCTGGTTTCCCTTATCTTGCCTGCAGCAGCCTCGGCGAAGGAATCGATCGTCATCGGTGAGCAGAACTGGACCGGCGCGATTGCCATTCAACACATCCTGGGCGAAGTCATTCAGAGCCGTCTGGATGGCGAAGTTTCTTACCTGGCAGGCGATGTGCCGGTGCTATTGAGCGCTGCGGCAAAAGGGGATGGCTCGGTTGACGTGCTGACCGACATCTGGCTGCCGAACCAGTCGGCGGCCTGGGCCAAGTACGTCAGCGGTGGGACCAAGTCCTTGGTACCCAATGCCCATCCCTACACCGGTGTTCAGGGCTTCTACATCCCGGGTTACCTGCAGGACAAATACGGCGTCAAGTCCATCTACGATCTCAACAAGCCTGAAGTGGCCAAGCTGTTCGAGCCGTTGGGCGGTGGCCAGGCGCAATTGCTGGTGGGCCCTGCGGGTTGGGAGTCCACCTACATTGGCCAGATCAAGGCCAAGGATTACGGCTTTGCCGACAAGTTCGAAGCGATCTCGACCGAGGCCTCGGTGACGTACGCCAAGCTGGCGTCAGCCTACAAAGCGCAGCGCGGTGTGGTGTTCTACGCCTACACGCCCGATTGGGTGTTTTCGGCATTCGACCTGCGGCGCCTGGAAGAGCCGGCGTTTGACGGCTATGCCCAGGACAACAAGAAGGGTGACCCGCTTTACAAGGCCGATGGATGCTGGAAGTTCATAAGCCCTACAGTAGACGCCGATTGGCTGAACAAGAGCAAGATCACCTGCGCGTTCCCCGATGCCAAGGTCTATGTGCTTGCATCCGCTGGGCTGCAAAAACGCGCGCCGAAGGTCGCAGCGTTCCTGCACAATTTCGCCATTGACCCCAGCGATCTCAATGCGTTGATACTGAAGATCGAAAAGGAACAGGTACCTGCTGATGTCGCAGCCAAGGCTTGGATCCAGGATCATCAGGCCACCGTCGAGCAATGGCTGGCCGCAGCTCCCGCACAGGGCCAAGCCCAATGAGCCAGAGTCCGATTCACCTGCTTGACGGCGGAATGGGGCGGGAACTCAAGCGCAGCGGAGCGCCTTTCAGGCAACCGGAATGGTCAGCGCTCGCGCTGATCGAGTCCCCAGAGCACGTGCTCCAGGCGCACGAGGCGTTCATAAGGGCCGGCGCGCGGGTCGTGACGACCAACAGTTATGCTGTGGTGCCTTTTCACCTAGGCCAGACGCGCTTCGCCGAGCAGGGGCGAGCGCTTGCCGATCGCGCAGGGCGGCTTGCTCGCCAAGCGGCGTCGCAAAGCGCTGTCCCTGTACGCGTCGCCGGCTCCCTGCCGCCGGCGCTCGGATCTTATCGACCCGACCTGTTCGACCATCAGGCTTCTGTGGCCATCCATCAGGAGCTGATTGCAGGGCTGCAAGAGCATGTAGACGTATGGCTGGCTGAAACGCAAAGCTCAACGGCCGAAGTGCAGGCCGCTGCCCAGGCGCTGGGTGAGCGTTCCAAGCCGCTGTGGGTGTCCTATACGCTGATCGACGATGCCGATCACCCGCCACGTTTGCGTTCAGGGGAGTCGGTGGCTGATGGCGTGCGCTGCGCCCTCTCGGTCGGAGCCAAGGCAGTGCTGTTCAATTGCAGTCAGCCAGAGGTCATGGGGGCTGCGTTGGAGCAGGCTCAGGCCGTCCATGGCGGTATTGAGCAGCGTGTGGAGCTGGGGGTTTATGCCAACGCTTTCCCGCCGGTGTCGCAAGAGGCCGAGGCCAACACTACGTTACTGGACATCCGTGCAGACCTCGGGCCTGAGCCCTACCTGGACTGGGCCAGAATCTGGGTCGCCGCAGGCGCCACGATCATAGGCGGGTGCTGTGGTATCGGCCCTGAACATATCGAACAACTTCATAGACACTTCGCGATTGAGCCAGAGGGCATCACCTCATGACGGACAGACAACCACAGCAACGTGTGGAGCAGGCGACTTTTGGTGCGGGCTGCTTCTGGGGCGCCGAAGCGGCCTTCCGAGCTTTGCCGGGTGTAGTAGACAGCCGAGTGGGCTTTGCGCGATCAGCCCAGGGGGAGGCTGACATGATCGAGGTGGTCCAGGTCGACTTCGATCCAGGCCTGACGTCGTACAGCCAACTGGTGGGGCATTTCTGGGGGCTGCATGATCCTACGTCGGTCGATCGTCAGGGCACGGATATTGGCGTCAAATATCGCTCTGCGCTTTTCGTGAGTAACCTTGCTCAGGCTGAATTGGCACAAGCCGCCAAGCACTACTTGGAGGCCTCAGGGAAACTGAGCAAGCCAGTGGCGACCGTCATCTTGCCATTGGGTGACTTTCAGTTGGCTGACCAGGACCAGCAGCGGTATTTGGAGAAGCACGGCCTGGGCAGCTGCTCGCTGTAAGCCTGGCATGTCGCCAAGACGGTCCTGCGTCACGCAGAACCGTCCTGGCTTCACCCTTCACGCAGGACCGCCAGCGGTGAGGCGTTTAGTGCGCGGCGAGTGCCGAGCACACCCGCGCAGCCGACCAGCAGCGCGCCTGCAACGGGCATCAGCAGCAACCACGGGTGCAGGCTCCACGGCAGTGCGAAAGCGTAGTGATACAAGACGAAGGTGATCAGTTCGCACCCCAGCGCCGCCAGCAAACCGCTCAGTGCTCCCAGCAAGCCGAATTCGATGCGCCGTGTCCTGGTCAGCAATTGGCGTTGGGCCCCCAGGGCACGCAACAGTGCACCTTGACGAATGCGCTCATCCAAGGTGGCTTGAAGGCCTGCGAACAAAACGGCCATTCCTGCGGCCAGTACGAACAGCAGCACGTACTCTACAGCCAGCGTGACCTGAGCAAGTATGCTGCGTAGCTGGGCGAGCAATGCATCGACCTGAAGGATGGTCACCGCAGGAAATGCGCGTGACAGGGCGACGATTTCCTGATCATGCCCGGGTGCGAGGTAAAAACTCGTCAGATAGGTGGTAGGCAGCCCTTGCAACGTACCGGGTTGGAAGATCATGTAGAAATTGGGCTGAAAGCTGTCCCAGTGAACGCTGCGCAGACTGGTCACCTTGGCCTGGCGCTGCTGGCCCCCAATATCGAACGTGAGCCTGTCCCCCAGTTTCAGCTGAAGGCTTTCGGCGAGCTGGGCCTCCACCGATACGCCAGGTACATCGTCATCGCTTGGTGATCCTTGCCACCAATGACCACCGGTCAATTGATTGCCGTCAGGCAACTGCGCCGCCCATGTCAGGCTCAGGTCCCGTTGTACGGCGCGTTCGCCTGCAGAGTCCTTCGTGACGATCTGTTGGACCGGCTGCTGGTTGATCTCGATCAGCCGCCCAGGTGTGACTGGGTACAGGGGAGCCGCAGCGGCGTTGATCTGTTTGAGCTGTTGGGCGAAGCGGTCCTGGTCGTCAGGCAGAATATTGAGTGCGAAATGATTCGGGGCATCTTCAGGCAGCTGTGCCTGCCAGGTGTCGAGCAGCTCCGCACGCAGCAGCGCGACCAGGCCCATGGCGAGCAGGATCAGCCCGAAAGCCAAGGCCTGCCCGGCGGCGGCCGTGGGGTGGCGAAGCAACTGCCCCAGCCCCAGGCGCCAGGCCAGCGGCGCCCCTGACAGGAGTCGACGCAGGCTGCGCAAACCCAGCCACAGCAACCCGCCCAGCACCAGGGCTGCCGCCAGGCCGCCTGCCAGGAGTGCGAAGGTGAGCAGCAGGTCAAGGCTCAATCGCCACATGATAAGCCCCAGGGCGAACAGGGCTGCACCGTAGACCAGCCAGCTACTGGGAGGTACAGGGAGCAGGTCACGACGCAGCACCCGCAACGGGGGCACTTTACCCAAGGCTGCAATCGGCGGCAGAGCAAAGCCTGCCAGCGCGACCAGCCCCGTGGCGACGCCAGCCAAGGCCGGCCACAGGCTCCCTGGCGGTACGTCGCTGGGCAGTAATCCGTGCAGCAGCTTGAACAAACCCAGCTGCGCAAGCCAGCCCACTGCGGCGCCCACGATCGCAGCTGCAAGCCCGAGCATGGCCAGCTGCAGGCTGTACAGAAGCAGCGCCTGGCGCCGCGACAGGCCCAGGCAACGCAGCAGGGCGCTGGCGTCCAGGCGCCTGGCGGCATAGCGACTGGCAGACAGCGCCACGGCGACACCGGCCAGCAATACTGCAACGAGGCTGGCCAGGTTCAGGTAACGCTCGGCTTTGCCCAATGCGCCGCCGATCTGCTGGTTGCCATCGCGGGTGTCGCGCAACCGCTGGCTGGCCGAAAGCGTGTTCTCGACGCTGGCGCGGTATTGCGCCAATGCCTCGGCAGGGCCGCTCCACAGGTCACGGTATGTCACGCGGCTGCCGGGTTGCACCACGCCGGTCGCTGGCAGGTCCGCCAGGTTCATCATCACCCGTGGGGTCAAGCTATAGAAGTTGTTTGCCCGGTCCGGTTCATAGGTCAGCACGCGGCTCATGCGCAGGGTCTTCATGCCCACATCGATGCTGTCGCCGATGTTCATGCCCAATGCCGCCAGCAGCCGTGGCTCTACCCACACCTCGCCGGCTGCCGGCCCACCGCCTGGCTTTTCCTCGGCATAAGGCTCGGCGGCGCTGCGCACCTGGCCGCGCAATGGGTAGGCGGTATCGGCGGCCTTGACCCCCGCGAGCTGGATACCGTTATCTGCGCCCACCACGCTGGTGAACTCGACCACCTGCGCGTGATGCAGCCCCAGAGACTCGCCGATTGCAATCTGTGGCGCCGCGGCTGGGGCGCTGCCCTGCAGTACCAGGTCAGCGCCCAGGAACTCAGTGGCGCGCAATTGCATGGCGGCATTGAGCCGGGCGCCGAAATACCCGATGGCGGTACTGGCCGCCACGGCGACCAGGAGCGAAAAGAACAATACCCGCACTTCGCTGGCCCGAAGATCGCGCAGCAGCTGTCGCCAGGCCAGCCCCAGCAGGCGCGCCGCCGGCATGCCCTTCATCCGGCCTCCAAGGGGCTGACCAACTGGCCCGCATCCAGGCGGATATGGCGGTGGCAACGGCGAGCCAGCCGCTCGTCATGGGTCACCAGGATCAAGGTGGTGCCGCGCTCCTGATTCAGTTCGAACAGCAGGTCGCTGATGCGCTCGCCCGTATGGCTGTCGAGGTTGCCCGTCGGTTCGTCGGCAAACAGTACGGCGGGCTGAGCAGCAAAAGCACGGGCAAGAGCCACCCGCTGTTGCTCACCGCCCGACAGTTGCCGCGGCGTATGGGTAAGCCGTTGCCCTAACCCTACGCGTTCGAGCAAGGTGCGCGCGTGATCGCGCGCGTCTGCGCGACCATGCAGTTCCAACGGCAACATCACGTTTTCCAGCGCATTGAGGCTGTCGAGCAGCTGGAACGACTGGAACACAAAGCCCACGTGCTCGGCCCGGATGCGGGCCCGCTGGTCCTCATCGAGCACGCCTAGGTCGTGCCCGGCGAGCGTCACCGAACCTTGGCTGGGCTGATCGAGCCCGGCCAGCAGCCCAAGCAGGGTCGACTTGCCTGAACCTGAGGCGCCGACGATGGCAAGGCTGTCCCCTTCGGCCAGCGCCAGCGACATGGGGTGCAGGATGGTGAGTTCACCTTCCGCGCTGGTGACCACTTTGCTAAGG
This sequence comes from Pseudomonas sp. xss_4, assembly GCF_043104125.1. Taxonomy (NCBI): domain Bacteria; kingdom Pseudomonadati; phylum Pseudomonadota; class Gammaproteobacteria; order Pseudomonadales; family Pseudomonadaceae; genus Pseudomonas; species Pseudomonas sp. xss_4. Next base: position 43,744 of record NZ_JBICKJ010000069.1, read on the forward strand.
TGCTGCGCAACGAGCATGCTGGGGCCCATGGAGAATCCGATGCGAATGTGGTTGATAAGTGCCGGTCTGGCCCTGTATTGCCTGGCCCAGAGCGCGACTGCGGGAACGGTGCTGATTGTCGGTGATAGTATCAGCGCAGGTTTTGGCCTGGATACCCGCGAAGGTTGGGCATCCTTGTTGCAGACCCGCCTGCGTCAGGAAGGTTTCGACGACAAGGTGGTCAACGCCTCGATCAGTGGCGACACCAGTGCCGGCGGGCAAGCGCGGCTGCCAGCGTTGCTGGCGGCGCACACGCCCGAGGTGGTGGTGCTGGAGTTGGGGGGCAACGATGGGTTGCGCGGCCAGCCGCCAGCGCAACTGCGACAGAACCTTGCCGCGATGATCGATCAGTCGCGCCAGGCAGGTGCCAAGGTCTTGCTGCTGGGCATGCAGTTGCCTCCCAACTATGGCGTCCGCTATACCACTGCTTTCGCCGAGGTGTACAAGGAGTTGGCCAAGGACAAGCAGGTAGCACTGGTGCCGTTTTTCCTGGAAGGGGTTGGCGGCGTTCCTGAGTTGATGCAGGCAGACGGCATCCATCCTGCCCAGGGCGCCCAGCAGCGGCTGCTGGAAAACGCCTGGCCGGCGCTCAAACCCTTGCTCTGACGCTTTAAACGGGGGCGGGTTTGGGCTAATGTTGCGCCCCCCGTTCCGAGTACCCCCGATGCCGCGCCCTGCCTGGTCCCTTTTCGCCTACCAATTGATCGAGCCCGACGAACAGCTTGACCTGTTCGCCTGCCAGGAAAGTCGCGTTCACCTGGTCGCGCGGCAGCTCGAACTCGGCGTGCCGGTGGACAGAACATTGTGCGGGGGGCTGTTGCCTGCGCACCCTCGCTGGTCCGGCGTGCCACGCACCATCTATCGCGATACCCGGCTGTGCGAGCTGTGCCGCGCCATTCTCGATGCGCAGCGGCGAGGCATGCGACCGGTCTGGCCACAATTGCAGGCGGTCTGAGGCGCGCACCTTTCATCATCTGTAACCGCGTCCGGCTCAGGATGCCTCCCGCTGTCTGGGGTGGGGGTGTACAATCATGCCTTTCGTCCCACCTCCCAAAGGATTTACCGGATGTCGCCGCGCTTTCCCGCCGTCACTCGTAGCCTGTCCCTGGCCGCCTTGCTGGTAGCGGGGCCCGCTGTCGCACTGGAGTTGCCACTGCCGCCACCTGGGGACGACATCGTCGGTCAGGTGCATGTGATCAAGGCCAAGTACGAAGATACATTCGCCGATATCGGTACGGCCAATGACCTGGGCTATCTGGAGATGATCGCCGCCAACCCGGGTGTCGATCCCTGGCTGCCTGGCGCAGGCACCGAAATCATCTTGCCCACGCGCTACATCCTGCCACCGGGTCCTCGTGAAGGCATCGTCATCAACCTTGCCGAGTACCGCTTGTATTACTACCCCAAAGGCGAGAATGTGGTGCACACCTTCCCGTTGGGGATCGGTCGCGAAGGCTGGGGCTCGCCGATTGCCAATACCAAGATCATCGCCAAGACGCCAAACCCTACCTGGACGCCGCCGGCGTCGATCCGGGCCGAGCATGCAGCCGATGGCGACATCTTGCCTGCCGTGGTTCCAGCAGGCCCGGACAACCCGCTTGGGCCCTTCAAGTTCACCCTGGGTGTACCGGGTTACTTGATCCATGGCTCAAACAAGAAATTCGGGATCGGCATGCGTACCAGCCATGGCTGCTTCCGCATGCTCAACAACAACGTACTGGAACTGTCGGGCATGGTGCCGGTGGGCACTCCTGTTCGCATCATCAACGAACCGTACAAGTTCGGGTTGAGCGGGGGCAAGGTATACCTCGAAGCCCACACGCCGCTGGATGATCAGGGCAATCCGTCGGTGGTCGACAAGCATACGGCGGTCATCAACGCGTTGCTCAAGCGTGAAGACCTGGCCAATAACCTGCGCATGAACTGGGACATGGTCCGCGACGTCGTGGCTGCCGAAGATGGCATGCCGGTGGAGATTGCCGTGCCCGTCGACAATCAGAGCGCTACGCCCATGGTCTCGACGCTTCCCGAGGAGATACAGTAACCCTCTCTGCGAACTGCGTTGACGGCAACGTAGTGCGCAATCGCGCCTCGGTGTCAAAAAATCGCAAAAAAAAGCCGACCCCAAAGGGGTCGGCTTCATAACAGCCCCAAGGGACTATTATTTGCGGCTGGCTTTGTCCAGCATGCGCAGTGCGCGCTCATTGGCTTCGTCAGCGGTCTGCTGAGCTTTCTGAGCGGCTGCCAGTGCGTCGTCAGCCTTGCGGTAGGCTTCATCGGCACGAGCTTGTGCGCGGGCTGCTGCGTCTTCAGTTGCAGTCAGGCGAGCTTCGGTTTCTTTGGAGACGCTGCTGCAACCGGTAGCCAGAACTGCGGCCAGAGCCAGAGCAGAGAATTTCAGAACGTTGTTCATCGTGTTCCCCTTCAAGGACTTTCTATTAATGAGCCATCTCTCAGAAAAGAGAAACTGGCCGGCGTACATAGTACCCATTACTTGTAGTAAGTAAACTGACTGAACGCAAGAACTGCAAAAAAAAACAGTGCGCAGTTTCTGCGCCAGCCGAGGGGCGCGGCTCATCGCCCCGAGCCAGCAGGGTAACTCTGCACTAACGGCAACTTTCATGTTGAACTAAGGGTGACTTCTACTGTCTTTGTGCGTCTTAGTCCTACATGATTTGCCGGCACTGTCAATGTCACACTTAACAGCGTAAGCCGTTAATGGCTGGCTTTCATCCGAGCGCTTTACTTGAGTAATCCTTCGGGAAGCGCCTAGTATGTGGGTCTACAGAAAACCCGAACGAACGCAGACGTCCAGCGGTCCAACGCGCAATAGACGATGCATGTGCCAAGTGTGCCGGGTATTGACCATCGGTTAGGCTATGGGTCTGCCAAAAAGGCCCGCGAGGAGTAGTGATGAGCGAAGCGCTGACCATCCACCATGACCAGGCGGGTCATCAGTTCGAGACCAATGTGGACGGTCATCGTGCCTATCTGACCTACATGGACTTGGGTAAGCAGACGCTGGACATCTACCGCACCTTCGTACCCAACGCCTTGCGCGGGCGTGGGATCGCAGCTGCCCTTACCGAGCGCGCGCTGCAATATGCCGAGCAGATGGGCTACACGGTGATACCGTCCTGCTCGTACGTGGAGCGTTACATGGAGCGTCAGCAGCGTCACGCCAGCAAGGTGTGATCGCTGCTTTGAACACTAGGGCCTGAACGGCCCCCAAAGGTCTCAGGCGCGATTGCGCTGAGGGAGGACGTCCTTCAACTTCGCGCGCATGCTGCGCAGCGTCTTCTCGGTCGCCGACCAGTCGATGCAGGCGTCCGTCACCGAAACGCCATACTGCAGCTGGGACAAGTCCTTGGGAATGGATTGGCAGCCCCAGTTCAGGTGGCTCTCGACCATCAACCCGATAATCGATTGGTTGCCTTCCAGAATCTGGTTCGCCACGTTTTCCATCACCAGCGGTTGCAAGGCCGGGTCCTTGTTGGAGTTGGCATGGCTGCAATCGACCATGATGTTGGCCTTGATCTTGGCCTTGGCCAGGTCTTGTTCGCACAGGGCGACGCTGACCGAGTCGTAGTTGGGTTTGCCATTACCGCCGCGAAGCACGACATGCCCGTAGGGGTTACCCTTGGTGGTCACGATGGAGACGCCACCTTCCTGGTTGATCCCCAGGAACCGGTGCGGCTTGGACACCGACTGCAGGGCGTTGATAGCGACGGTCAAGCCACCGTCGGTACCGTTCTTGAAGCCGACGGCCGACGACAGGCCAGAGGCCATTTCGCGGTGGGTCTGCGACTCGGTGGTACGGGCACCGATGGCTGACCAGCTGATCAGATCCTGCAGGTATTGCGGGGAAATCGGATCCAGTGCCTCAGTGGCCGTGGGCAAGCCCATTTCGGCGAGGTCCAGCAGCAGCTTGCGACCGATATGCAAACCATCCTGGATCTTGAAGGAGTCGTCCAGATATGGGTCGTTGATCAGGCCCTTCCAGCCCACGGTGGTACGCGGTTTTTCAAAATATACCCGCATGACCAGGTACAGCGTGTCGGACACTTCTTCGGCCAGGGCCTTCAGGCGCGCTGCGTATTCATGCGCGGCCTTGATGTCGTGGATGGAGCAGGGGCCGACCACGACGAACAGGCGGTGATCCTTGCCATCGAGAATATTGCGCACCACGTCTCGGCCAGCAGTCACGGTCTGCAGGGCCTGGGCGCTAAGGGGGATTTCCTTCTTGAGCTGGTCGGGGGTGATCAGCGTCTCGTTGGATGCAACGTTCAAGTCATCGATCGGTAAATCAGCCATCGTGTTACTCGTCAGGTCACGGGTGCCGGCCGCCAGCTATCCCCGTGCGGCCCAGCAGCAAGAATAATCGCAGCGGGGAGCCGAACCTTAGCGCGTTAGCGTGTGCGCCACAATGGGCATTGCCCCGTGCAGGCGGGGTTTTTCCGGGTAGCAGGGGTCGACGGCGAGCATCGATCTGCGCGAAGGTGCCCAACCGGTGTAATAAACAGGCTGACATGAGAAGGAGAACCGCATGCACGCGCGCAACCCCCGGATTGGCATCATCGGCAGCGGTGCCATAGGCGGCTTTTACGGGCTGCTGCTGGCAAAGGCCGGCTTCGATGTGCACTTTTTGCTAAGAAGCGAGTATGAAGCGGTCAGTCATCACGGGCTGACCGTCCAGAGCGCTGTCCATGGTCGGCTGCACGCCAAAGTAAATTGCTACGCCGACGCCGCGCAAATGCCACCCTGCGATTGGCTATTGATAGGCGCCAAAGCCACCGGCAACCCGCAACTGGCGCCATTGATCGTGCAGGCCGGTGCACCGGATGCGAAAGTGGTGCTACTGCAGAACGGACTGGATGTCGAAGCGCAACTGCGCCCGTTACTGCGGGCTGATATGCACCTGCTTGGCGGGTTGTGCTTCGTCTGCGCCGACCGCCAGACACCCGGAGTGATTCGCCATCAGGCGTTGGGTGCCGTGAACGTGGGTTATCACAGTGGTCCTAGTGACGATGGCGGGCGCCGCCTGGTGGAGCAGGGGGTTTCATTGTTCCAGGCTGCGGGGGTGAGTTCTGTGGGCATGCCTGATCTGGCTGGCGCCCGGTGGCAAAAGTTGGTGTGGAACGTGCCTTTTAACGGCCTGTCAGTGTTGCTCGGCGCCAGCACTGCCCAGCTGCTGGGCGACAGCCATGCCCGCACGCTGGTGCAAGCCTTGATGGAGGAGGTGATGGTGGGCGCTGTCGCTTGTGGTCATGCCATGCCCGCAGGCTATGCTCAGCAACTGCTGAGCATGACCGAGCGCATGCCTGATTACTGGCCCAGCATGTACCACGACCACGTTCATCATCGACCTCTAGAGACAGAGGCCATCTATGCAGCGCCTCTGGCCCGCGCCCAGTCCGCGGGTTGCCATTTGCCCCGCATGGAGATGTTGTACCAGTCGCTGAGGTTCCTCGGTAAAAACAGTGAAGGGGCCATGCTCTAGGCGCAGTCATGCGCCGGGCTGGGCAAGCGAGGCGCCGATGCGCTGCTAAGCTCAAGTTTGCCCTGCCGCCATGGCAGTCGAGGAGGTCGAATGATCCGCTCTCTGCTGTACGCCACAGACCTCGGCGTCTATGCGCCATTCGTGATGCAGCATGCGCTTGCGTTGGCGCGCACATTCGGTGCCGAGTTGTACGTCATTCATGCGGTCGAACCGATGGGCCAGTTTGCCGAATCCCTCCTGCAAAGTTACCTGGACGAACACACCCTGGACCAGCTGCACAGCCAGGGTGTGGGTACGGTAATGGCCAACATCGAGCAGCGTGTACTGGAAAATTTTCGTGAGGAGCTGGGGGAGCAAGCCGATCTGGCGGTGCTCAAGGCGGTGCGCGTGCGCCAGGGCGACCCTGCGCAAGTCATCCTGGATCAGGCCCAGCGCCTGAGCGTCGACCTGCTTGTCTTCGGCAGTCACAGCGCCGGGGCGGGCGTGGACGTGCCCTTGGGTAGGACGGCGGTCAGATTGCTCCAGCTCTCGCCTGTACCGGTCTATATGGTCCCCTTGGCACAGCATCTAGGTCGTAGGAAAGGCTGAATCACGCTGTGGGAATATTCCGGGCGGTGTAACAAAATAGTTCTAGATTTATTACGATTACCACTAATATAGTTATATATCGTCGCTGCCCGCTGCCCGCTGCCCGCTGCCCGCTGCCCGCTGCCGCTGACCCACGCTGAACTGAGGGAACCTTATGAAGCTTCAACAACTGCGCTACATCTGGGAAGTAGCGCACCATGACCTCAACGTCTCTGCGACAGCACAAAGCCTGTATACCTCGCAGCCGGGGATCAGCAAGCAGATCCGACTGCTCGAAGACGAGTTGGGCGTCGAGGTATTTGCGCGTAGCGGCAAGCACCTGACGCGTGTGACCCCAGCAGGGGAGCGCATCATCAACACCGCTGGCGAAATCCTGCGCAAGGTCGAGAGCATCAAGCAGATCGCCCAGGAGTTTTCCAACGAGAAAAAGGGCACGCTCTCCATCGCCACCACCCACACCCAGGCTCGCTACGCTTTGCCTCCGGTGATCAGTGGCTTCATCAAGCAGTACCCGGAAGTGTCCTTGCACATGCATCAGGGCTCCCCGATGCAGATCGCCGAGATGGCCGCAGACGGTACGGTGGATTTCGCCATCGCCACAGAAGCGCTCGAGCTGTTCGGCGACCTGATCATGATGCCGTGCTACAAGTGGAACCGTTGCGTGGTGGTTCCGCAGGGCCATCCATTGGCCAAGCTTCCCAAGCTGACCCTCGAAGCGGTGGCCGAATATCCCATCGTTACCTATGTGTTCGGCTTTACTGGGCGCTCCAAGCTGGACGAAGCTTTCAGCAACCGCGGCCTGACGCCCAAGGTGGTGTTCACGGCGGCGGACGCGGACGTGATCAAGACGTACGTGCGCCTCGGTTTGGGCGTGGGCATCGTTGCAGGCATGGCAGTTGACGCCAAGCTGGACGGTGACCTGGTAGCCCTGGACGCCAGTGAACTGTTCGAAGCCAGCATCACCAAGATCGGCTTCCGGCGTGGCACTTTCCTGCGCGGGTTCATGTGCGACTTCATCGAGAAGTTTGCGCCGCACCTGACCCGTGAAGTGATGGCCAAGGCCATCCAGTGTCACAACAAGCAGGAGCTGGAGGCATTGTTCGAAGGTGTCGAGTTACCGGTGCACTGATCCTCGGACGCAAGGGCCGCCACGCGGCCCTTTTCAAAGGTATCGCCCGCGTTTCAGGCCTTGGTGATCAGGTTGCCGGCGTGCAGGCCGCATTCCTTCTGGGTCGACTCTTCCCACCACCAGCGGCCTTCGCGCTCGTGCTGATTAGGTAGCACAGGGCGCGTGCAGGGCTCGCAACCGATGCTGATGAAACCGCGCTCATGCAGGCTGTTGTAGGGCAGCTCGAGCATGCGGATGTAGCCCCAGACTTCTTCGCTGCTCATCTGAGCCAGAGGGTTGAACTTGTAGAGCGTGCGCTCCGGGGTGGAGAAGCCGGTGTCGATCTCCAGGGCTGCGACCTGGCTGCGCGTGCCGGGGCTCTGGTCGCGGCGCTGCCCCGTGGCCCAGGCACTGACGGTCGCAAGCTTGCGGCGCAGGGGCTCGATCTTGCGGATGCCGCAGCACTCGCCGTGGCCGTCACGGTAGAAGCTGAACAGGCCTTTGTCTTTGACGAACGGGTCGAGCTTGCTGCGATCGGGGCTGAGGATTTCGATGGGCAGGTTGTACTGCTCGCGCACCTGATCGATAAAGCGATAGGTCTCCGGATGCAAGCGCCCGGTGTCGAGGCTAAAGACTTTGACCTGTTTGTTCAGCTTCCAGGCCATGTCCACGAGTACCACATCTTCGGCACCGCTGAAGGAGATCCACAGATCGTCGCCGAAATGCTCGAAGGCGAGCTTGAGAATGTCCTGTGGGGACTTGTTCGCGTAGGCCGCTGCCAGGGCAGCGACATCGAAAGGTTGGCTCATCAGGCGGTTTCCATCTTGGCTGTGGCGCTGGGCGCTCGTAGTGAGGCAATGGTAACAAAAAACCCATCCTGGTTGCGGGGCACGCCAAGCTGCGTTCAGCGGTTCACGGGTAAGCCAGCTTTCAAAGCCCCTGCAAGGTCTGCATCAGCACCCGCACTTTGGCAATGGACTCCTCGTACTCGGCCTGCCATTCGGAGTCGGCCACCACGGCGCCACCGCCCCAGCAACTGACCTGGCCGTCCTTGATCAACAGGCTGCGGATGGCGATAGAACTGTCCATCTCGCCGCGTACATCGACATACAGCAGCGATCCGCAGTAAAGCGCTCGGCGAGTGGGTTCAAGCTCATCGATGATCTGCATCGCGCGGATCTTGGGCGCGCCGGTGATCGAGCCGCCAGGAAAGCTGTCGCCGATCAGATCCAGTGCGTCCCTGCCAGCCGCCAGCGTGCCTGTCACGCTGCTGACCAGATGGTGCACGTTGGGGTAGGTTTCCAGGCTGAACAGCTCAGGCACTTTGACGGAGCCAATCTCGCACGTACGGCCCAGGTCATTGCGCAACAAGTCCACGATCATCAGGTTTTCCGACCGGTCCTTGGGGCTTTGCTGCAGTTGCTCGGCATTGCGCGCATCCTCGGCCGCATCTTGACCCCGCGCACGGGTGCCCTTGATCGGACGGGTTTCCACATGACCCTTGCTGACCCGAATGAACCGCTCGGGCGAGAAGCTCAACAAGGCGCTGCCGTCTGCCAATTGCTGGAACCCGGAGAAAGGCGTTGGGCATGCCTGGCGAAGGGCTTGATAAGCTCGCCAGGGATCGCCCTGGCAAGCAGCGCGAAACCGTTGGGTCAGGTTGATCTGGTAGCAGTCACCTGCCTGGATGTAACGTTGAACCTGCTCGAAGGCTGCGTGGTACTGCTCGGGCGCAAGGTCACCAGCCATTGGGGCGAGCAGCTTGAAAGCCCCGCTAACCCGAGGTTCACAACCCTCGAACAGGCGCACCAGTCGCTCACGCTCTTCACGGCCCAGGCTTGGGTGAAACACCAGTTGGCTGGTACGGGTGGCGTGGTCGGTAACCAACGCCCATGCGTACACGCCCAGTTGGGCATCCGGCAGGCCGAGGTCGTCCACCGCCTGGGTTGGCAAGTGTTCCAGCCGACGACCAAAATCGTAGCTCAGGTAACCGATCAACCCACCGGCAAACGGCAGCTCGCTCTCTGGCGGTAGATGTGCAGCGCCCAAGCGAGCCAGCGCAGCGCGCAACCGCTGCAGGAAGGCGCGCCCTGTTTCGTCCGCCAGCACCTGCAACTGCTGTACTGGCCACGCGCTCAGCAGGTCGAAGCGGCCGCGTTCAGCGCCGGGGCGAGCGCTGTCGAGCAAAATGGCGCCTGGAGCATCACGCAAGCAGGAAAAGTAGGTAGCCGGGTCAGGCTGGTAGGGCAGGGCGTACAACGTGCAGGTCGGCATCAGTAGGGACGGCGATTAAAAGCGAGGACGGCGATTGTAGTCCGGTGCAGGCATTGCGCCTAGCGTCAGGGCGACATTCGCCATCTTCATCTGGCCGGGGCTGGTGGCCAACCCCGCTCCTTAGTGACCGGGCCTGTGGCCGAACAGGCCTTGGGCAACGCGCACGCGTTGCTCGGCATCTTCGGTCACACCCTCTTTGGCCAGTGCCTCAAGATGCGCCTCGATCGCATGGGTGCGTTGCGTCAGGCCGCAATCGTTGGCGATCTGGATATTCAGCCCTGGGCGAGCGTTGAGCTCGAGGATCAGTGGGCCTTTTTCCTGGTCCAGCACCATGTCCACGCCAATGTAGCCCAGGCCGCACAGCTCATAGCAGCCGGCGGCCAGCTTCATGAACCCGTCCCAGGTCGGCAGCTGCACGCCGTCCACTGCGTTGGTGGTGTCGGGATGCTTGCTGATGATGTTGTTCAGCCAAGTGCCACGCAGCGTCACGCCTGTGGCCAAATCCACGCCCACACCGATGGCGCCTTGGTGCAGGTTGGCCTTGCCGCCGGACTGGCGGGTGGGCAGGCGCAGCATGGCCATGACCGGGTAGCCCATCAGGACGATGATGCGGATGTCCGGTACGCCTTCATAACTGATGCTCTTGAAGATCTGGTCCGGGGTGACCCGATACTCGATCAGGGCGCGGTCGCGATGGCCGCCGAGCGAGTACAGCCCGGTGAGGATGCTGGAAATCTGGTGCTCGATTTCCTCATGGCTGATGATCTTGCCGGACACCGTCCGGTAACGGTCTTCGAAACGGTCGGCGATGACCATGATGCCATCACCCCCGGCGCCCTGAGCCGGCTTGATCACGAAGTCGCTGCGCCCGCCGATGATCTCGTCAAGCTTCTCGATCTGCTTTTCCGTCTCGATGACGCCATACATTTCCGGCACATGGATGCCGGCGGCCAGGGCGCGCTCCTTGGTGATGATCTTGTCGTCGACGATCGGGTACAGGTGGCGCTTGTTGTACTTGAGTACATAGTCTGCATTGCGCCGATTGATACCCATGATGCCCCGGGCCTCCAGGGCTTTCCACGTTCTGATCAGGCCGAACATCAGGCGTCCGCCTTCTTCAGGAATGCCTTGAAGCGGACCAGCTCGGTCAGGCGGTAGCCGCGATAGCGACCCATTGCCAGCATGAAGCCCACCAGAATCAACAGCACGGCCGGGAAGGTGAACACGAAGTAGACCAGCTCCGGTACCATCATCAGCAGGTGCGCGAGAGAGGCGGCGAACAAGGTGCCGATGGCCACTTTCATGGCATGACCGCCGCCGCGTTCTTCCCAGGTGATCGACAGGCGTTCGATGGTCATGGTCAGGATCACCATCGGGAACAGCGCGACCGACAAGCCGCGCTCAAGGCCCAGTTTGTGGCTGAACAGGCTGATGGCGGCAATCAATACCACGACGAATGTCAGCACCACCGAAAGGCGGGGCAGCATCTGCAGCTTCAGGTGTTCGAGGTAGGAGCGCAGCGATAGCCCCAGCGCGGTGATGACGGTGAACAGCACGATCCCGAAGCCCAGCTGTGTTTCGCGGAAGGCCAGGGCGATCAGGACCGGTGTGAAAGTACCCAGGGTCTGGATGCCGATCAGGTTGCGCAGCACCAGAATCACCAGCACGCCGATGGGAATCATGACCATGATCATGAAGGTCTGCTGGGTCTGCAGCGGCAGCCCGTACAGGGAGTATTCGAGGAAGTCGGCGTCGGTGTTCTCGTCTGTCAGCTTGGCCAGGCGGATGGCGTTCATCTCGCTGTTGTTCATGCTGAAGGTGACGTTAGCCCGCTTGCCGCCATCGACCGTGATCAGGTTGTCATCCCCGGTCCACCACAATAGCCGATCGTTGGGCAGGCCTTGCTCACCGGTCTCGGGGTTGAAATACAGCCAGTCATTGCCGTTGAAGCTGCGCAACCACAGTTCCGGGGTTTGCGGGGTGTCGGCCACCAGGCGGATCGTGTGCACCTTCTCCATCGGCACGTGGGCAATGGACAGCAGCAGGTCAATGACCTGCGCCTTCTTCATCGGTGAGGTATCGCCTGCCAGCAGCAGCTTGACGTTGTCGTCGTTGAGGTTGTTGACGCGCTTGATGGTTTCGCTGACGAACGTCTCGACATCGGCCGAATGCTGACGAATCGGTGCCATCAAGGCTTCGGCGGCGATCTTCTCGGGGCCTTCTACTGCGAGGCTGTCGCGGAAGGTCGGGCCCTTGACCTTGGCTTTCTCGGTGCTATAGCGCTTGGTCAGCACCAGCCGGTAGTAAAGGGTCTGGTTGCCGCTGGCGCGCCGCGCGGACCAGGTGACCTTGCGGTTGCCGTCGGCGCGGTTGACGCTCACACCATAGTTGTTGGAAATGAAGCTTTCGTTGAGGCTCACATAATCCCGATTCAGGGGCGGCACGAACATCTGGACCTTTACCGGGTCCTTGGTGCTGGCCACAAATTCGATCTTGGCATCGATGTTCCACAGATCGTCCGTTTCATCCTCGGTCACCGGGATGCCAAGTACGAAGATCTGATAAGCCGTGACCGCTACGCCCAGCAACACCAGAACGGTGATCAGGACTTTCAGATGGAGGGTAAGAGAGCGCATCGGAATTACTCTGCTTTGGGAGCGTCGGTGGCACAGGCAGGTTTGCCGGCCGCATATTTAAGGCTTGGGTCGACCAGGGCGTCGAAATGCTTCAAAGCCTCCGCGCCGATCAACAGTGGGAACTGGAAAGCGCTGCGATCGGTGAGGTTGACTTCGATGGTGCGCCTGGCCTGGCCCATGCAGATGTCCAGCTCGATGACGGGGCGTGCGGTGTAGGCCTTGCCTGATTCGGCGTCGTAGTCGCCAGCCCTGCGCTTGATCTTGCTCACGCGCGCCAGCGGGCGTTCGATGGGATGGGAATGGGCAGCATCGATGGCCAGGTAGAAGCGCACCCAGCTTTCGCCATTGCGCTTGAAACGCTTGATGTCGCGGGCGCTGAGCGAGGCTGTCTTGGCCCCGGTGTCGAGCTTGGCCGCCACTTCGAGGTCGAGGTCGCCCAGGCGAGCATATTCGTTCAGACCGTACACGGTCTTGCCGGCTGCCTGGCTCAGGGCCGGCAACAGGAGGAGGCTAATCAGCAAAGCAAAGGGTGTCAGTTTCATAGTCCTGGCGCGGTATTGTGCAAAGTTCGGGGTAAGGCGACTGGCAACGGCTGCACAAGCTTCCTCGTTGATCTGCCGGCACCATGCGGGCGGGGCAGACGGGCTATCCATACTCCATCGAAGGCGCGGCATTCTATCACGCCGACGTATTGACGCCAGCGGTGCGCGATCTGACAGTTTGATCGGAGGGTAGTTTCTTGTTGGGTGCATTGTTGACAATGTGGCTTAAGGCTTTGACTATTACGTGACCCAGCGTTAGATTTAACGCCATGTTTTGTGAAAGGTGTCAACAATATGCAGGCGCTCTCAATGGGTAACCCGACTGGCAACGAGGAATCGGAAACCCTGTCCGAGCATGTCTTCAGGCGGATTCAGGCGGCGATTGTACGGGGGGACATAGCCCCGGGGAGCAAGATTTCCGAGCCGGAGCTTGCCCGCACCTATGGCATCAGCCGAGGCCCGCTGCGTGAAGCCATTCACCGCCTCGAGGGCCAGCGCCTGCTGGTTCGTGTGCCCCATGTGGGCGCACGGGTGGTTTCACTGAGTCACGCCGAACTCATCGAGCTCTATGAAATCCGCGAGTCGCTCGAAGGCATGGCCTGCCGCCTGGCGGCCCAGCGCATGGGCCGAGCTGACATCGACGAGCTGCGCCAGGTGCTGGAAACCCATGAGCGCGATGCTGCCTTCCAGGCGGGCGTGGGCTACTACCAGCAGGAAGGTGACTACGATTTTCACTATCGCATCATCCAGGGCAGCGGCAACCAGACCTTGGTCAAGATGCTCTGCGGCGAACTGTACCAACTGGTGCGCATGTACCGTATCCAGTTCTCGGCTACGCCCAATCGGCCGCGTCAGGCCTTCGCCGAGCACCACCGCATCCTAGACGCCATTGCCGAGGGTGACGGCGAGTTGGCCGAGCTGTTGATGCGTCGTCACATCGCTGCGTCCAAACGCAACATCGAGCGCCATTACCAAGGCGACCACACCCACAGCACACGAGGTGAACAATGACCGTCCAGAGTACCCCAGGCCAACGTTTTCGCGACGCAGTGGCCGCCGAGCGCCCGCTGCAAGTGGTCGGCACCATCAATGCCAACCACGCCTTGCTGGCCAAGCGTGCCGGTTTCAAGGCCATCTACCTGTCCGGCGGCGGTGTGGCAGCAGGCTCCCTGGGTTTACCTGACCTGGGCATCAGTGGCCTGGACGACGTGCTGACCGATGTCAGGCGCATCACTGATGTGTGCGACCTGCCACTGCTGGTGGACGTGGACACCGGGTTCGGTGCCTCGGCCTTCAACGTTGCCCGTACCGTGCGCGCCATGAGCAAGTTCGGCGCCGCCGCCATTCATATCGAGGATCAGGTGGGCGCCAAGCGTTGTGGCCACCGTCCGAACAAGGAAATCGTCACCCAGCAGGAGATGGTCGATCGCATCAAGGCGGCGGTCGATGCCCGCCTTGATGACAGCTTCGTGATCATGGCCCGTACCGATGCGCTGGCGGTCGAGGGGCTCAATGCGGCGCTGGATCGGGCGGCCGCCTGTGTCGAGGCCGGCGCGGACATGATTTTCCCCGAAGCCATCACCGAACTTGCGATGTACAAGACATTCGCCGACCGGGTCAAGGCCCCCATCCTGGCTAACATCACCGAGTTCGGTGCCACGCCTTTGTACACCACCGAAGAGCTGGGCTCGGTCGATGTGTCGCTGGTGCTGTATCCACTGTCGGCGTTCCGCGCCATGAACAAGGCTGCCGAGAACGTCTACGCCGCCCTACGCCGTGATGGCACGCAGAAGAACGTGATCGATACCATGCAGACACGCATGGAGCTTTACGACGCCATTGGCTATCACGCTTTCGAGCAAAGTCTCGATGCATTGTTTGCCCAGAAAAAAGGCTGACCTGCCTACTGCGCGCGCTGCAGCGCCCTTGTTCAGGGGTAGATAAGGGTTAGCCAGCCTGCATTCCATAACAAGTTCAAGAAAGGAGAAGCACCATGGCCGAAGCAAAAGTACTCAGCGGCGCAGGCCTACGCGGTCAGGTTGCCGGTCAGACGGCCCTGTCGACGGTCGGTCAGGCCGGCGCAGGGCTGACCTATCGCGGGTATGACGTCCGCGACCTGGCTGCCCACGCCGAATTCGAGGAGGTGGCTTACCTGTTGTTGTATGGCGAGCTGCCCTGCCAGGCCGAGCTTGCCGACTACAAGCACAAGCTCAAGGGCCTGCGCGACCTGCCCCAGGCGTTGAAAGAAGTACTGGAGCGCATCCCGCGCGACGCTCACCCGATGGACGTGATGCGCACGGGCTGCTCCGTGCTCGGAACCCTGGAGCCCGAGCTCACCTTCGATGCCCAGCGCGATAAGACCGACCGGCTCCTGGCCGTCTTCCCAGCGATCATGTGTTACTGGTACCGCTTCAGCCATCACGGCGTGCGCATCGACTGTGTCAATGACCAGGACACCTTGGGCGGCCACTTCCTGCAGTTACTCCATGGCAAGCAGCCCAGTGAGCTGCATGTGAAGGTGATGAACGTATCGCTCATTCTCTATGCCGAGCACGAGTTCAACGCCTCCACCTTCACCGCCCGCGTGTGCGCCTCGACCTTGTCCGACCTGTACTCCTGCGTCACCGCCGCCATCGGTTCGCTGCGCGGCCCGCTGCACGGCGGCGCCAACGAGGCGGCCATGGAGCTGATCGAGCGCTTCCAGAGCCCGCAACAAGCGACGACCGAGTTGCTGCACATGCTCGAGCGCAAAGACAAGATCATGGGCTTTGGCCATGCCATCTACAAAGAGTCCGACCCGCGTAACGAGGTGATCAAAGGGTGGTCCAAGCGCCTTGCCGATGAGGTGGGCGACACGGTGCTGTACCCGGTGTCCGAAGCCATCGACAAGACCATGTGGGAGCAAAAGCGCTTATTCCCCAACGCCGATTTCTACCATGCCTCGGCGTATCACTTCATGGGTATACCGACCAAGCTGTTCACCCCGATCTTCGTCTGCTCGCGTCTTACCGGCTGGGCAGCGCACGTGTTCGAGCAGCGTGAGAACAATCGCATCATCCGTCCGAGTGCCGAATACATCGGCGTCGAACAGCGTCAGTTCGTACCGATCGAGCAGCGCTGATGGTCGCCCACCCCGCGCAGACTTTGTTGGCCTCGCGGGGTGGCCCAGCATGTCTGCCCGCACGCGCACCCTTGAACGCCATCCGTGACCGAGCCTGATAACGATATGAATACTGCCTACCGCAAAGCCTTGCCAGGCACTGACCTGGATTACTTCGACGCCCGCGCTGCCGTCGAGGCCATCAAGCCCGGCGCCTATCAGGGCTTGCCCTACACCTCGCGTGTGCTGGCCGAGAACCTGGTGCGCCGCTGCAGCCCTGGCACGCTCCAGGCGTCGTTGGCCCAGCTGATAGAGCGCAAGCGCGACCTCGATTTCCCCTGGTATCCGGCCCGGGTCGTCTGCCATGACATCCTGGGTCAGACCGCGCTGGTCGACCTGGCCGGCTTGCGCGATGCCATCGCCGACAAGGGCGGTGACCCTGCCCAGGTCAACCCGGTGGTGCCAGTGCAGCTAATCGTCGATCACTCACTGGCCGTCGAGTGTGGCGGCTATGACCCCCAGGCGTTCGAACGCAACAGGGCCATCGAGGATCGCCGCAACGAAGACCGTTTCCATTTCATCAATTGGACCAAGAAAGCGTTCAAGAACGTCGATGTCATCCCGCCTGGCAACGGCATCATGCACCAGATCAACCTGGAGAAGATGTCGCCCGTGGTACACAGCGATGACGGCGTGGCCTACCCGGACACCTGTGTCGGCACCGACAGCCACACCCCGCATGTGGACGCCTTGGGCGTCATCGCCATCGGCGTGGGCGGGCTTGAGGCCGAGAACGTCATGCTCGGGCGCGCCTCCTGGATGCGCCTGCCGGAAATCGTCGGCGTCCAGCTCACTGGTAAACTGGCGCCCAACTTGACGGCAACCGACCTGGTATTGGCCCTGACCGAATTTTTGCGCAAGCAGAAGGTGGTCGGCGCCTACCTGGAATTCCATGGGGAAGGCGCCCGTGCCCTGACGCTCGGCGACCGCGCCACCATCTCCAACATGGCCCCTGAATATGGCGCCACCGCGGCCATGTTCGCCATCGATCAGCAAACCATCGACTACCTGCGCCTGACAGGCCGCGAGGAACAGCAGGTCGCACTGGTAGAGACCTACGCCAAGACCGCGGGTCTGTGGGCTGACAGCTTTACCGAGGTGGTCTACGAGCGCACGCTGGACTTCGATCTGGCCAGCGTGGTGCGCACCATGGCGGGCCCCTCAAACCCCCATGCCCGGGTGGCCACCAGCGAGCTGGCCGCCAAGGGGATCGCAGGTGCCTGGGAGCAGGTACCCGGTCAGATGCCGGACGGGGCGGTGATCATTGCAGCCATCACCAGTTGCACCAACACCAGCAACCCGCGCAACGTGATCGCTGCCGGGTTGCTGGCGCGCAATGCCAATAGGCTGGGGCTGACGCGCAAGCCTTGGGTCAAGTCATCCCTCGCCCCTGGATCCAGGGCAGTGCAGCTGTACCTGGAAGAGGCGGGCCTGGAGGCGGAGCTCCAAGCGTTGGGCTTCGGCATCGTCGCCTTCGCCTGCACCACCTGCAACGGCATGTCCGGCGCCCTCGATCCGGCCATCCAGCAGGAAATCATCGATCGGGACCTGTATACCACCGCGGTGTTGTCGGGTAACCGAAACTTCGATGGCCGTATTCACCCGTATGCCAAACAGGCATTTCTGGCGTCCCCGCCTTTGGTTGTGGCCTATGCCATCGCGGGTACGATCCGTTTCGATATCGAGAAAGATGTGCTGGGCGTGGCATCGGATGGCCGTGAAATTCGCCTCAAGGACATCTGGCCCAGCGATGAAGAAATCGATGCGATGGTCCGCGCTGCGGTCAAGCCCGAACAGTTCCGAAAGGTCTACATCCCCATGTTCGCCGTCGAGCAAGACCGTGGGCCCAAGGTAGCGCCGCTGTACGACTGGCGCCCCATGAGCACCTACATCCGTCGCCCGCCCTACTGGGAAGGCGCCCTGGCGGGAGAACGCACCTTGCGTGGCATGCGCCCGCTGGCGTTGCTGCCGGACAACATCACCACCGATCACCTGTCGCCCTCCAATGCCATCATGCTCGACAGCGCGGCGGGGGAGTACCTGGCCAAAATGGGCTTGCCTGAAGAGGACTTCAACTCCTATGCCACCCACCGTGGGGACCACCTCACGGCTCAGCGCGCCACCTTCGCCAACCCCAAGCTGTTCAACGAGATGGTGCGCAATGAAGATGGCAGCGTAAGGCAGGGTTCGCTAGCACGCCTTGAACCCGAAGGCCGGGTCATGCGCATGTGGGAAGCGATCGAAACCTACATGCAGCGCAAGCAGCCGCTGATCATCGTGGCCGGTGCCGATTACGGTCAGGGCTCTTCACGCGACTGGGCTGCCAAAGGGGTGCGTCTGGCGGGCGTGGAGGCCATCGTCGCCGAGGGGTTCGAGCGCATCCACCGCACGAACCTGGTGGGCATGGGCGTCTTGCCCCTCGAATTCATGCCGGGTACCGACCGTAAGGTGCTGGGCCTGGACGGCAGCGAAACCTATGACGTGATAGGCATCCGTACTCCCCGCGCTACCTTGACCCTGGCGGTGACCCGTCGCACAGGAGAGCGTTTTGACGTGCCGGTGACCTGTCGTCTGGATACAGCCGAAGAGGTGTCGATCTACGAAGCGGGCGGGGTGTTGCAACGCTTTGCCCAGGACTTCCTCGAAGCGACCGTTTAACACAACGTGGCCGCCTTGCGGCCCCCAGTCGCCCGCACTGGCTCGGACCACCGGGCCATCCAAGAGGCTTCAATCCATGGCACATGCACCTCAAATCAAGATTCCGGCTACTTACATGCGTGGCGGCACCAGCAAAGGCGTGTTCTTCCGCTTGCAGGACCTCCCGGCGCAGGCGCAAACGCCCGGCCCGGCACGCGATGCCTTGCTGCTGCGGGTAATCGGCAGCCCCGACCCCTATGGCAAGCAGATCGACGGCATGGGCGGGGCGACGTCCAGCACCAGCAAGGTCGTGATCCTGTCCGCCAGCAAGCGCCCTGATCATGATGTGGACTACCTGTTCGGCCAGGTCAGTATCGACAAGCCTTTCGTAGACTGGAGCGGCAACTGCGGCAACCTTTCCGCAGCAGTGGGTGCGTTCGCCATCGGCAGTGGCCTGATAGAACCCACGCAGGTACCCGAAACCGGTGTCGCCACGGTGCGTATCTGGCAGGCCAACATCGGCAAGACCATCGTAGCGCATGTGCCGATGAGCAACGGTCAGGTGCAGGAGACCGGCGACTTTGAGCTTGATGGCGTCACGTTCCCTGCCGCCGAAGTGCAGCTGGAGTTTCTTGATCCGGCAGCCGACGATGATGGGGAAGGTGGGGCGATGTTCCCTACCGGCAACCTGATCGACGAGCTTGCAGTACCGGGGGTTGGCACCTTCAAGGTGACGTTGATCAATGCCGGTATCCCAACGGTGTTTCTCAATGCAGCCGATCTTGGTTACAGCGGCATGGAGTTGCAGGATGACATCAATGGGGATCCGGCTGCCCTTGAGCGGTTCGAGGCGATACGGGCCCATGGTGCGCTGCGCATGGGGCTGATCGAACATCTAGGGCAGGCTGCCGCACGCCAGCATACCCCCAAGGTGGCATTCGTGGCGCCGGCACAGGCTTATCTCGCCTCAAGTGGCAAGCAGGTGGGGGCAGAAGATATCGACTTGCTGGTGCGCGCCTTGTCCATGGGCAAGCTTCATCACGCGATGATGGGCACTGCCGCCGTCGCGATCGGTACGGCTGCGGCCATCCCGGGGACACTGGTGAACCTTGCTGCAGGCGGCGGTGAGCGCAGCGCTGTACGCTTCGGGCATCCATCGGGCACCTTGCGGGTAGGTGCGCAGGCGTGCCTGATCGATGGGCAGTGGTCGGTGACCAAGGCGATCATGAGTCGCAGCGCGCGTGTGTTGATGGAGGGCTGGGTACGCGTTCCTGGCGATAGTTTCTGACAGGCGTGCTCGCCATCGCCGGCCCGTCACGTTCAAGAAGGCGTCTGGGCGTGATTTAGTCGGTGCCTGACTGTTCTGAATGAAAAAAAAGCCCCGGCATCACTGCCGGGGCTTTTTTCATGGAGCCAGTGGATGGCTGTCTGGCTTACGCCTGGACCACTGGAATCTTGGCGTTAGCGGCCGCTTCGCGGAACTCGGCAATCTGGTCGAAGCTCAGGTAGCGGTAGACGTCGGCAGACATGCTGTCGATGTCCTTGGCGTACTGCATGTACTCTTCGACGGTCGGCAACTTGCCGATGATCGAAGCCACCGCAGCCAGCTCGGCCGATGCCAGGTACACGTTGGTGGCGTCGCCCAGGCGGTTCGGGAAGTTACGGGTCGAGGTCGACACCACGGTCGAACCGGTCTGCACCCGCGCCTGGTTACCCATGCACAGGGAGCAGCCTGGCATTTCCATCCGCGCACCGGCTTTGCCGTAGATGCCGTAGTAGCCTTCTTCGGTCAGCTGATGAGCATCCATCTTGGTCGGCGGAGCCAGCCACAGACGGGTCGGAATACCACCCTTGACCTTTTCCAGCAGCTTGCCAGCGGCGCGGAAGTGACCAATGTTGGTCATGCACGAACCGATGAACACTTCGTCGATCTTCTCACCCTGTACCGAGGACAGCAGGCGAGCATCGTCCGGGTCGTTCGGGGCGCAGAGCACAGGCTCCTTGACGTCGGCCAGGTCGATTTCGATGATTTCGGCGTATTCGGCATCGGCGTCGGCCGACAGCAGTTCTGGGTTGGCCAGCCAGGCTTCCATGGCCTGGGCGCGACGCTCCAGGGTGCGTGCATCACCGTAGCCCTCGCCGATCATCCAACGCAGCAGGGTGATGTTGGACTTGAGGTACTCGGCAATGGCTTTTTCCGGCAGCTTGATGGTGCAACCGGCGGCGGAGCGTTCAGCCGAGGCGTCCGAGAGCTCGAAGGCCTGCTCGACGGTCAGTTCGTCAAGGCCTTCGATTTCAAGGATGCGACCGGAGAAGGCGTTTTTCTTGCCCTTCTTCTCGACGGTCAGCAGGCCCTGCTGGATGGCGTAGTAAGGGATGGCATGCACCAGGTCACGCAGGGTGATGCCAGGTTGCAGCTTGCCTTTGAAACGCACCAGGATCGACTCTGGCATGTCCAGTGGCATCACGCCGGTGGCGGCAGCGAAGGCTACCAGGCCGGAGCCTGCAGGGAAGGAAATGCCGATCGGGAAGCGGGTATGCGAGTCGCCACCGGTGCCCACGGTATCGGGCATCAGCATGCGGTTCAACCAGCTGTGGATGATGCCGTCCCCTGGGCGCAACGACACGCCGCCACGGGTGCGGATGAAGTCTGGCAGGGTGTGGTGGGTGGTGACGTCGATTGGCTTCGGATAGGCCGCGGTGTGGCAGAAGGACTGCATCACGAGGTCAGCGGAGAAGCCCAGGCAGGCCAGGTCCTTGAGCTCGTCACGGGTCATGGGGCCAGTGGTGTCCTGGGAACCCACGGTGGTCATCTTCGGCTCGCAATAGGCGCCTGGACGTACGCCTTGGCCTTCCGGCAGGCCACACGCGCGGCCGACCATCTTCTGCGCCAGGGTGAACCCTTTGCCGGTGTCGGCAGGCTGCTCTGGCTTCTTGAACAGGTCCGATGGGCCCTGGCCAAGCTCGGCACGGGCTTTTTCGGTCAGGCCACGGCCGACGATCAGTGGGATACGGCCACCAGCACGCACTTCGTCGAGCAGCACTTCGGTCTTGAGTGCGAATGTGGTGACCAGCTCATTGCTTTCGTGACGGCGTACTTCACCTTTGAACGGGTAGACGTCGATCACGTCGCCCATGGCCAGGTCGGTGCAATCGAACTCGATCGGCAGGGCGCCGGCGTCTTCCATGGTGTTGTAGAAGATCGGGGCGATCTTGGTGCCGAAGCAGAAACCGCCGGCACGTTTGTTGGGGACGTACGGGATATCGTCGCCGAAGAACCACAGCACCGAGTTGGTGGCGGATTTGCGCGAAGAACCGGTACCCACCACGTCACCCACGTAGGCGACCGGGAAGCCCTTGGCCCTGACCGCTTCGATCTGAGCCAGTGGACCCACCGAGCCCGGCTGCTGCGGCTCGATACCGTCGCGGGCCATTTTCAGCATGGCCAGGGCGTGCAGCGGGATGTCAGGGCGTGACCATGCATCTGGGGCAGGGGACAGGTCGTCGGTGTTGGTTTCGCCAGGCACCTTGAACACGGTCAGGGTGTATTTGTCGGCGATGGCCGGGCGCGAGGTGAACCACTCGCCGGCGGCCCAGGATTCCAGTACGGCCTTGGCATGAGCGTTGCCGGCCTTGGCTTTTTCAGCCACGTCGTGGAAGGCATCGAACATCAGCAGGGTGTGCTTGAGCTGCTCGGCCGCGACGGCGCCCAGCTCGGCGTCATCCAGCAGCGCGACCAGCGTCTCGATGTTGTAGCCGCCCTGCATGGTGCCCAGCAGTTCGGTGGCGTGCTTGCGATCGATCAGCGGCGAGGTGGCTTCGCCCTTGGCGACGGCCGAAAGGAAGGCTGCCTTGACATAGGCGGCCTCATCGACTCCAGGCGGTACGCGGTTGGTGAGCAGGTCTACGAGGAAGGCTTCTTCGCCGGCCGGCGGGTTTTTCAGCAACTCGACCAGGCCTGCAGTTTGTTCGGCGTTCAGCGGCTGGGGCACGATACCCAGAGCGGCGCGCTCTTCGATGTGTTTGCGGTAGGCTTCAAGCACAGTTATTTCCCTCATCAGTGGCCCCTTTAAGGGGTCCGGGACGCTCATCCAGCATTCCTTGCACCCATGCGCCGTCATGGCTTCTTGGGCCGCCTGGCCAGGGTCGCAAGGAATCCTTGCGGAAGCTGCTTTCAAAGTTTTACGCCTGCAGAACGAGCATCTGATGAGGGCTGGCTAGGGCCTGCGGGGATGCAGGCCCGGACCAACGTCGTTCTGCCGGATCAACTGTGCTCGTGACGCTTTGAAAACAGCTTCCAACGGACATTGTTGCCTTCGAAAAGGCCGGATGATTCTACGGTAAAAAACGCTGGAAGGTAAGGCGGCGATGATGACTTTAACGGGTGACCCTGGTTAGACAAAGGGCTAACATGGCCGCGTACTCCACCTTCAAGCCGTTGTATTTCATGTCCAACAAGTCCATCAAAACGCCCTGCGTCGGCCTGTGTTCCACGGTTTACGGAGACACGGTATGCCGAGGGTGCAAGCGCTTCCACCATGAGGTCATCCACTGGAATGGCTATGACGATGCGCAAAAACGCGCGGTCTGGTTACGCCTGGAGCAACTGCTGGTTCAGGTGATGATGGCCAAGCTCGAGGTGTTCGACAAAGGCTTGTTGCGCCAGCAACTTGAACAACGTGCCATACGGTATGTCGAGCAGCAGTCCGAGTACTGCTGGGCCTACCAGCTCATCGCCAGGGGCGCGCGCATGATTCGGGACCTGGAGGCCTACGGCATGGCATTGCTGCCCGAGTTCCGCGACTGGGAACTGCCACAACTGCGCGATGCAATTGATCGTGAGTTCTTTCTGTTGTCAGAGGCGCATTACCAGCGCTACATCGCGCCATCGTTTCTCAACAGCGCGTTGGAGTAGTCACCTTTCCCTCTATTTCGCTGCTTGGCTGGCCTCTAGCGTGGTGCTTCCGACGATCTAATGGAGCATCTCGATGGACAGCTATACCTTCAAACCCGATCTGTGCTTTCACGCACGTTGCTGGTGGCAGATAGACGGGGCCCGCATTGCAGAGGGTGCTTGGCACGCGGCCGTGCAGCATCTGGCCCCGCTGTGGGTGGGTTTCGAAAGTGGTGACGGTGATGATGGCTGGATGCGGACAGAGCCTGAAGGCGCATTGGAACCGTCTCCCAGCCCGCCTTTCAGGGGGGTTTGGCATCTTGTGCCCTGTCCTGTGGTTTGGGGTGTACCATGTTCGCGATCTGTACAGTTACGAGATCAGGCCGGCCTATTTCGAGTCCACCGTTGATCTGTGGCCCAGGCTTGAGTATGTCATGGCCAAAGACTTCGGCTTTATAGGTATGTCCGGTAGTCCCCAGGCGGCAGGAACGGAGAACGCGCCGCTCTGGGGCATTGATGGCCTTGATCCCCGGCATCTGAAGGTTGGGCAGCGTAAAAGCAATCTACTGTTGTTTGACCCTGCCGGGGCAGCAGTCAGGCGTTACAAGCAGTTTGGTCGCTCTTACCTCGCCACCCACCAGGGGCGACGAGGTGCACTCAGTCTGGAGGTGGTCGGTCGCCCTGTGCCTCCTCATCCCAGGCCGTTGGAATAACCACTACGGTCAGGGCGAGTTAGGTCAACACGTGTTGATCGATTCGACCGGCTTGATGTAGAGCGCTTCCTTCTGCAATGCGCGGCCGGCGTTGCTTAGCGTTAGGCTCACATTCCGACTCAAGAGTGAGCCAGCATGACCGACTACATTCATCACCCTGAACTCTCGTTTCTTGCCCGCTGCTGATGGCAGTTGACCGAAGAGCTGATTCACCCGGATCGATGGTGGGACTGCCAGGACAAGCTCGCCCCAATGTGGCTTCACGTCGACGTAGCAAGTATCCACAACGATCATTGGTACAACTACTGGCGGGCCGAGCCTGAGGGGCAAGGGCCACTGCGACTGGCGCCAGAGGACTATACCAAGGATGGTCATCAGTATGGCGAGCTGTTCTGGTTCGGTGCCTACATTGCCGCTTCAGGGGAGGATGGGGCAAGGCTCCTACGAGATCCGGCCTTATGACAGAGACTGGCGACCGCTGAACCGAGTCCTTTACAACAATCCCTCCTCATTGTCGGGCTATGCGGCGGTCAAGCGCGAATGAGCCGAGCGCCGGGCAGTCGCGTCTTGCCAATCCCACCCATCTATGGTCCGTCGAAGCAATGGACTATGCCGGCATCAAGCGCGGTGCACGACTGTGCAACCTGATTTTGAAAAATGCTCAAGGGCGTAGCGTAAGGCGCTGTTAAAAAGACGGTGTATCGTTGATCAATACGGTCAGCGGCCAACCTGGCCGGATAGCGCTAGAGATCCTCGACTATGCGCATCAGGCCCGCGAGTGGGCGTGGGGAGCAGGACTGGCAAGTGCTGGTGTCCGGTACGCATTCAAGCCTCAATACAGTTTTATTGGACGTGCTTGGTGGCGGCCTGAAGGTGAATCAACGGAACAAGGCTTGGTCACGGCAAGGTTCGACGAAGGCAGCGAATGGTCTCCGAGGGCCGGGTTGGCCGTTGAGACGAGCGATTATTTCGAGGATCGCTGGCGCATCGGCGAATTCCGCATGGCATGCGACCGCCTCTGTTTTGCCGCCTACGGCAATGGAGAAAGCCATGTCTATGAGCTGTGGCCGCTCGACAGTCACGGCAGACGGCTTGATTCTACCCTTAAAGAACAGCGCGGTTGGACGACAAGCCTGGCCAAGCGCTGGACCAGCAGGCGAGCCCTCCCAGACTTTCTCTGGAAGCTCCAGGGGCTCGATCCCACCACCCTGGAAGAAGGGGCATCTGTCCACAATGCGCAGTTGCAGCAAGTGAATAGCGGACCTGTGACGTTGCACTTGCCCCATCAACGCCGTCGGTTGATCGCAGGCGTCCAGGGGCAGCAGGGCTCGCTAATGCTTCAAGTGCTTGAGACCGCGGCCCGGTGCTGATCCGGTGGCACGTTGCCACGCGCAGGTCTGCAGCGGTGCAACTGCGCCGCCGGACCAGGCTGGGCAAGGCGCCGTGGACGGAGGCGTCAGCGCGTTAAGAGCCTGCCTTTGGGCTTAGTCGCCGCTGTATTCGCAGCCACTGGTGCACGTCTCGTGAATACGCACCTTGGACAGCTCTGGCAGCAACGGTTTGACCTGATCCCAGATCCATTTGGCGATGACTTCGCTGGTGGGATTTTCCAGGCCAGGAATGTCGTTCAGGTAGTTATGATCGAGCTGCTCGTAAATGGGCTTGAACACGGCCTTGATCTCGGCGAAGTCGCGAATCCAGCCGGTATGCGGGTCAAGCGGACCCGTCAGATGAAGGCCGACCTTGAACGAGTGCCCATGCAAACGCCCGCATTTATGGCCTTCGGGCACATGGGGAAGGCGGTGGGCGGATTCGAACGTAAATTCTTTAAAGATTTCCACGCAGTCAAACTCTGTCTGAATCAGTAATGCGCGCAGTTTACCAGCATGCCTCTCACAAGGCTTGCAGTCGTTCATGCAGCCGCCCGGTGGCGACCAATTCTAGAAACTCGTCGCCCAGGCGTTGGCTTTCATCGATGGCCTTGTACCAGTAGCGCTGGCGCGCCGGTGCGTCGCCCATGAAGCGCTTGAAGTCGTTTCGGTCGGGCAGCTTCCCATGGGGCAGGGTTGCCAGGTAGGCCGGCGAGGGCGCCAGCAGCAGTACGTTCTGCAGGCGCCTGGCATCGCCCTTGCGCCACGGCAGGGCCTTGTCGAACCAGCCAGGGACGACTTTGTCAGTGAAGTGCGGGTAAACCACCAGGTCATCGCCGCCGTAGGGCAGATCCAGGTGATAGTCCAGCAGCCCGCCATCGCGGTACATGCCGGTCCCGGCCCCTGGGATGTCCCGTACCCCCTCCATGACCATGGGGATCGATCCCGAGGCAAGCAGGGCATGGCGCAGGTTTGCCAGGTCCAGCGGCAGGCAGCGCGTCGGGAAATCCGTCAGGGTATCAAGCGGTGGCAGGCTGCGGCTGTCGTGCAGAATGACCCGCTCGAAATGTCGGGCCAGGCGGGATCTGCCCAACAGGTTACTGGCGATCACCGAGCCAAGGCCCATACCCAGTCGGCCGCGATGATCGTGAGCGAGCTGGCCATGGCTTTTGACGACCAGGATATTCAACCGGTACGCCGGGCTCGCCAGCACCTGGCCGTCGCGCCCCTGCAACAGCTCGTCGAGCATGCGCTGGCAACTGCGTGTTATCTGGGCTGGGGTAACGCCTTTTGCAAAATCCTGCTCGGTGTAGAGCATTCCCAGCCGCCGCAGCCCGGCAACCGGGTCGTCAAGGCAGGCGCTTGCGAAGCGCCAGGCGCCAATCGATGCGCCAATCAGTGCGCGCGGGCGAGGGGCCGATGGCAGGAACTGACCGAACAGCGCCAAGTCCAGGCCCTGAATGCCCAGCGGTTTTGGCCCACCTGCTGCGCCCGGGAGCACGCCGACGTCGGCAGCCTGCAGCCCGCGCTCTCTAATTTGGCTCAAGGCGCGTTGGCCAGCCTTCAGGGTAAGGGCGGGGTACTTGACGTGTATAGCGCTCATGGCGGACCTCTGCGGCGACGGGCGCCGCATTATAGAGTGATGCAGCCGTTCGAGACGTGCCCTGTTGACCTGCCGGCTACGCTATCATGCGGCCAGCTGTTTTCAGGTTGAGTTAAGGACTGCTGGTTAATGTTGATTGCGTAGACAACGTGTACAGCATTATGGAGAAACGAACGATGAAAACCTTGACTGCACTGTTCACCGCCGCTGCCCTGTCGCTGGGTGCCAATGCTGCATTCGCCAAGGATGTGCAGCCTGACGAAGTGGTCAAACTGGTCAACACCAAGACCATCAAGTCCCTGGACGAACTCAAGGCGGCCGCCATTGCCAAGCACCCGGGTTCCACCGTCACGGACTCGGAACTTGAAGACGAATACGGCCGCTACGTGTACAAGGTCGAACTGCGCGATACCCAGAATGTGGAGTGGGACGTGGCTTTCGATGCCAAGACCGGTGAACTGCTGAAGGATGAGCGAGACAACTGATGAACCCACCTCCACGGGCAGCGCGCTACCTGGCCCTCGCTCTGCTGGCAGCGTGCTCGCTGGCCGCTGCCCGGGACCTGGACCAGGATGAGGCACTGGCTTTGCGCCAGAAGGGCGTGATTCTACCGCTCGAACACTTGCTGGAAACGGCCATGGCCCGTCACCCAGGGGCGCGTTTGCTGGAGGCAGAGCTTGAAGAAGACGACGACCGCTATGAGTACGAGGTCGAGTTGCTGACGGTGGACGGCGTAGTACGGGAGGTCAAGCTCGATGCTGCCACCGGTGCCCTGCTCAAAGACGAGGAAGATGACTGAATGCGCCTGTTGCTTGTCGAGGATAATGTCCCGCTGGCCGACGAACTTACCACTGCGCTGCAGCGTCAGGGGTACGCCGTCGATTGGCTGGCCGATGGCCGAGATGCGGTCTATCAGGGCCAGTGCGAGCCTTATGACCTGATCATCCTGGACCTTGGTCTGCCAGGGTTGCCTGGCCTCGAAGTCCTGGCTCAGTGGCGTGCAGGCGGGCTGCTGACGCCTGTGCTGATTCTGACGGCGCGTGGCTCCTGGGCCGAGCGCATCGAAGGCCTGAAGGCCGGCGCCGACGATTACCTCAGCAAACCCTTTCACCCCGAAGAATTGCAGTTACGCATCCAGGCGCTGCTGCGCCGCGCGCGTGGACTTGCCAACCAGCCAAAGCTCGAGGCTGCCGGCTTGCATCTGGACGAACGTCGTCAATGCGTAAGCCGCGAGGGCGTCGATATCCAGCTTACGGCCGCAGAATTTCGCCTGTTGCGCTACTTCATGCTGCACCCCCAGCAGATCCTGTCCAAAAGCCACCTGGCTGAGCACCTCTACGACGGCGAGACCGAGCGCGACTCCAACGTGCTCGAGGTTCACGTCAACCACTTGCGCCGCAAACTTGGCCGTACGGTGATCGAGACACGACGCGGCCAGGGCTACCTGTATGCCGGGAGCGCTGCGTGAAGTCGATCCAGGCGCGGCTCAGCCTGGGCCTGGTGGCTGTGTTGGTGGTAGTAGGGGTGGTACTGGCGCAACTGACGCTGTGGCTGTTCGAAGCCGGGTTGCAACGTTACCTGGAAAACGGCCTGCGCAACGAAAGCGAGAACCTGTTGGTGGCGCTGGTGCGCGGGCCTGCGGGCATGCAGCTCGATGAGCAACGCATCTCGGCTGCCTATCAGCGGCCGTTTTCCGGCTATTACTTTCGCATCGACTTTGCCCAGGGCACGTGGCGTTCACGCTCCCTGTGGGACATGAACCTGCCCAAACCGTCGGCCCCTGGTCTGTCGGACCGGCACGAGCTTGGGCCAGAAGGGCAGGAGTTGCTGACGCTGCGTGCCGATTACCGGCGCCTGGGGCAGGACATATCCATCAGTGTCGCTCAAGATTACTCACCTGTGCGACAAGGCTTCCGGCGCCTTCAGCAAATTGGGCTGGGCATGGGCCTGGTCGCGCTGGCCCTGGTGCTGGTCCTTCAGCGCATGACCGTCACCCGCTCGCTACGCCCGCTGGAGCGGGCGCGCCAGCAAATCGCCCAGTTGCAGCAGGGGCAACGCTCCCAGCTCGACGCCCAAGTGCCCAGTGAGCTGGTGCCGCTGGTTGGGCAGATCAACCATTTGCTCAGCCATACCGAAGACAGCCTGCGACGCTCGCGCAATGCACTGGGTAACTTGGGCCACGCCTTGAAAACACCCCTGGCGGTGCTGCTTAGCCTGGCATCCAGCGAGCGCCTGCAGGGCTTGCCTGAGGTTCGCGCACAGATGCGCGAGCAGTTGCAGCAGATCGAGCAGCGCCTGGCCCGTGAGCTCAACCGCGCACGCCTGGCAGGCGATGCGTTGCCGGGTGCGCAATTTGCCTGTGATGACGAGTTGCCGGGGTTGCTGAGCACCTTGGGCATGATCCATGGCGAGGGCCTGCTGCTGAGCCACGCCGTGCCACCTGGCCTGCTGCTGCCCTGGGATCGCGAAGACATGCTGGAACTGCTGGGTAACCTGCTGGACAACGCCTGCAAATGGGCGGACAGCGAGGTGCACTTGGGCATCGCAGCCACCGAGGAACACTATCAGCTGTGGGTTGACGACGACGGCCCTGGTATCCCTCACCAGCAGCGTGTGCAAGTGCTTGAACGGGGTTCTCGGCTTGACGAAGAAGTCGATGGACACGGTCTGGGGTTGGGCATCGTGCGTGACATCGTCCAGGCTTGGGGCGGGAAACTGCAACTGCTTGAGAGTCCGATGGGTGGATTGCGTGTGGATATCCAGTTGCCGCGCCGGAGCCTGTGACCAGCGCGGCGTCACACAGGTCGGCCCCGTTCCCGCTGGCAAACGGCTGTACTGCAAAAAAAATGCATCACTGCCACATTTTTTTGAATTAGCCCAAATGGACGTCGCTCGGCAGAATCGCTGCATGTAGCCTTCACTGGCCGATGGGCCAAGGCCTACGTTTCTTCTTCCGTCCAGACCTACAGAACCCGAAACGACATGCCTGCCTCGCGTACCGACCGTCTTTTGCAGTGGTTATTACCGCCGTCCCTGAACATCCCCCCCACCCAATGGCTGCGCGCCGGTATCGGCGCATTGGTCGGGCTGTTTCTCGCAGGCTGGCTGACGAGCCTGGCGTATGGCCCGGATATCGCCTTGCACCTGCTCGGGCCGTTAGCGGCCTCCGCGGTGCTGGTGTTCGCCGTTCATTCAGGTCCCCTTGCACAGCCTTGGCCAGTGCTTGGCAGCTATACCCTGGCCGCGATCGTTGGCTTGGCAATGCGAGACGGTTTTGGTCCAGGGCTTGGGGTCGCCGCCGCTGCCCTGTGTCTGTCCATCCTGGTGATGTGCTTGCTGCGCTGCCTGCATCCACCCGGTGGGGGAGTGGCGGTCAGTGCGGTTCTGGCCGACCCAGGGCTGACCGCCTTGGGTGACCATCTGCTTGAGCCAGTGCTGCTCAACGCGCTGATTCTTGTTGCGGTGGCTACCCTCTATAACCGCTTGACCGGGGTGCGCTACCCGAAAGGCCCTGCACCGCGTAAGGATTTGCACCACACCCACGATCCGCTGCCCAGTGAGCGCGTCGGCATCCGCGGTGAGGACCTGGATCAGGCGCTGGAAGAGTTGGGCGAGTTTGTCGACGTCACACGCGACGAGCTGGAGCGCATCATTCTCGCCACCGAGCAGCACGCGCTGCAGCGCAGTCTCGGTGGCATAACGGCGGCGTCGGTGATGTCGAAGGACGTGCAGTTCGTCAGCCCCGAGACCACCTTGCAGCAGGCCTGGAAGCTGCTCGACAGCCACCATGTCAAGACCCTGCCGGTGCTGCAGGACGGCGCCTTGGTGGGGATCGTCAGCCTGAGCGACCTGGTAGGCCCGGCCATGCAGCAGGCGCGTTTGAGCTGGCGGGGCCTGTTCGGGCGCAAGCCCGTGCGCATGGCGCAGGTGATGAGCCGCCGGGTCGTGAGTGTCAGCAGCCAGCACCCGCTGGAGCGCCTGTTGCCGCTGCTGTGCGAGCAGGGGCTGCACTGCCTGCCGGTGCTCGACGGTGATGTGTTGGTAGGGGTGGTCACCCAGACTGACCTGATCGCCGGGCTCAAGCGCCAGTTGCTCAGCAGCGCCAATGCCTCAGAGCGTCGGGTCCCAGCGTTGTGACCAGTCGCTGGCCTCGGCTGCGATAAGCCGGCGCAGGATGCCCAGGGCCTGTTGCAACGCTTCGCTGTCACGCTCGCGGGCGTAGACCAGAAAGGTGGGATAGGTGAATTCCGGCGCCTGCGGTACGCGCTCGAAGACGCCACTGTCCAGATAAGCCTGCACCACCCGCGTGCGAAAATAGCCGCTACCGCCCTTGTCGAGGATGAACTGCAAGGCAAGCGGCCCCAGGTTGAAACGCAGCGCGGCACGGGCGCAGTCGGGCAGGGCGGCGTCATGTTGCCGGCGGAAGGCCACACCCCAGTCGATATAGATGTACGGCTCCGGCCGTTCGACCCGCCGGATTCGCACCAGCTTTTCTTCCATCAGCTGCTCGACCTGCAAGCCTGGCCCGTAGATCGGCTGGTACACCAGAGCAGCGTCCAGCACGCCCATCTCCACCTTGCGCAGCAACGACTCGCCGTCGCTCACTTCGCTGTGGATGCTCTGGCCAGGCAGCTCCTGATACAGCGCCGTGACCCAGTCAAGCATCATCGGGTTACCAAGGCTCACCTCGCCCCCAAGGTGCAGTACCTGCTGGTAGCCAGGCGGCAAGGGCAAGTCGCGTCGTGCCGCCTCCCAGGTCTGCACCAGCTGGTTGGCATACCCGACGAAGGCTTCACCGTGGCTGGTCAGGCGGGCGCCACTTCGGCTTCTTATGAACAGGGTGCAGCCCAGTTGCTGCTCGAGGCGCTGCAACCTGGCGGTGACCGCTGTCTGCGATACGTACAGGCGCTCCGCAGCCGCCACTAGGCTACCGCTGCGCACGACTTCCAGAAAAGTGCGGGCCTGATCGATGTCCATTGAGGTGCTCACCGTAAAAAACTGGTCGCTATTCTAGTGAGTTCGTCGCCGCATTGAACGACTTTTGCCCACGTTGCAAAAATGCAGGTCGGTTAGGCCATATCGCGTCTGGCGTCTGGGTACAGGGCATCCATACTCAGCGTTCGCCCTTCAAGAACAACAACATCGGGTCAACTCACCATGAGCTATCAGCACAGTTACGCCCAATCCATTGCCGACCCCGCCGCCTTCTGGGCAGAGCAGGCGCGCTCGGTAGCTTGGTACCGCGAACCCACCGTAGTCCTCGAGAACAATGCCGATGGCACTCACCAGTGGTTCCCTGACGCAAGCTTGAACAGTTGCTATCTGGCTCTGGATCATCAGATCGAGCAGGGTCGGGGGGATCAGTTGGCGCTGATTTACGATTCCCCGGTGACCGGCACACAGCAGTCATTCTCTTACCTTCAGCTTCGCGAAGAGGTCGCGCGGCTGGCCGGCTTGCTGCGCCAGCTGGGGGTGCAAAAAGGCGATGGCGTCATCATCTACATGCCGATGGTGCCCCAGGCCGCCATGGCCATGTTGGCCTGCGCGCGCATTGGTGCTGTTCACTCGGTGGTATTCGGCGGGTTTGCGGCCAATGAACTGGCGTTGCGCATCGATGACGCGCGCCCGGTGTTGCTGCTGACCGCTTCCTGTGGGCTGGAGTTCGAGCGGGTCATCGAGTACAAGCCATTGGTTGATCGCGCCCTGGCGCTGGCCCGCCACCGCCCGCGCAACGTATTGGTCTGGCAGCGGCCCCAGGCGCAAGCGCCATTGCAGGCAGGGCGAGACCTGGATTGGGCTCAGTCCGTAACCGATGCGCAGCCAGTGGCGCCTGTTGAACTGGGTGCGGCAGACCCGCTGTACATCATGTACACCTCAGGTACCACCGGCAAACCTAAAGGCATCGTTCGCGAGAATGGCGGCAATGCCGTAGCGCTGCACTATGCCATGCGCACCGTCTACGGCATGCAGCCAGGCGATGTCTGGTGGGGCATCTCCGACGTGGGCTGGGTGGTGGGGCACTCCTTGATCGTGTACGGGCCGCTGATGTGCGGCTGCACGAGTGTATTTTACGAAGGCAAGCCCATCCGCACACCGGATGCTTCTGCCTACTGGCGGGTGGTTGAGCAGTACAAGGTCAATGCGCTGTTCTGTGCGCCCACGGCCATGCGTGCCGTCCGCAAGGAGGACCCTGACGCCGAACTGCTACGCAAGCATGACCTGAGTTCGTTGCGCCAGTTGTTCCTGGCAGGCGAAAAACTCGATTCCAGTACCCATCAATGGCTGGAGCGGGTAAGCGGCAAGCCGGTGCATGATCATTGGTGGCAGACCGAGACCGGCTGGCCGGTGACTGCGCCCTGCGTGGGGCTCGAGGGTAGCGCGGCAAGAGCAGGGTCGAGCAATCGCGCGGTGCCCGGGTACCATGTGCAGGTGCTCGATGACGACGGCCATCTGGTCGGGCCCAATCACCAGGGCGCGATCGTCATCGCACTGCCGTTGCCGCCAGGCTGCAGCCAGACGTTGTGGGGCGATCACCCGCGCTATGTCCAGGCTTACTTAAGTACGTACCCCGGCTACTACCACACAGGTGACGGCGGCTATCTGGATGAGGACGGGTTCGTCTACATCATGGGTCGCACAGATGATGTGATCAATGTTTCCGGGCATCGTCTTTCCACCGGCGAGATGGAGGATCTGGTCGCGCGTCATTCTGCTGTCGCCGAGTGCGCAGTGATCGGCGTTCACGATGACATCAAAGGGCAGGTGCCACTCGCGTTGGTGGTGCTCAAGGACGGCGCCGGCATTGTGGAGTCGCAGTTGCTCGTCGATCTTGTGGCCAGCGTACGTGAGGAGATTGGCGCATTGGCCTGCTTCAATCAGGTCCGGCTGGTCAAGCGTCTGCCCAAGACCCGGTCAGGCAAGATTCTGCGGGCGGTACTGCGCAAGATCGCCGATGGACAAGCGTACACGCCTCCCTCTACGGTGGACGATCCGGCAGTCCTCCAAGAAATCGAAGCGGTGCTCTCAGGGCTTGCGAGGGCGAGCTAAGACGGCTAGCCCGGCCCCGCTCAGCTTTCGGCGCCGGCGGGGCCCACTTGCTGTAGCTGGCCCAGGCGACTACGCGTGCGCATCAGGTCTGCAAGCGATCCCTCAAGGCTTTCTGCCAGCGGGCGCGAGCCAATGAGAGTCAGTTGCCGGTCCTGGTCGTAGAGCACGTCGACCACGTTGACGAAACGCTGCTGGGCAGCAAGCGAGCATGTCCCCAGGTCGCCCAGGCCTTCGATGATCCAGTGGGAGTATTGCTGGGCAAGTGCCAGGTAATCGATCACGGCTGTGGGCTGCTCGCACAGGTCTTCGAAAGTGAACCTGATCTGGTCGCCCTCAGCGCCCTGTAGGCGTAGCGGACGATTATTGACCATGAGGGTATCGCCCTGGGTCGTCGGCATGTGCAGGGACTGGCGCTGCATATCGGTACCGGGCCAGATGTAACGGCCCTGCGTGAAGCGTTGCAGTGCACGGTTGGCCGGCAGGCTGCGAAAGTCCGTTTTACCGCCGACTTCCTTGATGACCATGCAGTGGTTGATCAGGTCGATCACAGGCTGGAATCGCTGGTGGTAAAGCGGATTGGGCAGCAACCCTTCAGGTGCGTAGTTGCTGGTGAGCACCAGCAATGTGCCCCGTGCGAACAGGGCCTCGAATAACCGCGTCAACAGCATGGCATCCCCAATGTCATGCACATGAAATTCATCGAAACACAGGATGTCGTTCTGTCCGATCAATTCGTCGAGCGTGATGCCGATGGCGTCACCACTTGCCTGGTGGCGATGCACGCCCTGATGCAAGCGGGCGAAGAAATCATGGAAGTGCCAGCGCAGCTTGGCTGGGCTGGGCACCCACTGGAAGAAGCCATCGAGTAACCAGCTTTTACCACGACCGACCGGGCCGTGCAGGTACACGCCCGTAGCGTGCCCCGCTCTGTGCTGTTCAACCTGCTGCGACATGCAGGTGATGGCCTGACGTTGACTCTCGCTAAGCGTAAAGCCGCATCGGCGGGCCTTGTCATCGAAAGCGCCAGCCAAGTCATTACTGGGCGCTGCTGCACAGTGACTAAAGCGCTTGCCAAGGTGGCGCAGCGGGGCAGGTATCCAGGCGGGCAAAGGCTCGTTTCCTTGTAACAGACGGTAGCGAGAATCTTGCACTAGCCTTGGCTGTATGACCAATCGAGAAAGTGACCGTCAGTGATCACCTGCTGCGATAGGTCACCGCACCCGGGCACCTTATGCCTTGGGTTGCAGTTGACGCTCGATCATGTACTTCACGGTCAACCGGCGCTCCTTGAGACGGCGAAGGTCTTCGTCCTCGAAATTGCCTGCCGAGATGGATTCGGCCGCCAGCACCTGGTTGTCAATGTCGACATATTCGTCGAGCAAGCGGTCCAGGGCTTTATCGGTCTGACGGCGTTGTTGAACGATTTCACGAGGGTAGTGCAGGTCTTGATACAGATCGTGTGAAACAGGCATGGCATCCTCCAGGGGCATGACGGTGGCGATAACCATTGGAATGAAGGTTTGCGATTGCGTTGACGAGAAGGGGCAGGAATGCGACGAACGGTATTGCCGCATTGTTGCTGACGACTAACTCGCTGTTTTTCGGTAATTTTTTTAACAGAGGGCTTCCCAAGCTCCAACATTGTTGATAAAGTGCCGCGCATTCCAAGACAACAACGCGTTGTCAGTTACTTGGAGTTGTCAGAGCAGCTTCAGCTGCATCCGATACAGGGGCGTCGCCAAGCGGTAAGGCAGCAGGTTTTGATCCTGCCATGCGTTGGTTCGAATCCAGCCGCCCCTGCCATTTTCTACATCTCTATTTTCAGTGCATGGGCTACCAGCGCTGAATTCGTCGTTTCTGAGATTCGCAATTTTCCGGCAGATTTCCTTTGATCGAGAGGCGCATCCTGCAAAGCGCCTCTTTTCAAAAGCCGTCCCTGGCGGATCCTCAACCTATGCGTCAGCTCGCTGTACCCAGCATCTCGTTCAGTGCCCTGGCAAGTTCGTCAGCTTGTACCGGCTTTTGAATGACCAGGCTATCGGGCAAGTCCAGCCCTTGGAGCTCCGCATAACCCGTCAGGAACACCACGCGCAGGTTGGGGTAGCGCTCTCTGGCCGCCATGGCCAGCTGAGCGCCATTGAACTCAGGCATGGCGAAGTCGGTGAGAAGCAAGTCGATATCATCGTCCAGCAGGGCCAGTGCCTGCTCCCCGCTGTGTGCCTGGCGAACCTGATACCCATACTGACGCAGGACATCGCCTAGCATGTCGCGCACCAGATGGTCGTCATCCACCAGCAGCACATTACGGTTGTAGCCGCTCTCGGTGATGGTATGGGTCAATGGCAGCGGTTCCGGTTCGCTCACGACCTGATCCTTCACCGCAGGCAAATAGACGGCCACTTCGGTGCCTCTACCCGGTGCGGTATCAATGCGCACCCCGCCGCCCGACTGCTTGGCAAACCCGAAGACCTGCGCCAGGCCCAGGCCGGAGCCCTTGCCGATGTCCTTGGTGGTGAAGAACGGTTCGAAGACCTTGGCCAGTACCTCCTCGCTCATGCCGCACCCCGTGTCGCGGATGCTCATCATGACGTACTCGCCAGGGTCTGGATCTTCCGGGCGGCGTGGCAAGTCATCGATGCGCGTGTTGCGTGTGGACAAGGTCAGCTGGCCGCCCTCGGGCATGGCGTCGCGGGCGTTGATCGCCAGGTTCAGGATGATCATCTCGGTCTGGGTCGGGTCCGTAAGCGCCTGCCAGAGTGATTTGTCCAGATCCAGGCGTACAGAGACATTGCCGCCCAGGGTGCGGCGTAGCAGTTCTTCGAGTCCATCAAGCGTGCGGTTCAGGTTCAGCGGCACGGGTTCGAGCCGTTGGCGCCTGGAAAATGCCAGCAATTGCGAGGTCAGCTTGGCGCCGCGTTCACCCGCTTCCCTGATGTGAGTAAGCCTGGTTCGTGCCTTCTCGACATCGGCTTTCACCAGGTCGCGCTCCAGAAAGCTCGCCCCAGTCAGGATCACAGTCAGCAAGTTGTTGAAGTCGTGGGCCACGCCCGCGGTAAGCTGGCCCACAGCCTCCAGACGCTGCATCTGTTGCAGGGCGGCCTCGATACGCTCACGCTCGCTGATCTGTTCGCGCAGGCGGGCATTGGCCTCGGCCAAACCCATTGCCGTTTCACGCTCACTGGTAATGTCCCGCGCGACCACATAGAGCAGGGTGTCTTCGGGTACCACGACCCACGACAGCCAACGCTGCTGGCCGCCTGCGTGCAGAATCCGGCCAACGAAACGCGCGCTGGTGCGCCCATGGGCCAGGGACGCCAGTTCGGTTAGCAGCAGTTCCTGATCCGCCTCTGGTAGCAGGTGCAACAGCGACGACTGGCTCAAACGTTCACGCGAAAGGCCCAGACTGGCTTCCCAGGCTGGGTTTAGCGCCACCGGTGTCAGGTCGTGGTTGAGCACGGCCAGCAGGTCCTGGGAGAGCTCCCAGGCACGGTCGCGCTCGCGGGTACGTCGCTCGACACGCTCGCCGAGCATTTCGTTGAGTTGGCGCAATGCCTGGGTGGCCACGCGCTGGGTGTGAACATCCTGAAGAACACCTGAAAAACGTACGCACTTGCCGTCGACGAACTGGCTCTGGCCACTGCTCAGGACCCACCGGGGCTCCTGGCCATCGGGCGGCACGATGCGAAACTCCATGCGATAGTTGCCGCCACTTTCCGGGAGCATGGCCAGGTCGACAGCTTTGCGAACCATCTCCACGTCGTCTGGATAAATGCCAGCGTAGAACACCTCCAGGCTCATCTCGGTGTCCAGCGGCAGGCCGAACATTGCCTTGCAGCGTTCATCCCACGCCAGCACTCCCTCTTGGGGCCTCAAGTCCCAGGTCCCCATGCCCGCAGCGTTGATAGCAATGCGCGCGCGTGCTTCCACCTCCGCCAAGGCCTCCTCGGCGCGGCGTCTGCGCTGGCGCTCCTGCACCTCGGTGAGTGCACGGCGCACTGCCTTGGGCAACAACGGCAGGTTTTTCTTGAGCACGTAATCGGTGGCGCCCAGGCGGATCATCTCTACCGCATGTTCCTCGCCGTAGATACCGGAGAGGAAAATGAAGGGCACATCAGGGGCCAGGCGTTGGGCGATCGAGAGCACTTCGGTGCCGGATGACCCAGGCAATACGCAATCACACAGGATCAGGTCATAGCGCCCTTCGCGAAGGGCATGCTCGACGCCGTTGTGATCGAAGACCAGGTGAGACTGGATGCGCAGACCGCTGCGCTCAAGGCGCATCAGGGTGAGCTCGGCGTCCATCGAGCTGTCTTCGACCATCAGTAGATTCAGCGGGGTAGACTGCATCGTGGTGCAGGCCTCAGTTGCCGCGACGGTTCAGGCGCAACGAGCCGGGTGGAGGCTCGTTGAGTACCGCCCAGAAGATGCCCAGGTCGGAAATGGCGGCAACGAATTCCTTGAACTCGACGGGTTTGACCACATAAGCGTTGACGCCCAGTTCGTAGGCGCGCAGCAGGTCGGGTTCTTCGCGGGACGAGGTCAGCATCACGGTCGGAATACTGCGCAGCTCCGGGGACGCACGCAGCGCCTTCAGTACCTCCAGCCCATCGACTTTCGGCAGCTTGAGGTCGAGCAAAATCACGGCAGGGTTGCCGTCGTCGCGGTCGGCGTAGGCCTCGCGGCGCAACAGGTAATCCAAGGCATCTGCGCCGTCGCGCAGCACGATGACTTCGTTGGCCAACTGGCTGCGCTCCAGTGCCAGGAGTGTCAGCTCCAGGTCCCGAGGGTTGTCCTCGACCAGCAAGATGGGTTTGAGCATGATAGGTGCGGTACCTCAGTGTGTCGCGGATGGGCGCGGTAAAGTGAAATGAAAACTGGCGCCTTTGTCGATCTGGCCTTCGGCCCAGACACGGCCATCGTGCCTTTCAATAATGCGGCGAACACTGGCAAGGCCAATGCCCGTGCCTTCGAAATCCTCCATGCGATGCAAGCGCTGGAAGACGCCGAACAGCTTGCTGGCATAGGCCATGTCGAAGCCCACGCCATTGTCCCGGATACAGACCTCGGTCTCGGTTGGGTGCTGCACTGCTGTGATCTCGATGCGGGCAGGTGTCCGTCCACGGGTGTATTTGATGGCATTTGCCACCAGGTTGTTCAATGCCAGGTTGATGAATGCCGGGTCGCCATAGGCCCGGGGCAGCGGCGCGATGTCCCAGATGATCTCACGCCCGGCGTAGTCGGGTGCCAGTTCAGCGCGAATGGCTTCGACCAGAGCGTTGAGGTCCACTTCCGACATGCGCAGGGCAGAGCGGCCCATGTGCGAGAAATGTAGCAAATTGTCGACCAGGTTGCCGGCAAAATGCGCCGCTTCGCCGATGTGTTGCAAGAACCTTTTGCCCCGTTCACTCAAACCGTTGCCTTCCATTTCACCCAGCAATTCCGTATACCCCGCGATATGGCGCAAGGGCGCCCGCAGGTCGTGGGAAACACTATACGAGAATGCCTCGAGCTCCTTGTTGGAGCGGCGCAATTCGTTGGCCATCTGCGCCAGTTCTTCAGCCTTGCGCAGCACGATACCCAGGACCGCATTGCGCAACTCCATTACGCCCTCGATGACCAACGGGTCCCAGGGTGCACAGTAACCGTGCAGTTGCTCCTGCCAGCGTTCGAAACTATGGCGAGGCGCGAGGTTGCCCAGTGGTGCGACTTCCTTGGTAGGCTGCCCAGCCCATTGGACGCTACGCACCTGTTCGGGGCGGAACCACAGCAGGTAGTGCGAGTGGATTTTAGAGATGGCCACTGCCAGTACGCCGCCGACATGCTCGGCCAATTCGGGCAGCTCGCTGACGTCACGGCGTACATTATCCGTCTGGAAAACATCTTCACCTTGGCGGGCTAGCCAATGGACCAGCGCATTGACCTGTGCCTCTGGCGGGACAGCTCCGATCAGCTCGCAATGCTCGGCAGAAATGATCGCAGCGCCTTGAGCACCTGCAAACGCCAGGAGCACATCGGGCAACGTACGCAGGCCTTCGCTGACACTATCGTGGTCGGCCATGGAAGAAATCATCCGCACGATGTACCGCCGCAATTCCAGTAACTGGTGAGTGCGGGCATGGGCTTCACGGGATTCGATCTGCAGGGACAGGACGCTGGCCAGCAGTTCACAAGCGGTACGTGTGCGCAGGGCCACCGATCGCGGTTGTGCGTGATGGCACGAAATGAGTCCCCACAGTTTGCCATCCACCACGATGGACAATGACATCGATGCCAGCGTATCCATGTTGCGCATGTATTGCAGGTGCACGGGCGATACGCTACGCAAGCTCGTGAAGCTCATGTCCAGCGGTTTGCCGGTGGTTGGGTTGAGTGGCGGTATCAAGGGAGACGGCTGATAGTTGGCATCTTCGATGACGCGGATGCGGTTGACCCGATAGAGCTCACGCGCCTGACGCGGTATGTCCGAGGCAGGGAAGCACAGGCCCAGGAAACTTGGATAACCTGCGTCGGCAACCTCGGCCAGTACCTGGCCATTGCCCTCGGCATCGAAGCGATAGGCCTTGACCCGTCCGAAGCCGGTCACGCGCTTGAGCTGAATCACGGTCTGCTGCAACAACTCTTCCAGGCTGCCCGCCAGGTGCAGGCTGCTGACGAAGGTGCGCACCAATGGGTAGTAATCACCTTGGGCCGTCAGGTCCTCGGGCACTCTGTGCGGCTCGAACTCGACGATTAGCACTTGATCGTGCCGGTGTACCAGCAGATGGAGCTCCTCCCGGCAAGGTGCCGTGTCGTGCAAGCGCACATCACCGATATGGAAAGGAAAGACCTCGTCCTCCGGCAGCCTCGCCAACTGCTGGCGCAAGTCAAAGCCGGCCTGGACGATTTCGCCGAAGTTGCAACCGAGCACCGATTCGGCGGGCGTTCCCAGCCACTGCACGATGTTTTCACTCGCCTGTAGGACCTGCAGATGCTCGGGGTCGAGCACCAGAACAAAACCGTGAGGCTGAACGCTACCCGGCACTTGAATGGGCTCTTGAGCGCAGCGTTCGATCGCCTGTGCAAGGGTTCGGTCGGTGGTCATCGAAGAAAACGCTCCTGTCATTTGGGACCCTGCATGCCGCAAGAGTCTGGGGCAGGATAATGGTGATATACCCTATCAGAATATCGCCTCGCCTGCCGTGCTTGGCCGTTGAACCCACTTTGCATGAAGGCTGCTTCGCGCTGTCCAGATCTTGCCATGGCCGTTACTGCTTTTTTGCTAATACCAAAAAACAGGCGTGTCGGCCGGTTCGAAGGTGAGCCCGCTGCTAGGCTTGAAACGAGTGTTGAATGGCAGGGACGCTAACGTGAACAATCGCTTGTTTGCCGCGCTTGTGGGCCTGCTGCCAGTCGGCAGTGCCGTGGCGGCAGATTTTCTGGTCGAAGTGAGGGTGTTGGTGGAGCGCGGCTGCATGCTCGTCAACCCTGCCCGGGAGGCGGGAGCACAGGCACTCGGGCGCATCGACTTTGGTGCAGTGTCACGATTGGATGGCCCGCAAGCATCTCGAAGTGGAACGCTGTTGGGGCCTTCAGTGCCGCGGCTGGAGTGCAACCCGGACACGCCCTATCAGGTACGCGTGGACGCTGGCCAACATGGTGGGAGCGGTGCGGTGCGGTTCCTGGCCATGTCAGGCTCCAGCGCCAGGCCCATTCCCTACCGGTTATTTCGTGATGCGGCCGGGCGGCAGCCGATGTTGGTCGATGAGCCGCAATCATCACGGGTGCCTGGCAGCGGCTGGGTCGACCTGCCGTTGTACGCGAGGCTGGACAAGCTGGCCTGGGCCCCTGAAGCAGGGCGGTATGCCGACATGCTCAAAGTGACGGTCACCTGGTAGGTCAACCCATGCACAAGCACGTGAGGCCATGAACCGTTCCTCGATGCTGCTGCTGACCCTTGGTCCCTTGATCGTACCGGGCGGGGCGGCGCACGGCACCAGCACCGGTTTCATCCAGGCGCAACTGATCATCAGCGCTGCTTGCCAGATCAGCAGCGATGAAACGCAACCGGCGACACTGGCCAACCCTGGATTGATGGATTTCGGTGCCCGAGGCCCCAATTGGGAAGAGCCCGTGCGCAGTCGAGTGGATGACGTCGGCACCCAGGGCAGCTTGCAGATCAGCTGCACGCCTGAAGTGCGTGCGTTCAGGGTGAGCATCAATGCGGGCATGAACGGCGACGACGGGATACGCCGCCTGAGCAATGGGCGCGAGTTGATCCCTTACCAACTGGCCGTCGATCCTGCTGGCCGCAGCCACTATCCGGTCGGCCAGGCTCGGCCCTTCGTCATCAGCAGCACCCGGCAGATGCCCATTCCCATCTATGGCGTGCTGGTCGCACAGCCTCGTGCGCTACCCGCTGGCCTGTATCGCGACACCCTCAGAGTGACCCTGGACTGGTAACCCATCAAGGAGATATCGATGCGAACCCACCTCTCACGCTGCATCCTCGCCGGGCTGGGCATGGCGCTGGCGTCCCAGGCGCCGGCAGCCACCGTCACCGGTACCATAAACTCGACACTGACCCTGATTGCGGCTTGCCAGGTCAACGGCAGCTCAGGCACCTCGGGCCTGAATTTCGGCAGCCTGAACTTCGGCACTCAGGATGCCTTGTTCGGTACGGCCAACGCGCAGGTGCTCGGCGGCAGCGGCGGGGCACTGAGTGTGCTGTGTTCAGCGGGCACGGTGCCGGCCATTCGAGTACGCGCAGGCGCCCACGATGGTCAGTCCACCGGGGGCACCCGTGCTCTGGCAGACGGCGCCGGCAATTTCGTTCCCTATGACTTCTATACCGATGCGGGGCGCACGCAGTTGCTGGCCATCGACGGCACGATCACGTTGCCGACCAGCACCGGGGTCGCGCAAACCGTCAACCTCTATGGGCAGGCGCGTGGCAAGGCAGGTCTGCCCGCGGGGGTCTATACCGACACCGTCGCCGTCGAGCTGTCGTTCTGAGGCATGCGCGTTTGGCGTGCAGGGACCGTTGCCGGGTGCATGCTGATGCTGGCTGGCCCCCTGGGTGCGGCCACCACCAGTACCTTCGCGGTAAATGCGCAAGTTGTCGCCGGTTGTCTGGTCATAGGGGGCGCCACGCAGTACGGCACTCTGAACTACGGTACGCAGTCAGCCTTGTCCACGGCCGTGCTGAGTACGGCATTGGGCGGTTCGAGCGTGACGCTGCAGTGCACGCCAGGGGTAGTGCTGAGCATGAGCCTGGATGCTGGCCAGAACGCGAACGCAGGCGTGCGCAACCTCAAGCGTACGGGAGGCACGCAGGTAGTGCCCTACCAGTTGTACCAGGATGCTGCGTTGGCGCAGGGCATCGGCATTGGGCAAAACGTGAACGTGAGTTATGCCGACCCTGCAGCGGTAAGGCTGCCAGTCTACGGAAGGCTCCAACTACCCGGAACGGTGCCTGCCGGTACTTATACCGACGTGGTCCAGGTGACATTGACCTGGTGACCGGTCGATTCGCCACCATACCGTCCAAGGAGGGCTTCATGAGAGAACGCAGCAAATGGATCCGAGCCTTGTTGCTGATGTGCAGCGTGGCTGGCCAGCCGGTGTTAGCCGCCACGTCGGTACTGATCTGGCCCATTGACCCTGTGCTGGAAGCGGGACAGAAGGCAGGGGCGCTGTGGCTGGAAAATCGCGGGACCGCGGCGGCAAGCCTTCAAGTGCGTGTATTTGCCTGGCGTCAGGGGCGCTTCGAGGAGCAGTTCAGCGCACAACGTGAAATCATCGGCAGCCCGCCGGTGGCCACTATCGCACCCGGTCAGAAGCAGCTCATTCGCCTGACGCGCACAGGTGCGGCACCTGCCGGTCAGGAACAGGCCTACCGCATCATCATCGACGAAATTCCCCCCGCAGTGCCCGTGGACAAAGCCGAGGCCGGGACCACGGCCGCAATTCGCCTGCAGATGCGCTACTCGGTGCCGCTGTTCGTCTACGGGGAAGGCTTGTGGGGCCGCCCGGACCCGAACGGCGAGCGCAACGAGCAGGGTGTAGGCAAGCCCCAGCTGACCTGGCAGCCGGTGATGATACAGGGCAAGCCGTACATCGAGTTGCGAAACACCGGCCCGGTGCATGCACGCCTGACCGATGTGGTGGTGCAGCAAGGCAACCAGGCCAAACCAGTTGCAGAAGGGCTGCTGGGCTATGTACTGCCCGGGGCCAGCATGCGCTGGCCAGCGCCGCTGGCCGTGGGGGCCGATGGAACACTCAAGGGCCGGGTCAACGGCCAGGGCGAGGCGGCCGTCATCAACCAGGGTCGATAAGTTACAGGCAAGTCACAGGGCCAGGGAGGGCCCGGCAATGGTCAGGACCGATGCGTGAAGAGGTTCGCGACGAAGCGCCTGGGGTATCTGGGGCTGGCACTGGCCGGTTCTACCCTGGTGCTGGCAGACGACCTGCCGCCGCCGCCAACGGAGCTGTCGGCGGTTGCCGATGCCACCTTGTACCTGGACCTCACGGTGAACCAGATGCCAAAGGCTGAATTGGTGCCGGTGCAGCAAAAGGCCGGGCGCCTTTACATAGGCAGTGACGTGCTGCGCGCAGCAGGCCTTGCGTTGCCCGGCGACCCCTCAGGCGACGTGGCCCTGGACGCCGTTGCTGGGATGCATGCCGAATATGACAGCCAGAACCAGCAACTGCGGCTGGATGTGCCCCCAGGCTGGTTGCCGGACCAGCAAGTCGGTGAGCGCACGCTTTACCCGCCTACCGATGCGCGCAGCAGCTTCGGTGCCTTGTTCAACTATGACCTGTACCTGAACGATACCGATGACAGCGGCACCTACCTCGCCGCCTGGA
This sequence comes from Pseudomonas sp. xss_4, assembly GCF_043104125.1. Lineage (NCBI taxonomy): Bacteria > Pseudomonadati > Pseudomonadota > Gammaproteobacteria > Pseudomonadales > Pseudomonadaceae > Pseudomonas > Pseudomonas sp. xss_4. The sequence goes on from NZ_JBICKJ010000069.1 coordinate 88,700, forward strand.
ATGAACTACGCGTGTTCGACAGCTGGGGGACCGTGTCCAGCACTGGCCAGTGGCGGCGCTCGTTCAACGGCGTGACGCGCAGTGGCACGGGTGATGGATTCCTGCGTTACGACACCACCTGGCGCTTCACCGACGAGCAACGGATGCTGACCGTCGAGGCCGGTGACCTGATCACCGCCGCCTTGCCCTGGAGTAGCTCAGTGCGCCTGGGCGGGCTGCAGCTATCCAGGGATTTTGCTGCCCGGCCAGACCTTGTGACCTACCCGTTGCCCGCCTTCGCAGGCGAAGCGGCCGTGCCAACGTCCCTTGAGCTTTTCATCAATGGTTACCGGGCCAGCACCACCGAGTTGCAGCCTGGCCCCTATACCCTGACCAACGTCCCTTTCATCAACGGTGCCGGCGAGGCAGTGGTGGTGACCACTGACACCCTGGGCAGGCAAGTGTCCACGACCCTGCCGTTCTATGTGACCAGCAGCCTGTTGCAAAAAGGGTTGACCGACTATGCGGTGGCAGCCGGCAGTCTCAGGCGTGACTATGGGGTGCGCGACTTCGGATACGGCCCAGGCGTGGCCTCGGCCAGCCTGCGCCACGGCCTGAGCGATACCTTCACGCTGGAGGCCCATGCGCAAACGGCCGAGTCCCTGATGCTCGGGGGCCTGGGGACGAACATGCGCCTAGGGCAGTTCGGGGTGCTCAATGCTGCACTTGCCCAAAGCCGTTTGGAAGGCAACCAAGGTCAGCAAATCGCCCTGGGTTATCAATACAACAGTCAACGCCTGGGTTTCAGCTACCAGCGCCTGCAACGCCATGGCGATTACGCCGACCTAACCCGCATCGACCGGCGCGACATGCAGCTGAGCAGGAGCAGCGAGCAGGTGACGCTGAGTTTGAACCTCAACCAGTACGGGAACCTGGGCGCGGGTTATTTCGATGTGCGCGCCGGGGACGGCACCCGCACACGTTTGATCAACCTCAGTTACAGCAGGCCCCTGTGGGGCAACAGCAGTATTTACTTCTCTGCTAACCGAGAGGTGGGTGATCGCCAATGGGCGGCGCAGGCGCAACTGGTGATTCCGTTCGACATGACCGGCACCCTGGCCTTGGGCATCGAACGCAACAAAGACGGCCAGCACCAGCAGCGGGTCAACTACAGCCGGGCGGTTCCGGTGGGTACCGGGGTGGGCTACAACCTCGGGTATGCCACCGGTAGCGATCGCCAGGCTTACCGCCAGGCCGACGCCACCTGGCGCCTGCAGTCGGTCCAGCTGCAGGCGGGTGTCTACGGCAGCAGTGGAGAAATGACCCGGTGGGCCGATGCCAGCGGCTCGATCGTGTGGATGGACGCCGGCCTGTTCGCGGCCAACCGCATCGATGATGCGTTCGTCGTGGTCAGCACCTCTGGCTACGCCGATGTGCCCGTGCGATACGAAAACCAGCCGGTAGGCCGCACCGACAAACGCGGTCACCTGCTTGTGCCCTATAGCAGTGCCTACTACCGAGGCAAATATGAAATAGACCCGATGGATTTGCCGCCTGACATTCTGGCACCGCACGTCGAGCAACGCGTTGCCGTACGCCGTGGCAGCGGTTATCTGCTCGACTTCGAACTCAAGCAGGTGCAGGCAGCTAGCCTGGAACTGGTGGATGGCAATCAGCGACCGCTGAGCCTGGGGAGCCGCGTCAGACACGTGCAAAGCGGCGCCCAGGCCGTGGTGGGGTGGGATGGGCTGGTTTACCTGGAAAATTTGCAGGCCACTAACCGCTTGCAGGTCGAACTGGCGGGGGGAGGGCAGTGCGAGGTCGACTTCACCCTGCCAGAAAGCACCGGCTCGATCCCTTTGATTGGGCCGTTGGTGTGCAAGTGAGCCGCCATCAAGCCTGGCTCTGCGCAGGGTTTCTAGCGCTCTGCGCAGAGCCTGCCCTGGCCAAGTGCGCGTCGGTGGCCACCGCGCCCGCTCTGTTCGGCGCCCTCAATTCAACCCAGGTTCGCACCGCCGTGCAGACAGCATCCACGGCGAACGCCGGTTTACAGTGCAATGGCACGGTATTGAGCGTGCTCAGCAACACCGACTCGTTCAAGCTGACGGTACAGCCGTCCACGGGGGTGTTGCTTGGCCCTACAGGGGATGTCATCCCGTATACGCTCTACGCCGATGCCACCACCAACTTTCCCATCAGCCGCGGTGTTGCATTCGAGTACGGACGCACGGGTATCCTCGACCTGCTGGGCTTGCTCAACGGTACGCCCAAGACTGTACCGTTGTACCTTCGCACCCAGATCGGGAGTAACGTGGCGGCAGGTCTCTATCGGGAGACCCTCAAGCTGGATTGGACCTGGAACTATTGTGAAGGGCTTTCGATGGGCGGATTGTGCATCGGGCGGGATACCGGATCAGGCACCCAGTACCTGACCGTCAGCCTGACGGTGACCAATGATTGTCAGATCGTTACGCCGAATATCAACTTCGGTTCTGCGCCTGTGGTCAGCGCCTTCGCAACGGTAACCCAGAGCCTGAGCGTTTCTTGTACCAAAGGCAGTGCCTACAGCGTCGGGCTCAGCGATGGGCAGAACGTGCTGAGCGGGCGGCGGCGCATGAAGTCGGCTGCCAACAATTACCTGGCATACGACATCTACAAGGGCGCCGGCACCGTTCGCTGGGGCGCGAGCGGTAGCGCCAGGCGGGCCAGTGCCGATGCCGACGTCAACCCGGGCATGGGTACTGGCACTGGCAGTCAGGTTTTCAACTACAACGCCCGCGTCTATACCGACCAGGCTACGCCGCCGGCGGCGAGCTACTCGGACAGCGTGGTACTGGACGTCCAGTTCTGAGAGAAGGCTCAGCGCAGGTCGTCTACCATCGCGGCGAGCGTATCCAATACGGCGCTCGCCAATGCCTTGGAGCGCAGCCCTGACCAGCCCGTGCGCGGGTCGGGGGCATCGTCGTGGTCCTTGAACGGCATCTCCAGGGTCAGTGACAAGCAGTCGTGCGCCATCCCCACGGCGTTGCAGGCCAACGTCGTGTTGGCCTGGCCTGGCGCGTCACGGGTGTACCCATGGGTGGTCTGGAAGTCTGCCGTCAGGCTCATCAGCGTGTTGCGGAAGGTTTCTTCCAGGTGGGCGAGGCGGGCTGTGTAACCTGGGTTGCCCTCGCAGGCGGCAGTGAATACATGGGGGATTTCTTCATCCCCGTGCACGTCGATGAAGGCGTCCACACCATATTGTTTCATCTGCGCCTGGGCGAAGAACACTTCCGGAGTGAGCTCGACATTGGCGTTCTGCCAGGCGCGGTTAAGGTCCTTGCCGGCGTAATTGGTGCGTAGATGGCCCAGGAAGGCACCATCAGGGTTCATGTTAGGAATCAGGTACAGATCAGCGCGGCTCAGCAGTTGCTGGACAGTGGCGTCGCCAGCCTGCAAACGGTCGATCAGCCCCTCCATGAACCACTCGGCCATGTGCTCACCGGGATGTTGCTGGGCGATGAACCACACCTTGCGCTTGCCCGCTGCACCGTCGCCTGCGCGCAGCAGCGGTATGTCGCGACCCTGGACGCTGCGGCCGCTGGCCAGCAATGTGATGCCGGGGAGGGCGAGCGCACGTTCGATCAGTTGATTGTGGCGTGCACGGGGGTAGGGCTCGAAGTAGGCGAACCAGATCTGCGGTTGCTGCGCCGTGATCTCGAAGCTCAGGGCGGTACCATCGAATTGGCTGGGCACCCGAAACCAGGCCTGCTGGTCGTAAGAGGCCACGGCGTTGTAGCCAGTCCAGGCATTCTTGTAAGACGAGCCAGCAGCGTTGTCGAGGCTGAACCGGTGTTTCTGCCCAGGCGTCAGGCCGCTGACGCGAAAGTGAAACCACTGGTAGTGGCCACTGTGGGTGTCCGGCCGGATGGCGAGGCGGACCTGGGCAGGATTGCTGGCGTCGATGACTTCGATGTTGCCAGAATCGAAGTCGCAATCGATATGCAGCGGTGACAGCGTCACGGTCATGGGCGGGCTCCTTGGCGATGTTGTTGTGCAGCTACTGTACACCGCTTGCAGGCCTCAAAGCGCCCCTGTGCGCTTAGCCGTGGTTCAGAGCCCCAACTGGCTGAGGCCCGGATGATCATCAGGGCGTCGGCCGAGCGGCCAATGGAACTTGCGCTCGCTTTCTGCGATTGGGTGCTCGTTGATGCTCGCGTGCCGATAGTGCATCAGCCCGTCCGGGGCGAACTCCCAGTTCTCGTTGCCATATGCCCGGTGCCATTGGCCGCTGTCGTCGCGGTACTCATAGGCATAGCGCACGGCAATACGGTTTTCGGTGAAGGCCCAAAGCTCCTTGATCAGCCGATAATCAAGCTCGCGGTTCCATTTGCGGGTCAGAAAAGCCTCAACCTCGGCTCGCCCACGGGGAAACTCGGCGCGATTGCGCCATACGGTATCGGGGGTATAGGCCAGCGACACCTTGGCAGCATCGCGACTGTTCCAGCCGTCTTCGGCCAGACGGACTTTCTCAATGGCGCTGTCGCGGGTGAAAGGTGGCAGCGGTGGACGGGACATTGCTCGACTCCTCGGCATGAATGTGTCCGAAAAGCGTAGCGTGCCTGGGACAAAGCGAGAATCATCACCAGGCAGACTTCATAATTGCGTCGGCGACAACAATGCTGATGTGTGCGGAGTACCGGTGTGGTCGAGTGTGGGGGCTGCCCGTCACGACCGTGGCAGGTGCACGGCCGTGACGAACAACGGGCTCAGCGCCGGCGGAACAAAGGCAGCGGCTGGTCCGTGGCACCCTGGTAGGTGACCGAGAAGTCCTTCAGGCCCTGCAGGGCGTCTTCGGGGTCCTTGTCGGCGCGGATGGCGAATGCATCGAAACCGCAACGGGCCATGAAGAACAGCTGGTCGCGCAGCACATCGCCGATGGCGCGCAACTCACCCTTGTAGCCGTAGCGGTCGCGCAGCAGGCGCGCATTGGAATAGCTGCGCCCGTCGGTGAAGGCAGGGAAATTCAGGGCGATGACCTGGAAGTGTTGGACGTCCTCGCCAATCTCCTCAGCCTCCTGGTCGCTGTCCAGCCAGATGCCCAGGCCACCGTCGCGGGCTTTCAGGGCATGGGCATGGTCGCGCCACATCTGCAGGGGCACGATGTAGTCGTCGCAGTTGGTCAGTTCGTCGAACGAAGTTTCCTTAGGCAGCAGGTGCCAGGTTTCGTCGACGATCTGGTTGTGCTTAATGATTCGCTGCATACACGCGTTCCTTGAAGGGGTCGATGCCGATGCGTTGGTACGTGTCGATGAAACGCTCTTCTTCAGTGCGTTGTTCGACGTAGACGGCGATCAGCTTCTCGATCACATCGGCCATGTCGTCCTGGGCGAACGAGGGGCCCAGGATCTTGCCAAGGCTGGCGTCGCGCGCGGCGTTGCCGCCCAGCGATACCTGGTAGAACTCTTCGCCCTTCTTGTCCACGCCCAGGATGCCGATATGACCGACGTGGTGGTGACCGCACGCATTCATGCAACCGGAAATGTTCAGGTCGATCTCGCCAATGTCGAACAGGTAGTCCAGGTCGTCGAAACGACGCTGGATGGATTCGGCGATGGGGATAGACTTGGCGTTGGCCAATGAGCAGTAGTCACCGCCTGGGCAGCAGATGATATCGGTCAGCAGGCCAATGTTCGGGGTGGCGAATCCGCTCTCGCGCAGCTCCAGCCACAGGGCATGCAGCTGGCGTTGCTCGACGTCGGCCAGGATGATGTTCTGCTCGTGCGAGGTGCGCAGGAAGCCGAAGCTGTAACGTTCTGCCAAGTCGGCTACGGCGTCGAGCTGCTTGTCGGTGAGGTCACCTGGAGCAACGCCGGTGGGTTTGAGCGACAGGGTCACGGCCACGTAACCAGGGCGTTTATGGGCGCGGGTGTTGCGTGAGCGCCAGCGCGCGAACCCTGGCTGTTCGCTGTCCAGGGCGCTGTAGTCGACATCGTCCAGCGCCAGGTACTGCGGGTCGACGAAGTGACGCGACACGCGCTGCACTTCCGCCTCGGTCAGCGTGCTGCTGCCGCCACGCAGGTGGACCATTTCGGCCTCGACCTTTTCGGCGAAGACTTCAGGTGTCAGGGCCTTGACCAGAATCTTGATCCGCGCCTTGTACTTGTTGTCCCGGCGGCCGTAGCGGTTGTAGACGCGCAGGATAGCGTCCAGGTAGCTGATCAGGTCCTGCCAGGGCAGGAACTCATTGATGAACGAACCGACCACCGGCGTGCGGCCCAATCCGCCCCCGACCAGGACGCGGAAACCCAGCTCGCCAGCGTCGTTGCGCACCGGCTCAAGGCCGATGTCGTGCACTTCGATGGCCGCGCGGTCCTGTTTCGAACCGTTGATGGCGATCTTGAACTTGCGCGGCAGGAAGGCGAATTCCGGGTGGAACGTGGTCCACTGACGGACGATCTCGCACCAGGGGCGCGGGTCGATGACTTCATCGGCGGCAACGCCAGCGAACTGATCGGTGGTGGTGTTGCGCAGGCAGTTGCCGCTGGTCTGGATGGCGTGCATCTGCACGGTCGCCAATTCGGCCAGGATGTCGGGGATATCTTCCAGGGACGGCCAGTTGAACTGCACGTTCTGGCGGGTGGAAATGTGCGCGTAGCCCTTGTCGTAATCGCGGGCGATCTTGGCCAGGGTACGCACCTGCCGGGCATTGAGTTGGCCATAAGGAACGGCGACACGCAGCATCGGCGCGAATCGTTGAATGTATAGGCCGTTCTGCAGGCGCAGCGGGCGGAATTCTTCCTCGCTCAGCTCACCGGCCAGGTAGCGGCGGGTCTGATCACGGAACTGCTTGACGCGGTCCTCGATGATCCGCTGATCGTATTCGTCATATACGTACATAAAAGTCCTGTCTCAGGCATGCAGCTATTCGCGCGCACGGCCGCGCACTCCGGTTCGGAGCCGGGGCACCATAGCAGGTTGTATTTATGCGCAAAAGTGATGTTTTTGCATATGAAAAGAACCAAACGGACTATGTGAGACTGACTGCCATTTATGCGCCAGTTCTGACCCGAGGGGTATAATCCTGGGTTTGCTTCAGAGACGTCAGCCTATGCTCAAGGCCCTGTACCGCTGCCTTTGCCTGTGCTTCGCCCTGCCATTGAGCGCAAGTGCGCAGCCGGTGTCAGTGGTTTTCCTCAACCCGGGCTCGCCAGACGAGACATTCTGGACCAGCTACAGCCGGTTCATGCAGTCCGCCGCTGACGAACTGGGCATGGACTTGCGTGTGGAGTATGGCGAGCGCCGGACCGATCTTGCCCTGAGCCAGGCCCGGGCGGCCCTCGATGGGCCCAGGCGACCTGATTACCTGGTACTGGTAAACGAGCAGTACATCGCCCCTGAGATCATGCGCCTGTCGCAAGGGACGGGGGTCAAGCTGTTGCTGGTCAACAACGGCTTGACGCCTAGCCAGGCGCGGGCTGTCAGCGCTCGGCCTGACAAATTCGCGCAGCCGTTGGGTTCTTTGACCACCAATGACGAACAAGCCGGTTTCCAGATGTTGCGTGAAATGATCGCGCAATTGCCTGCCACCAGTGGCCCAGTGGATTTGGTCGCGTTCTCAGGCGTGAAAACTACGCCTGCCTCGCAGCGCCGGGAAGAAGGCATGCGCCGCGCCTTGGCCGACTTCCCCCAGGTGCGCTTGCGGCAGGTGGTGTACGGCGGGTGGAGCCGGCAGCGCGCCTACGAGCAGGCGCGGTTTCTGCTCGAACGCTACCCACAGACACGGCTTGTATGGTCGGCCAACGACGAGATGGCCTTTGGGGCCATGCAGGCGTTCGAGGAAGCGGGGCTCAAGCCAGGCAAGGATGTCATGTTCAGTGCGGTGAACAGCTCGGGGGAGGCGTTGCGTGCGCGTCTGGATGGGCGCTTGAGTGTACTGATGGGCGGGCATTTCAGCCTTGGGGGCTGGGCCATGGTCATGCTGTATGACGATGCCCACGGCCTGCCGTTCGGGCGCGACGGCCTGCGCAATTACAGCCTGCCTGTGCTGCAGAGCATCGACCAGGCCAAGGCCGGGCAATGGCTTAAACGACTGGAGTTGGCCGACCACGGCGTGGACTTCAAGGCGTACAGCGCGATAGAGCGCACGGCTGGCTATCAGTACCCGTTCCTGACGTCACCGGTCGAATACTGAAAAGCCCTGCTTGAGCAAAGGTCTTTGCTGGTCTTAACTGCCGATTGTGCGGTGCATTCCCATAATCACTACAAGAGGCAATGCCATGACCAATCCAACGAAGTTGCGCAAGCCCAGCCATGGCGTCGATACCTGGGCAATCCTGTGCCTGGTCGCGCTGGTCGTCATCACGGCGGTGTATTGGGGCACTCACCCCTAATCCTGCTCACCGATCACATGGCGCATCAACACTGACGCGCCTTGTTTCCAGCTGCGCCCCACGGGAACCGCTGGATGCGGGTGTGCCTTAGCTGTCATACCCAAGGTTTGGCGCCAGCCAGCGCTCGCTGACACTTATTGGTTGACCTTTGCGGGTGCTGTAGCACTCGATCTGATCCTTGTCCACCTTGCCCACTGCAAAGTACTGCGCCTGCGGGTGGGCGAAATACCAGCCGCTGACAGCCGCGGCCGGGAACATGGCGTAATGCTCGGTCAGGAAGACGCCGCTTGGGCCGGTTTCGCCGATGGCGCTGCCGTCGAGCAGGCGGAACAGGGTTTCTTTCTCGGTGTGGTCGGGGCATGCCGGGTAGCCCGGCGCTGGACGGATGCCACGGTACTGCTCCTTGATCAGCGCTTCGTTGTCCAGCTGCTCCTCCCGGGCATACCCCCAGTAATCCTTGCGCACCTGCTCATGCAACCATTCGGCGCAGGCCTCGGCCAGGCGATCGGCCAGGGCCTTGACCATGATCGAGCTGTAGTCGTCGCCTTTGTCCTGGTACGCCTTGGCGACTTCTTCGGCCCCGATACCGGCCGTGGTGATGAACCCGCCCACGTAGTCGGTCACACCGCTGGCTTTGGGGGCCACGAAGTCGGCCAGCGACCAGTTGGGCTTGCCGTCGGGCTTGATGGTTTGCTGGCGCAGGTGGTGCAAGGTCGCCAGCGCAGCGCCGTCTTCGCCGTACACCTCGATGTCGTCATCGGCCACCTGGTTGGCGGGCCAGAAGCCAAACACTGCGCGAGCACTGATGAGTTTTTCGTCGATCAGTTTGTCGAGCATCTCGCGGGCGTCCGCATACAGGGCAGTCGCCGCCTCGCCAACGACTTCGTCCGTGAGAATTCGCGGGAACTTGCCCGCCAGATCCCAGGAAATGAAGAACGGCGTCCAGTCGATGTATTGGGCCAGGGTGCGCAGGTCGATGTCATGCAGGACCTTGGTACCAGTGAAGGAGGGTACGGCTGGCTGGTAACCGGCCCAGTCGTACTGGGGTTTGGCCGCCACTGCCTGGGCGTAGGTGAGGCGCTCGGTCCGGGCGCTGCGGTTGGCCGTGCGCGCGCGTACCTCTTCGTAGTCCTGGCGTGTGCTTTCGACGAAACCCGCCTTGAGCTCCTTGGACAGCAATTGCGTCGCCACGCCGACGGCGCGAGACGCATCGGTGACGTAGATCACGGCGTCATTGCTGTACTTGGGCTCGATCTTCACGGCCGTATGGGCCTTGGAAGTGGTGGCACCGCCAATCATCAACGGCAGCTCGAAACCCTGGCGCTGCATCTCGCGCGCCACATGCACCATCTCGTCCAGCGACGGTGTGATCAGGCCCGACAGGCCAATGATGTCGCATTTCTCGTCCCGAGCCGTCTGCAGGATCTTCTCGGCGGGCACCATCACCCCCAGGTCGACGATGTCGTAGCCGTTGCAGCCGAGCACCACGCCGACGATGTTCTTGCCGATGTCGTGCACATCGCCTTTGACCGTCGCCATCAGGATCTTGCCCTTGGCCTCGGGCTTGTCGCCTTTTTCGGCTTCGATGAACGGAATCAAGTGCGCAACGGCTTGCTTCATCACCCGGGCCGACTTGACCACTTGGGGCAGGAACATCTTGCCGGCGCCGAACAGGTCGCCGACCACGTTCATGCCGCTCATCAAGGGGCCTTCGATGACCTCGATCGGCCGCGCACATTGCTGGCGGCACGCCTCGGTGTCCTCGACGATGAACGCCGTGATGCCCTTGACCAGCGCATGCTCCAGGCGCTTTTCCACCGGCAGCGAGCGCCACTGCTCGTTCTCGACTTCCCGCGTGGCACCGCCGCCTTTGTAGTCGTCGGCAATGGCCAGCAGCGCATCGGTGCCCTGGGGCGTGCGGTTGAGCACCACATCCTCGACCTTTTCCCGCAACGGCGCTGGGATCTGGTCGTAGATTTCCAACTGCCCGGCATTGACGATGCCCATGGTCAGGCCGTTGGCGATGGCGTGGTAGAGGAACACCGAGTGAATCGCCTCGCGTACCGGGTTATTGCCCCGGAACGAGAACGACACGTTGGACACCCCACCCGAGGTCAAGGCGTGCGGCAGGTGGTCGCGGATATAGGCGCAGGCCTCGATGAAATCCACGGCATAGTTGTTGTGTTCCTCGATGCCGGTGGCGACAGCGAAGATATTCGGGTCGAAGATGATGTCTTCTGCGGGGAAGCCCACCTCGTTGACCAGAATGTCGTAGCTGCGCTTGCAGATTTCCTGCTTGCGCGCGGCAGTGTCGGCCTGGCCAACCTCGTCGAAGGCCATGACCACCACGGCTGCGCCATAGCGCTTGCACAAGCGGGCATGGTGCTTGAACTGCTCAACGCCTTCTTTCATGGAAATGGAGTTGACGATGCCTTTGCCCTGGATGCACTTGAGGCCAGCCTCGATCACCTCCCACTTCGAAGAGTCGATCATGATCGGCACGCGCGAGATGTCCGGCTCGCCGGCGATCAGGTTGAGGAAACGGACCATGGCCGCCTGGGAGTCGAGCATCCCTTCGTCCATGTTGATGTCGATGACCTGGGCGCCGGCCTCTACCTGCTGCAGCGCCACTTCCAGGGCCTCGGTGTAGTTTTCCTCGCGAATCAGCCGCGCGAACCTGGCCGAGCCGGTGATGTTGGTGCGCTCACCGACGTTGACGAACAACGACTGGCGATCGATGGTGAAGGGCTCCAGGCCCGAGAGGCGGCACGCCTTGGCGATCTCCGGGATTGGCCGTGGCGGGTACTTGGCCACGGCCTCGGCGATTGCCTGAATATGCCCAGGGGTGGTGCCACAGCAACCGCCAATGATGTTCAAGAAGCCACTGGCGGCGAACTCCTCGACCACGGCCGCCATTTCCGCCGGGGTTTCGTCGTACTCACCGAAGGCATTGGGCAAGCCCGCATTGGGGTGGGCCGAAACGTGAGTATCGGCCTTGCTCGACAACTCTTCCAGGTAAGGGCGCAAGTCCTTGGCGCCTAATGCGCAGTTCAGGCCGACGGATATAGGCTTGGCGTGCCGGACCGAGTTCCAGAAGGCTTCGGTGGTCTGCCCGGACAATGTGCGGCCGGAGGCATCGGTGATGGTGCCGGAAATCATGATCGGCAGCTCGATGCCGTCGTCCTCGAACACCTGCTGCACGGCGAAGATCGCCGCCTTGGCATTGAGGGTGTCGAAAATGGTTTCGATCAGGATCAGGTCGGCACCGCCCTCGATCAGCCCGCGGGTGGCCTCGATGTAGTTTTCCACCAGCGCGTCGAACGTGACGTTGCGGTAGCCCGGGTCGTTCACATCGGGAGATATCGAGCAGGTGCGGCTGGTCGGGCCGAGCACGCCCGCCACGAAGCGCGGCTTGTCGGGTGTTTCCAGCGTCTTGGCATCGGCCACTTGGCGGGCGATGCGCGCCCCTTGCACGTTCAATTCATACACCAGCGATTCCATGCCATAGTCGGCCTGGGAGATCTGGGTGGCGTTGAAGGTGTTGGTCTCGAGGATATCGGCGCCCGCGTCCAGGTAAGCCTTCTCGATGGCCGCGATGATATCTGGACGACTCAGCAGCAGCAGGTCATTGTTACCTTTGACGTCGCTTGGCCAATCGGCAAAGCGCGTGCCACGATAGTCGGCTTCCTCCAACCGGTAGCTTTGAATCATGGTGCCCATGCCGCCATCGAGAATCAGGATGCGCTCTTTAAGTGCTTGTTGAAGGGCGTGAAGACGAGCGCTGCGGTCGGACATATGAACTACCTGGACGGGCGGAAATCAGAAAGTGCTGAATCATAACAAAGCTGCACGGTTTTTAGGGGTGCGCTCGGTTTCCATGAAATATGTTCATGTTGCCTGGGTCTTACTCAGCTATTAATACAAACACTGCCCATGCTTATTGCGTTGGCTGCACATAATCAGGACATCTCGCACATGGTGCATCGTATGCTTGCCGGCTTTGTCGCTCTCTTACTCAGTAGCGCGGCGTTCGGGCAAGGTCTTCAAGCAAGTCCAGCCATCTCCTACACCCGTGATGTCCAGCCGATCTTCACCGAAAAATGCGTCGCCTGCCACGCCTGCAACGACGCTGCCTGCCAGCTGAAGCTGGAGGCAGCCGAAGGCGCCGTGCGCGGCGCCAGCAAGGTGCCCGTTTACCAGGGCGAGCGCAGCAAGGCCGTGGCGCCCACCCGGTTGTTCTATGACGCTCATGGCGAGGCCGAGTGGCGCAAGAAGGGCTTCTATTCGGTGCTCGACAACCAGGGCAGCCAAGCCGCTTTGATGGCGCGCATGCTCGAACTGGGGCACAAGACGCCGCTCACCCCGAATGCCAAGGTACCGGATGAGATTGCACTAGGCCTGAACCGCAACAATATGTGCCCGTTGCCCCACGAGTTCGACGCCTACGCCGGTGCGCATCCCAAAGAAGGCATGCCGCTGGCCGTCACCGGCCTGACGGACCAGGAATACGCGACACTGCGTGGCTGGCTGGCGGCGGGTGCGCCAGTCGAGTACCAGGCGATCAAGCCCAGTGCCAGCGAAGCCCGTCAGATCGCCGAATGGGAAGCGCTGCTCAATCGTCCAGGAGCTTCAGAAGCCTTGGTGGGGCGTTGGTTGTACGAGCATCTGTTCCTCGCCCACATCCACTTTACCGGGGGTGAGCAGGGGCACTTTTTCCAATGGGTGCGCTCGCGCACGCCCAGCGGGCAGCCTGCCGATATCATCGCCACGCGCAGGCCCAATGATCCGCCCGGAACAGAGTTCTTCTATCGCCTGATTCCCATCCAGGGCGTGATCGTGCACAAGACACACATCACCTACCCCCTGGGTCCGCAAAAACTCAAGCGGGTCAAGCAGCTCTTCTACGCCGGCGATTGGCAGGTGACCACGCTGCCAGGCTACGGCCCTCGTCACCGCGCCAACCCTTTCGAAACCTTCGAGGCGATCCCGGCGGTGGCTCGCTACCAGTTCATGCTCGACAACGCCGAGTACTTCGTACGCACATTCATACGCGGGCCGGTGTGCCGTGGGCAGATTGCCACGGACGTGATCCGCGACAACTTCTGGGCGCTGTTCCAGGAGCCTGCCTTCGACCGCTACGTCACCGATGCCCGTTACCGTGGCAAGGCCACGCCCTTGCTCGCCATGCCGGGTCAGAACGACGATGTGGGCAGTGTGCTCGCACTGTGGCGTGCCTATCGCGACAAGCGCAACGAGTACGAGAAACTGCGCCGTGAGGCCTATGCCGACATGCCGGCCCCGGGCTGGTCGACCTTGTGGACAGGCAACGACAACGCGTTGCTGAGCATCTTCCGTCACTTCGACAGCGCTACAGTGACCAAGGGCCTGGTGGGGGATGTGCCCCTGACGATGTGGTTGTTCGACTACCCCTTGCTCGAGCGCACCTACTACCAGCTGGCGGTCAACTTCGACGTCTTCGGCAACCTGTCGCACCAGTTGCAGACGCGCCTGTACTTCGACCTGATCCGCAACGGCGCCGAGGTCAACTTCCTGCGCCTGATGCCGGCCGAGGCGCGCCAAAGCATCCTGAGCGACTGGTATCAGGACAGCGGCAAGATAAAGATGTGGCTCGACTACGAAAACATCGACGCCGATACCCCGAGCGGCCTTGCCCTGAGTCCACACGATCCCAAACGCGACTTCGGGTTGCAGCTGATCGCGCGGACCGCCAGCATCAATGCTTCACCCGACCCGATCAACCGCTGCCAGGGGGCGTACTGTTCGCGGTCGCAGATGACTGAAGAGTTCCGCAATGCAGAGCAGTCCCTCAGCCGGCTGGTCTCGCGTCCCGCCGCAGGGTTGAAAGTGATCAATCAATTGCCCGAGGCGACGCTGCTGCGCATTGAAGGGCAGGGTGGGCAGCGGCAGGTCTATACCTTGATGCGCAACCGGGCGCACAGCAACGTGGCATTCCTGTTGGGCGAGGCTTATCGTTACCAGCCGGGCCTCGATACCCTGACCTTGCAGCCCGGGGTCATGACCAGCTACCCCAACTTCATGTTCAACGTGCCAGCCGCCGAAGTACCGGTTTTCGTCGACCTGATGAGTCAGGCCAAGGATGATGCCGCTCGCTTCGAGCGCATCGTCGAGCGATGGGGTATACGCCGAACTCACCCGCAATTCTGGCGTTATTTCCATGACCTGAGCGCGTTCATTCTGGAAACCGACCCGGTGGAGGCCGGCGTGCTGGACATGAACCGCTACGAAAACCTCTGATCGGGGCGCGCTGACCTTTCGCGCCCTCCTGCGGTCCCAAACCATGAGTGGCACCGGCAGCTGCGCTGCAGCCGGTGCCTGAATGCACCGGCAAACGCAGGGTACTTCATGCTGTATTCGCTTCAGGCACTTCGTGCTTTCGCCGCCTGGGTGGTCGTCTGCCACCACTTCATGCAGGTTTTTTTCGACTTTCATGCGTCCGGGCCCGTCGGCCAATTGTTCACTGATCGGGGTGCGGTCGGCGTGGATATCTTCTTCGTCATCAGCGGGTTGGTCATCTACCTTTCGACCTGCGACAAGCAGGTTGTCCCGCATCAGTTTCTGCTAAACCGAGTGCTGCGTATCGTGCCGGCCTACTGGTTCTACTCGGCCTTGATGGCCTTGATGCTGCTGGCCTTCAGTCAATGGATGCCGCATCAGGTGTTCACCTGGCAGCACCTATTGCGTTCACTCTTTTTCATACCGGCAGAGAACCCAGGTGGCTACGGTATGTACCCCACCCTGAACGTCGGCTGGACCTTGAACTTCGAGATGATGTTCTACCTGCTGTTCGGGATGGCGTTTCTCGTTGGCCGGCGCCTGCACTTGCTGGTGGTGGCCGGGCTGTTGGTAGTGGTGAGCGAGGTCCTGGGGCGCCTGGGCGTGGTCAGTCATTTCTACAACAATGACATCGTCTATGAATTCCTGCTCGGCATCGGTATCGGGGTGCTGCATCGCCGTGGTCTGATCCGTCAGGGTGTCTGGGTCCCGCTGGGGCTTCTGGCAGTGGCCGCGCTGGCCATTTATCAGCTAGACGCCTCTCAACGGCTGCTGCATTGGGGCCTGCCCAGCGCAATGGTCGTCCTGGCCTTCATCGCCATGGAGCCGCTGTTCACTGGCAATCGCGTACTCAAGGCGCTGGGCGACTGCTCGTATTCGGTGTACCTGATCCATGTACTGGTCCTGCACCTGGGCTGGTTTGCCAGCCAGCAACTGGGGCTGGACCCGTACCTGACATTCGCCGTCTGCGTGCCTTGCATCGCACTGCTGTCGTGGCTCAGTTACCAGTGGATCGAGCGCGGCCTGTACCGTCACATGCAGGCCTGGAAAGCACCGAGCGTACAGGTGCAGCCGTATGTGCTTTCCCGAGTCAAATACTAGGACTTTGTTAGAGGGCTGCGTTGGCGTACACTGGCGCACAAGTCTGTGAGGAACCTACATGAGCGCTATAACCATTACCGACGCCGCCCATGACTACCTGGCTGATCTGCTGTCCAAGCAGAACACGCCGGGTATCGGCATTCGTATCTTCATCACCCAGCCGGGTACCCAGTACGCCGAGACGTGCATCGCCTATTGCAAGCCGGGTGAAGAGAAGCCTGATGACACTGCTGTGGGCCTCAAAAGCTTCACTGCCTACCTCGACGCTGTCAGCGTGCCGTTCCTGGAAGATGCGCTGGTGGACTATGCCACCGACCGCATGGGTGGCCAGTTGACCATCAAGGCGCCTAACGCCAAGGTGCCGATGGTCAATGAAGACAGCCCGATCAACGAACGCATCAACTACTATCTGCAGACCGAAATCAACCCTGGCCTGGCCAGTCATGGCGGTCAGGTGAGCCTGGTGGATGTCGTCGACGAGGGCATCGCTGTCCTGCAATTTGGCGGCGGCTGCCAAGGTTGCGGTCAGGCGGACGTCACCCTCAAGGAAGGCATCGAGCGGACACTCCTCGAGCGCATTCCTGAGCTCAAGGGTGTGCGTGATGTGACGGACCATAGCCAGAAAGAAAACGCCTACTACTAAGGCATCAGGGGTTGCACCGAGCTGGAATCTGGCTTGGCGCTGGCCCTGGAAGGCGACGTGCCGCACTGCACTAGCAACAAACTGTTACGTTTGCAAGCCCTGCGACAATCGGCCGCTGCCCGTAATCAGCGGCCTGCAGGGGTTAATCGCCGCCAGTGGGTAGAAGGTACTTGGGGGGCATGCCAGAATGCGCCGGTTTTCTGCCCGGCCCGCCCCGAGGGTCGGCACCTTCCCTGTAAAGGATGGTTTCATGAATGATCTTCTGAGTCGGCGTGCAGTCGTCGCCGGCATGGGCGTTCTTGGGCTTGGCCTGCTGGCAGGTTGCAGTCCGGCGCGTGGGCTCGAGTTCAAGTATGGCAAGAACATGAGCAACGAAATCCTTGGGCGCAAGTTCTCGCTGCGCGATCCCCAAGGCAACGTCCGTACCCTGTCAAGCTTCTACGGCAGCATGCCGATGGTCTTCTTCGGCTTCACCCAGTGCCCGGCCATCTGCCCGACCACCCTGGCACGAGCCGCCCAGATCCGCAAACTGCTGCGCGGCCGAGACCGTGATCTGTTCCAGGTGGTATTCATTACCCTCGATCCAGAACGCGATACGCCGCAAGTGCTCGATGCCTACGTCAAGGCGTTCGACCCGACCTTCGTCGCGCTCACCGGTACGCCTGAAGAAATCGACGCCGTGGCCAGGGAGTTCAAGGTGTTCTATGAAAAAGTCCCGGCCGGTGACACCTATACCATTTCACATTCGTCCACCAGCTACGTTTACGACACCCGTGGCACCCTGCGGCTGAGCCTCGGGCATTCCCTCACAGCCAAGGAATGTGCCGAAGACCTGGTTACCCTGATGGAGATCTGCTGAATGTCATTGCAATCCGTTAAGCGCGGCCTGGCTGCGTTGGTCCTGCTGGGCCTCACTGGGCCGGTAATGGCCCAGACCACAGTCAGCGAGGCGTGGGTGCGCGCCAGCGTGCCTCACCAGCAGTCGACCGGTGCCTTCATGACCATTACCGCCAGTAGCGACAGCAAGCTGGTCAGTGTCGCCTCGCCTGTGGCCAAGACTGTACAAGTGCATGAAATGACCATGAACGGGGACGTCATGGGCATGCGTGAGGTCAAGGCTGTCGCGCTGCCGGCCGGTAAGCCTGTCACCCTGGACCCCAATGGCCTGCACGTGATGCTGATGGGCTTGAACGATCAGGTGAAGGAAGGCCAGCAGGTTCCGCTGACGCTGACGGTAGAAACCGCCGATGGCACCGCCGAGACTGTGGCCGTGCAAGCTCAGGTACGCGCGCTCACTGCGCAGGCGCAAGGTGAGCATGAACATATGCACATGAGCCACCCGTAACACCTGGCGGGGCTGCCTTGTGGCCCCAGCTGGTTCAACTGCGAAACTTCGGCAGTGGCCTGTCCAGCGTCAATGACGTCAGCGCACGCCGCACACGTGCTTCGTCAGCTTCCAAGGCCTTCAGGCTTGCCCGTATCTTACCGGCCGCCGGCAGGTCGCCCTGGCGATCGATCCAGTCGGCAATCGCCTTGCAAGCAGTGCTAAGGCACGCTTGCCGCTGGTTCATCAGTGACAGAAGGGTGGTGATCTCTCGTTCGGACATGACGGCTCCTCCTTTCAGCCTTTTGAGTGTAGCAGCGCCATGGCCAAACGCCTGCGCCGCATTGACGCGCTCACGCGGCGAAGCAGGCAAGCCGGTAGGCCCCCGGGGTGATGCCATAGGCTTGCTTGAACTGTCTGTTCAGATGGCTCTGGTCGGCAAAGCCCAGGCTGAACGCCACTGTCGCAGGCGGCTGCCCCTCCTTGAGCAGCTCCCTGGCCCTTACAAGGCGTCGCTGCTTGAGCCAGGCGTGAGGGGGCATGCCCGTTGCCTGGCGAAACACTCGTGCGAAGTGAAACGGCGACAGGTTGACGGCAGCCGCCAGTAACTCCAGCGACGGCGGGTCAGCCAAGTGGGTTTCCAGCAACTCTCTTGCGCGTGCAACAGCGCGAGGCTCGCGACCAGGGGCAGACAGATCGGCCAGGCGTCCGTGGCGTTGAACCAGCGCCAACACCGCCTGGCGCCATACGGTTTGCTGTTGCAGTGCGCTGGCGCTGCTTTCGGACAGCTGATGCAGTTGGCTGAAGGCGCTGGCAAGGCCAGCATCATGGATCACGCTATCGCGAAAGCGCGGCATCCCCCCATGGCCCAGTTCCAATTCATCCAGCACACCGGTAACGCGCTCATGTTCAGGGTAGAACCCGCGATAACGCCACCCGGCCTCGTGGGCCTTGGCACCGGTATGCAGTTCGTCCGGATTGATCAGGACCATGCTGCCAACCGGTGCAAGATGCTCGCTGCCCCGGTGCCAGAAACGCTGGGCACCGGATTCGATCACGGTGAACACATCGCCTTCATGCACGTGTGGTGCAAACCGTTGCTGCACATACCGGGCGTGCAGCATTTCCACATCGCCCAGCGCCGGTGCCTGCCATAGATGCGTTTGCTCACGGGTAGTGGTGTTCATGAAAGCACGCTTCGCAGGACGAAGAAAATCAACATGCTCAACAGCATGCTCAGCATCACGCTACGGGTCAACCACACCAGTGCGGCAGCCACCACCGCCCCCAGCAGGTACGGGTTGAGCGGTTGCAGGTTAAGCGTATGCCCTGGCAAGAAGATGATAGGGCCGCAGATGGCCGTGAGCATACCTGGCACCGCAAAGTCCAGGAATTGACGCGCATGGGCGCTCAGGCGCAACGGTAGGCGCGGTTCGAGAAAAGCATAGCGATTGAGGAACACCACTATGCCCATGCCGATGATGAGCAGCCAGGTCATCAAACGGTCCTCCGAAGTTTCTGGCATGCGAAGCCGGTGCTCATCCCAAGCAGGCCGGCGCTGACCAAGGCCGTTTCCCAGTGCCAATGGCTGAGCAGTACTGAAGCGGCCAGTGAAACGGCGACGCACGCGAGCGTAGGCAGATTACGTACCATGGGCGTGATCAAGGCGACGAAAGTGGCGACGATGGAGAAGTCCAGGCCTAGCTGATCAAGGTGTGGAATGCTTTGCCCCAGCACGATTCCGACCCACGTGAACAGATTCCATGCAACGTAGAATGTGAAGCCCAGACCTAAGGCATACCAGCGATTGAAATGCTGGTGGTCGTGCCGACTGGTCAGGGCAAAGAACTCATCGGTCAGCAGAAATCCAAGCCCCAGGCGCCAGTGCAGTGGCAAGGGGGAGAGCGCTGGGCGCATCGACAGCCCGTAAAGCAGGTGCTGTGAGGTGAGTAACAAGGTTGTCAGCAGTATGGAGGCCAGGCTGGCACCGCTTTTGAGCATGCCGATGGCCACCAGCTGCGCAGCGCCGGCAAAGACGATCGCCGAGAGCCCCTGGCTTTCCCAGGCGCTGAGGTTGGCTTCGATGGCCATGGAGCCGGCCAGCAGGCCCCAGGGCGCGACGGCAAGCGACAGCGGCATGATGGCGATGGCGCCCTGCAAAAAGGCGTGACGTGCGATGGACGGCATAGGAAGCGGGCATGTGGACAAGGCAGGCCAGCATGCCAAGCCACCACAGGTGATGGCTTGAACGTTCTTGCTCTGTTGTCACCCATTTGGTGCGCCGCGCTGAGGCCCCCGGCGGCCTGGGGTCAAGGCCGGCTGGTCAAATGCTGCTGCGCCGTTACACAGCCATTGGTCTCTACCGCTTTTTGCAGCAATGAGTGGCGATGTTGCGGATCCAGATCACCCAGCAGGCGGTAGACCTCGGCCTGATAATCGCGCTGTCGCCCCCATAGCATCTCAAGGCCCTGGGGCTGGCTGCGGCTGCAGGCCATGCGGGTGGCAGGCTGGGGATAGTAGGGCGCATAGAGGGTTGCCATGCTCGGTACGGCCTCCAGTGCGGCGCGGTACTGGGCGCTGGCGTTGTAAGGTGGGCACCAGGTGGCAATGGCTGGTGCCGACGGCGCAAACCCTTGGTCGAGGCTTGCCTGGAGCAGAGGGCAGGCGGCGTCGGGTATCTGCGCGGCAGGCAAGTAAGTCATGTAGTAAAGCGCCAGACGGTACTGCGCCACTGGGTGGCCGAGTGCGACCGATTTCTTGAGCAGTGCCACCGCAGTCGGCAACGTGTGGGCCATGGCCTGCCCCTGGCGCCGCAGCTCTGGGTCGCTATCCAGGGCTGTGCGCAAGACGCTTTCGTCCTCTTGAGTATCTGCCTGTTCCAGAAGAGGCAGTGCCTGGCGGTAGAGCAGATCGGCATGGGGGTCGATGGACACTTCCAGTGCGTGCCCCGCCGTAGGCAGCAGCGCGGCCAGCATCAGCGCCATCTGCGGCAAGCGACTCACAGGCTCGCCTCGCCAGTTGCCAGGCAAGGATGGACGGCTTCTCTATTCATGACAGTCAAGCGTACGCCTCAGGCAATCGGAACGACGGACTATTCTATCCATGCAACAGGGCCGTCCGAAAGACCACCCGACGATTGTCAATCAGTAGAGCACTGTAGAGTGCTCGCGGACAGTGGTTTTTCCCGGGCAAGGCCGAGCTTGGCCGTGATCACGTTGGCCAGCGCGGTCTGCCCCATGTCGTTGAGGTGCAAGCGATCGATGAACAGGTCCGAACCGAAGGCTGGCGAGCTGTCGAGCATGCAGTTCATGTCGAAGCAGGGCACCGGTGCGGCTTGTTCGCGAATGCGGCGAAAGAATGCCGCATGCACCTTGCGGTCAAAAACGCCTTCGAGCAAGCGGTCGATGTTCCCTGGCGTTTGCTGAAGTGCGCTGAGCATGAACTGCTCACCCGCTGGCAGGGTCTCGCGACACCAGTGCACCAGGGGTTGAAGGATGAAGGTGAGGGTAGTGTGAGCGCTGCCTAGCAGTCGATCCCATTGCTGCACTGAGCGAGCAATATGGTCGGCTGCCTGGGCGGTGCGTTTTTCTGCTGGGGAAAGTGCCTCGAAGGGCCGACGAGGCCGAGGCGCGGCGGCCGGAGGCGCCAGCATCTGGCTCAGCCGCTGCCAGAGGCTCAGGCTAGGCTCTGATGCTGCCTGGGCTTGCTCTGAACCGGCCAGCGACGTTTGCCAGTCATTGATCTGCCGAGGCTCATGTGAGCAGGCGCTGATGTCCCAAAGCGCTTCGTGTGCCAGGCTGTTGAGTCCGCTGAGTATGACCACATGTCCCAGCGGTGCCAGGCGGTGCTCATGAGTGAGGAACATCAAAAGTTCCTGGCTCGCATCCAGCCCGCAGCCGGCCAGGCTCAGCCAGAGTTCTCCGGTCAGCGCCGACAGCTGCGAGGCCACGGTGTATTCATCGGAACTGGCGCCGATGCCCATCGCCACCGAGCCTCCGACCAGCAGATTGATCCGCGCGGTGTTGTCGCGTTCAGCCACCGAAAACCGCCGGCCGTTGAAATGGCTGTAGCGAAGGCCCAAGGCGTCGGTGTTGACGACGGCCGAGCTGAACCCGGTTTCGTGCACCCGAACGCGTTGGGTGGCGCACTGGGTGGCCTGGGCAAGCAGCTGTTGGTACTCAAGCTGCAAAGGCGCAAGTCCTTGGCGACTGGGAGTGGACATCGGGTCTCCTGGCAAGACAGCGCCTCAGGCAAGGGGCTAGGCGGTAAGCTCCTTGAGGTTGTACAAAAGCCCGCCGATGGCGATCAACAGCAATGCCACGCCGGACGCGATGCTGATGAATCGTTGGCTGCGCGCTGACGCGATCTTGCCGATGGCAAAGATGTAAAGACTCAGCACGGCGAAGTCGATCACGATCCAGAGTAGTGAAAGCACGACCATACTTTTGCCGAACGACTCGGTGATCTGGATGAACTGCGGGAAGAAGGCGATGAAGAAAATGATGTCCTTGGGGTTGGAGATCCCCACCATGAAGCCTTGCCACAGCCCCCCGCGGCTCACGGGTTTGGCGCTTTCGGGCCGTTGGTCTGGCTGCGGGCTTGCGAGCGCCTCCCTGAGCGTGCCGACGGCGATATAGCCGATGAACAGGCAACCCAACAGGCTCATGGCACTAAGCCACGCCCTGTCGATGGCCGCGCTGGTGAGGATGATCCACGCCGCTGCGCCGATCAGTACCAGCGAGGCCCAGTTGGTGCCCAAGGCCGTGAAAATGGCCTTGCGTGAGCCAGAAGCGGCTGCGGTATTGACGATCAATGCCACGACCGGACCTGGAGTGGCGATCAGCAGCAGGACGGTAAGGACGTAGGAGGCAGTCAGGGCGGTATTCACGTCAGTTCTCGATCATGTTGTCGGGGGTGGCAGGCACTGCGGTCCGGGCATGGAAAGGGCAGCGTGCCGGGTTCAACGAACCGGTTTCCTGTAATTGATATTGCGTCCACTCAAAGTTATCCGCTTCACCGAAGAAGCCGAGGCTGTCAGGCATTACCCCGTCGTTGTAGTGGCCGACCCGCTGGCGAATGCGCTCGCGGATGCGCTGGCCGCTCGTGGTGGCGACATTGGCCACTTCGTCGAAGTTCTCGCGCGGGTTGATGACGAA
The DNA here is from genome assembly GCF_043104125.1 of Pseudomonas sp. xss_4. NCBI lineage: Bacteria > Pseudomonadati > Pseudomonadota > Gammaproteobacteria > Pseudomonadales > Pseudomonadaceae > Pseudomonas > Pseudomonas sp. xss_4. Next base: position 111,590 of record NZ_JBICKJ010000069.1, read on the forward strand.
TGTGATGTGTTTGCCCAGGTTGCGGCTTTTCATCTGCTGGTGGCCCGGGAAATTCATGTTGATGAACAGCGGCATGCCGGCAAAGCAGAACGACCAGCCGCTGTTTGCGGGGTCGGCCGGCACTGTCTGGGGCCAGGGGTTGGGATCTCGTGCGTGAACGCCTTGCAGCACCTTCCAGGCAAGTGCCTGCTGTTGCGCGAGCGGCATGTCGGTCACTGTTTCTAGAAACGCCACCAACGGGTGGCCGATGCGAAGCTTAGGCGCAATCGGATCCATCAACCCGACATAGCTGGCCAGCCCTTGAGCGATGTCATCAGCCAGTTGTTCAGCGCTGGCGAAAAGAACGTAGCAAGTTTGCGCATTGACCGCCTTGCGCCCGAATAGGCAGGGGAAATCCGGATTGGCAACAGTATGGCGAAAGTGTTGCAGTGCAGCGGTTGTCCAGTGTGGTTCGATGCACGCATGTTCGAGGGTCTGCTCAAACGCATCCAGGCGATAGCATTGTCCATATCCCGTAAACATGGTTTCCCCAAACTTTTAATTGATGAACGATCTACGCAGTTTCAGGCAGGATCTAGGTTATGTATGTTTTTTTAATGCATTTTCAAGAACTATCAGCAGGTTGTAAAACGCGTGAAACTATGACCTACTATTAGTCTTGCTAATACTCAGGAGGCGTCAATGTCGGAAAGGATTCAGGCCTTGCATGCACTGCGTGCGTTCGAGGTCGCGTCCCGCTATGGTTCGTTCACCAAGGCGGCGGAAGAGCTTGCACTGACCCAAGGCGCAGTCAGCCACCATATCAAGACCCTCGAGGGCATGTTTGGCTGCGATTTGTTCGAACGGCGAGGGCCCAAGTTGAGCCTGACCGAGCACGGACGCCTGCTCTCTCAAGAGCTCAAGGTCGGTTTCAAGATCATCGAAAACGCTTGCGCGCTGCTGCGCCAGGATCGCTACGGCCTGCGTTTGAAGGCGCCTTCAACGCTCACCGTGCGCTGGTTGCTAAGGGCACTGGACGGTTTCAAGAAACACGAAGACACCTGCACTGTGCAGCTCTCGAGCGTGTGGATGGACATCGACAGCGTCGACTTCTATTCTGAGCCCTACGATTGCGCCATCTTGCTGGCCAACGGCCGTTTCGCGGCCGATGTGGAGAGCTTCAGGCTGTTCGACGAGTGGCTCATTCCGGTCTGCCACCCCGACTACATGGGACAGGCGCAACCTGCGCTGTCGGACCTGAACCGTTGTGAATTGCTGCATCCCTCGCCTGATCGGCGCGACTGGCGGCGCTGGTTGGCGCGCATGGATGCCCTCGATGTCAGCATCGACCAGGGCCAGGTGTTCGACACGCTCGATCAAGGTATCTCTGCCGCTCAGCAGGGCCTGGGCATCTCCGTGGTCGATCTGGTGTTGGCCAGTGCCGACCTGGCAGCCGGGCGCCTGGTCACGCCGTTCAAACAGGCCGTGGCAACTGGGGATGGCTACTACATGACCTGGCTGAAAAACAGCCCCAAGGCCCGTCAGATGCAAAAATTGCGAGATTTTCTCCTCGGTCAGGTGCCTCCCTTGGTGCTCAAGGACATCAACTACCTGTACAGCTGAGCCCGCTGTACCGCACACGGCAAGCGCAGCCACTTCACCGACGGTGGGCACCGTGGGTTTGGATGCCGGAGCATCTTGTCGTCTCACAGGCCAGGCCCGGTGCGCCGGGGGCCACCCGTTACACTTGTTATCATCAACGAATGCAGAGGGCGCGGCAGTGGATTTGCAGCAGGGCTTCGTCCTGACCCGGCACTGGTACGACACGCAGGCAGGCACGTGCGTGGAGCTGTGGTTGGCCACCGATCAGGGCCCTCGGCAAGTGAGACTGGCGCCCCAGGTCAACGTGGCGTTCGTCCCGCAGGCGCAACAAGCGCACGCGCAGCTGCTGCTGGCCGACGAGCCGGATGCAGAGCTGCGCCCGCTTGGGTTGAAGACGTTCGATCAACGCCCAGTGGTAGGGCTGTACTGCCAGCACTACCGGCAGCTGTTGCAGCTGGAACAACGGCTGCGTACCGCAGGTATCGACGTCTACGAGGCCGATGTCAGGCCACCGGAGCGCTACCTGATGGAGCGCTTCATTACAGCCCCTGTGCAGTTCGCTGGACGCCTGGACGAGCGGGGCGTGCTCTGCGATGCCCAGCTCAAGCCGCACGGCAGCTACCGTCCCTCGCTGCGTCTGGTGTCGCTGGACATCGAAACCACCGAGCGGGGAGAGTTGTACAGCATTGCCCTGGAAGGCTGCGGGCAGCGCCAGGTGTACATGCTTGGCCCAGCCAACGGCGACGCCCGTGAGGTTGACTTCGACCTGCACTACTGCGCCGATCGCAGTGCGTTGCTGCACTGCCTGAACCATTGGATAGCGCGCCACGACCCGGACGCGATCATCGGCTGGAACGTGGTGCAATTCGATCTGCGCCTGCTGCATGAACACGGCAAGAAGCTGCAAGTGGCCATGGACCTGGGCAGGGGCGGGGCGCCCATGACCCTGCGCGCGTCAGGTAGCGGTGGCCATGTCTTCATTGATGTGCCCGGCAGGTTGGTGATCGACGGCGTCGAAGCGCTGCGCTCGGCAACGTGGAGTTTTCCATCGTTCAGCCTTGAGAATGTCGCGCAAACCCTCTTGGGTGACGGCAAGGCCATCAGCACTCCTTACCAGCGCATGGATGAAATCAATCGCATGTTCGCCGAGGACAAACCTGCGCTGGCCCGTTACAACCTCAAAGACTGTGAACTGGTCACACGCATCTTTGCCCACACCCGGTTGCTGGAATTTCTGCTTGAGCGTGCTTCGGTCACGGGCCTGGCGGCAGACCGCAGCGGTGGCTCGGTGGCTGCCTTCTGCCACTTGTATATGCCGCACATGCACCGCCAGGGCTACGTCGCGCCCAACCTGGGCAGCCGCCCCGAAGAAGCCAGCCCCGGCGGGTTCGTCATGGATTCCCGACCTGGGCTATACGATTCGGTGCTGGTGCTGGACTACAAGAGCCTGTACCCCTCGATCATCCGCACATTTCTGATTGACCCTGTCGGCCTCGCCGAAGGGCTGCAACAGCCAGATGACGCGCGTTCGGTCGAGGGTTTCAGAGGGGCGCGTTTCTCCCGCACACGTCACTGTCTACCGGCGATCGTCGAACGTGTGTGGCGCGCCAGGGAACAAGCCAAGCAGGATTGCAATGCGCCATTGTCCCAGGCGCTGAAAATCATCATGAATGCCTTCTACGGTGTATTAGGCTCAAGCGGCTGCCGATTTTTCGACGCGCGTCTGGCCTCCTCGATCACGTTGCGCGGGCACCAGATCATGCGCCAGACCCGCGCGCTGGTCGAAGCCCGCGGGTATGACGTGATCTACGGCGATACGGACTCGACGTTCGTCTGGCTCAAGACCGGCCACGATGAAGCGGCGGCTGCGCAGATTGGCAATGCACTGGTGAGCGAGGTAAATCGGTGGTGGCGCGAGCACCTGCGCCAGACGCTTGGCCTGGAGAGCGCGCTTGAGCTGCAGTTCGAAACCCATTACCGACGTTTTCTCATGCCCACCATACGCGGCACCGAGGAGGGCAGCAAAAAGCGCTATGCCGGCCTCGTCCAGCGTGCCGATGGCACCGAAGACATGGTCTACAAAGGGCTGGAATCGGTACGCACCGATTGGTCGCCGCTGGCCAGAACCTTCCAGCAGCAGCTCTACCGGCGAATTTTTCGCGGTGAGCCTTACCGCGAATACGTACGCGAGTACGTCAGTCAGATGCTTGGCGGGAAGCACGACGCTTCGCTTGTGTACCGCAAACGCCTGCGCCGCCCGTTGGCTGAGTATCAGCGCAACGTGCCACCGCACGTACGGGCCGCACGGCTTGCCGATGACTACAACCGGCAACTGGGTCGCTCGCTCCAGTACCAGCGGGGGGGCTGGATCAGCTACCTCATGACCACCGCCGGGCCCCAGCCGCTGGAGAACCGTCGTGCCCCCATCGACTATGACCATTATCTTTCGCGCCAGCTGCAGCCGGTCGCCGATGCGATTCTTCCCTTTGTGGGTGACAGCTTTTCTGCGTTGATCGATGACCAGATGCTGCTGTTTTGACCCTGAGGTAGTACCCCGTCGCCACGGGTTCGTTCGTAGGTCTCGCTAACCTCCCGTGCACAATCATTTCACGGGAGTAACTGATGGATACCGCACTCACTGATCTTCAACTGGCAGAGCAGGCCGGCCAGGACGGCCTGATCGCTGCTCGCTTGCCGGGCTGGCTCAAAAAGCTCGACAAGGCATTCGTCACCCAGGCAGGCCAAGCCCTCAACAGCAGCCTGACCTGCCGCCACCGTCTGGCGGCGCGGTGGGGATCGATCAAAGGCATCGACGCGTTCGCCAAGCCCCTGCTGGAGAAGACCTTGAGCGCTCGCTTCGGTATCACCCAGGACGTGGACCAGTTGTGGTTTCGCAATGCTGACGAGGTGCCGCTGGCCACATACTTCCCTGTACGGGTGCCCTTGACCAAGCGCGAGTACTACCTGATACCGCTGCTCGAAGCCGTATTGCGAAATTTTACCGCTCAAGAGATGCAGCCACAGATCTTGCCGCCCATGGCCGGCGTATATGACGCGGCGGGTAACGCGGTGCCGGGACTTAGTGCCGCTCGGTTTGCCCAATGGGTTCGGGAATTGGATTTAGGGGCGCTCTATCAACAGCACTTGGCCGCCCATCTGACGTCGGCCTCCATGCAAGCGCTACTGGGCGAGCTGAACCGGCACGAAATGTTGCTTGATGCATTCAAGGCTGACGCCCAGGGCGTATTTGCCCCTGGCGAACTCAAACTGCTGGTCGACTTGTGGCAAAGCGGCAGGCTTGGACACCTGCACGGCGATCGGGTGATTCCCAAGCGTCTGCAGATCCTGGACTGTCCATTGCAGCAGATTCTGGTGCTGGATGTGCGGGACGAATCGTTGGCACCTTTCCACACCTCGAGCAAGCGTGTGCTGGTGTATATCCCGGGTGACCCGTTTGGAGCCTGGAGCGTTGCCGATAATCTGGAGCGCTTTGAACGCACCGTGCTGAACAAACGCTTGCGCCAGCCTGCCTATCAGCAGTTTTTTGCGCGTTTCATCCGACGTCGTGATAGCCAACGGTTCTTCAGCCAGATCGCAACGGCGTTCTATGAGGACATGCCGGTCTGGGCCACGGCTGACCTGTACCCGGTGGCGAGCATCTTGTCGGAGCCTGTGTTCGAAACGCTCGCCAGCGCTCGCGCTCAACACGTGATGGACGATGCCGCGACGCTGGCGCCTCCGGTCAACGCTTTGGATCGAGCGCTCGAGCGTGCCCATGAGCAACGCCTGGCAGCCGAAGGCTGGACGCTGCTGGGATTGGCCAGCTTCTGGCTACCTGGGTTGGGCTTGGTACTGCTTGCCGTGACTGCTTGGGAGTTGCTGAAGGAGGTGTTCCATGGGGTGGACGCTTGGCATGAGGGCGAGACGGAGCAGGCCATGAATCATATGACCCATGTGGCCGCTGAAGTCACGCTGATTGGCGCTACCGCAGGGGCGGGTTATGGCTTGGCCAAGGCGTGGAAACGCTCGACCTGGGTTGATGGCCTGGTCCAGTCCGATGTGCAAGATGACGGCGCGCGCCTGTGGTCTGAGGACTTGTCGCCGTTTCGAAGCGCCCCGCCACCTGCTCAAGCGTTGACAGATCACGAGGGAATCAGCCGCCAAGGCACTGATGCATGGATCCGCATGGACGGCCACACTTACCCGGTGCAGCAACGGGCGACCGACGATCAGTGGCAACTGTTGCCGCGCGACGGTATGGGTCCTCTTTTACAGCACAACGGTGCAGGTGCGTGGCGGTTGTGGAGTGAATCCCCCCTCGATTGGTCGACAACCCATTACCTGTTCAGGCGATTGGGCGGGCCGATGGCAGAACTCGATGACACGCGCATCGAGCAGGTCATGGCCATTCACGCGCTCGACGACGACCAGCTACGCGGTTTGCATATTCGCGGCGCCGACCCCTTGCCAGCGCTGATCGACACCAGCAGCCGTGCGCATCTTGCTCAGCGTGTCGACAACCTGCTGGTGCAGTTGCGCACTGGCGTTGTAGCCGAGGATCAGAGCCTGCTGGCGCAGGTTGTCCAGCTGACCGGTGGCGAAGGGCTGTCCAATGTGGATCTAGCGGCGCAGCTCGATGGACAACGGTACGAAGTCATGCAGCACCTGTTGGATCAGCAAACGCCCCCTTCGAGCCAGGAAATCCAAGCCTTACAGTGCGTATTTCCACGCTTGTACCCTGCTGCGGCACAGACGCTGCTGGCCAATGCGAGCAGCGTCGACCTGCAACGTCTGCGTCAGACTGGCCGCGTACCCTTGCAACTGGCCGAAGCTGCCCGTCAGCGCAGCTCGTACATTCGGGTGCAACGCGCCCTCGAAAGCCTGTATTTGCGGACGTCCCAGGATACGGATTTGGCCAAGTTGGTCCTGGGGTTGCTCGCTTATCGAGCTGGCGGCATCGGTAATGTACGTTGGCGGCTGTTAAGTGCGCAGTCCAACGGCGTACAACTGGCCAGTGTTGGAGAAGGGGATGCCGAGCTGCAGCTGTTCCATGAAACCCAAGGCTACAGCGTGAGAAACGCCTTCGCGCAGGAGATCTGTCCTCCCGGCGACCTGTTCGACGCCATCGTGAGTGCCTATGATCAGGCACAACTGACCTCCATGGGGCTGCATCAGCCTTTCGCCCAATGTTTGCGCCAAGAAGTCGCTGCGCTCGCCCAGGTTCACCGGGCAGCATTGCCTGAGCTCCTGGGCATCACGACTCGCCGCCGCTGGCAATTGCCCACCCGCTTGGCCGACGGTCGCGTGGGGTACCTGCTCAGTGGACGTGGAGGGCGCAGGCCGAACCCCTACCTGCGAAGGCTGAGGTTTCTGTACCCCACTTATACCGATACCCAGCTTGACGCGTGGCTGGATGATGCGCGATCGGCCGCAGGGGGGATCGAAGCACGGTTGCGACGCCTGGAGGATCAGTACCGGCTCCTCAGCGCGCAGTTGCGCACATGGGCCAGGCAAGGATCTAGCCATGCCGAACGACAACGCCGCCGATCGCTTGGACGAGCCTTGCGCAATTGCTGGCAGCACGTCCTGGATGAGGGCATGCACGGCGACAGTCTTATCCAAGCCTATCGTTGGGACATGATTGGCATTCATACCGAAAGCCTACCGGAGCTGCCGTCCCAGGTAGGGTTCGACCATGTGTATTCACTGGCACTGCGCGACGCCAGCATCCGCCATTTGCCTGAAAGCTTCCTGGGTGCATTCACCAGTGTTCGGTCGCTCGAGCTTCCCGATAACCAGCTCTTGCGGATTCCCCAGGCGCTCTTGCAGCTGGAACATCTGTGGACGCTGAACATGGCACACAACCAGATCGTGCTTGATGCGGGGCAGGCCACTATTCTGGCTTGCTGCAGCAACTTGCGTTATCTGGACCTCTCACGTAACCCGTTGGGCAGGCCGTTTTCGGTGGGCGGGCTGACATACCTGCACGAGTTGCGTATAGCAGGCGCCGGCCTGCGCAGCTTGCCTTACCAACTACTCGAGAGTACATCCCTGCGGGTGGTCGATTTGCGCGACAACCTGCTCACGGCGTTGCCTGAGAACTTCTATGAATCGCGCCTGTGGGTGGAGGGTGAAGTCCACCTGGGCGGCAATCCGCTGTCGGCTGCTGAGCGTGAGCGGCTGGCGCAAGCGTTGCTCACGGCCGCTACCCGCGCCCGTGACCGAGCAATGGGACTGGTGCGACTGCGCTGGATGGATGCGATCGGCCTGAACCATCGCACCGAACTGGGCGCCTGCTGGGAACACCTGCAGGCCATGGAGGACGCCGGCGAGTTCTTCGGTCTACTCGAACGCCTCATGGACACAGCGGATTTTCAGCACCGCACTGGTGCGCGGTATCTCGCCGGCCGAGTACTGACACTGTTGAGGGCCATGCGAGATTCGAGCGACCTGAGGGTGGCGATGTTCAGCGATGCCGAGCAACTGACCTGTCAGGACAGCGTGGCTCTGCGTTTCAGCGACCTTGAAGTGCGCCTGCGGGTCTGGCAGGCCGACGCCCAAGCGCAGCAAGGTGATCAGGAACAGGCTCTTTTGCACCTGGGGCGGCAGCTGTGGCGCTTGGATGAGGTCGAGCGTGTGGCCATGGATGACGTGCGCTGGCGCCAGGCCGATGGTGCCGATCCTGACGAGATCGAGGTGGTGCTGGCTTACCGCCTGGCGCTACGCGAGCGCCTTGACCTGCCCATCTTCACTAGCGGCATGTCATTCAGGGAGGTAGCCGGGGTTACCGAAGCGCATATGGAGCGGGCAGCCAGGCGCGTGCTGCAGGCAGAAACCAGCGAGCAACTGGCCAACTCTCTGTTGGATCGGGAGTTCTGGTGCAGGCACGTACGCAACGTGCATGCGCAGCGTTTTGAGGAGATGAACGCCCCTTTTCATGCACGGCTGGAGGCTGTGCAAGAGGCTCCTGATCTGAGCGAACAGCAGGTGTTGCAGCAGACAGAAGAAATTTCACAGCAACGCCAGACAGGCGAGCGCGCTCTTCTGCTGGCCATCACGCGTCAGGCGCTGGACAGCGCGGCCGAGCCCATCTCACCCTGAGGTGAAGCAGGCCGTCGTACCAGCGCAGGATAAGCGTGTTGAGCTATGCTCATAGGCATGCATGGGCTATCTAGGGCGCCACCTGGCAGGGTGGACACCTCCAGTTACTTTTGAGTTGCGCCTTGCCGGGTGGGTTGGTTTAGGCTCCTGCGTCGGACCTTTCTCCAAGGTCTGTAGTCTTTGTTTGATCGAGAGAAAAAGGAGATGCGCATGCTCGTCCGGTCACTGACCCTCGCCGCCTTGCTCGCCGCTGTGAGCCCGGCTTTTGCGGCTGACAATAATGGGCCACTGGCCCAGGAGCTGGGCAAGGCAAGGCCATTGGTCATCATCGCACCTAGCAGTGCCGACCCCACCCTCAGGGCCATTACCAAGGCCATGGAGGATCCGGCTACGCAGGCCGCCTTCAAGGAGCGTAACGTCGTGCTGTACAGCGTCGCCCAGATGATGGGGAAACAGGGCGACAAGAACCTTGAGCAGCAGACCACCATGGCACTGATCCGCGAGCTCAAGCTCGGTGCCAGTAAAGGCACCAAGGTCATCCTCGTTGGCAAGGACGGTGAGCGGCACATGCTCAAGGACGATGACACCGGGGAGGTTTTCGACCCCCAGGCCATCATCAAGGCGGTGGACGACCTACCTGCGAGTGAGAAAGCGATCAAGGCATCCGAGCCGGTCGCGGCCGCGGCGCAGGAAAAGACCAAGGATGCAAAACCGGCCAAGCCCTCCAAGCCCAGTGCACCGCCCAAGCCCCTGGAAGATTGAGCGTTTTGTCAAGCAAGCGCCTGCGAGGGGCGGGCGCCATGCGGTGTTGCCGGTGCAGCCGCCGGTGCAGCCCTTACAGGTCAGGCGGTGGGTTGCCCGGCGCTGCCAGTCGCAACGAGAGTAGGGTCATCGTGCAGCGATATCCGCGAAGTTTCCGGCAATGCCAGCCCGCCCACTAGCGCTATCAAGGCAATGACGACCAGGTAGAAAGCTGGCGCCAGACTGCTGCCTGTCTGCCCGATCAGCCAGGTCGCGACCAGCGGGGCGGTGCCGCCGAACAGGGTGTAGGCCACGTTATAGGTAATGGCCGAGGCTGTATAGCGGGTACGTGTAGGGAAGCTTTCCGATAGCAGGGCCGCCGTTACAACGCCGCTGGACAATGCACTCACCGCCAGCAGCACCACACCTAGCAGGGCGCCGAACATCGACCCCGAGCTGGCCAGCCAGTAGGCCGGGAACACGCACAGCATCACCCACAAGCAGGTAAAGCCAATGGTTTTGCGCCGCCCGATGCGATCCGACACAGCGCCGGCAACCGGGCAACCCGCGGCGGCGAACAGCAGCGCAACAGTGGTCACCAGCAATGACTGGGCGCGAGTCAGGTTGCCCACCAGTTGCAGGTAGGTGGCAAAGTAGGTGGTGAACATATAGAACGACAGTGCGGTGAGGGAGATGAACGCGCCCAGGTTGCGTATCGCGCGTCCATGGTGGCGCAGCGTCTGCTTGAGGGGCGAATGCTCATGTTCCTTGCCTTGCGCCAGTGCTTCACGGAAGGCTGGCGTTTCTTCCATGCGCCAGCGCAGGTACAAACCCACCAGGCCCAAGGGTGCGGCGATCAGAAACGGTACACGCCAGCCCCAGGCGGCCATGGCTTCCGTGCTCAGGCTTGCTTCCAGGCCGTAGGCGATCACGGCAGCGCAGGCAAAGGCCGAGAACGTCGAGACCGGCACGAAGCTGCCGTAGAACGCGCGCTTGTCGTTTGGTGCATGCTCCATCAGGTAGGCACATGCCCCCGCATATTCACCTCCGGCCGAGAAGCCTTGCAGGCAGCGTGCAAGCGTCAACAGTACGGGGGCTGCCAATCCGATGCTGGCATACGTTGGGAGCAGGCCGATGAGGGTGGTGGAGCCTGCCATCAGCAAGATAGTCAGCGACAGGATGCGCTTGCGTCCCAGGCGGTCTCCCAGCGCGCCGAACACGATGCCACCCAGTGGGCGCAGGGCGAACGCCACGGCAAACACGGCGAAGGTCTTGAGCAAGGCGACGCTCGGGTCGCCACTGGCGAAGAACTGGCTGGCGATGAGGGTTGCAAGAAAGCCGTAGACGGCGAAGTCGAACCATTCGACGAAATTGCCGATGGCCGAAGCGGCGATCACCCTGCGCAGGGTGGCAGGGGATACCTCGTGAGGTGCGGACATGCGGGTGCTCTCCGATTTTCCATTGGCAGCCATGACGAGCGTGGTGCGGTCGAGCCGCGCCATCATTTGTTGTGGTTGTCAGTAGATCGGCCCCGCTTATGGGTTGCTTTGTCGAGGACGACCTTTGGATGCCAGAAACGACCGGGGCGGTTGGAGCTCTAGGCCACGACAACGCGGTTGCGCCCACTCTGCTTGGCCAGATAAAGCGCTCTGTCAGCCGCGGCCAACGTGCCGGCCGCATCGTCTGTGCCTTCCCAATGCGCCACTCCAAGCGACACAGTCAGGTCGCCCACCGGAGCTATCGGGGTGTCCTCGATGATCGCGCGCAGGCGCTCGGCCACACTGGCTGCCACAGCCAGGTCTGCGCCAGGCAATAGCATCAGAAACTCCTCGCCGCCAGTACGGCAAAGCAAGTCGCCTTCCCGACAACAGCGGCGCATCGAATGGGCCAGTTGTCGTAGCACGGCATCGCCTGTGTCGTGCCCGTGGCTGTCGTTGATCCGTTTGAAATGATCCACGTCCATGACGATGGCTGAAAAACGCCGGCCTTCAGCCTCTAACAACGACAGGCTGAATTCCAGCCCGCGGCGATTGACCAGCCCTGTCAGGGGGTCGGTCTGGGCTTCGCGGTTCAGCCGGCCAATGCGTTCGTGTAGCAAATTCAGGCCGAACAACAACGCTCGCTTGAGCTCAGCTGCCTCGAAATACCACGCACGCACCCGGTGCAAATCTTCGGCCGTGTTGGCGCTGTCCATCCTCCTTGCACTGGCGGCGAGCTGCCAGAGCGGCCGAGCGATGACCAATGCCAGCCACCAGAGCAACAGGCTGCCGACCAGCGCCAGTGGCACCGATGCACCTATCACGTTGAGGACCAGGGTATTGAGCGGTGCCACGGTGCGTGACAGTGGCTGCTGGGCGACCACGCCCCAACGGGCACTGGGCACGGTGGCGAAGCCTGCTAGCATCTCGACGTTCTGGCTGTTGGTGAGTGCCAGGGTGCCGCTGGGCAGCGTTGGCAACTGGTCGATCAAGGCATTGCCCTGCACGACGGTACCGATACGCTGGTTATCAGGGTGGTAGAGCAGGCGTCGTTGGTGGTCGACTACATAGAGATATGAGCCGTCCTTGTAGAAATGCTCGCCCAGCAAACTGTTGAGGATGTTGTGTTCGCGCAGGTAGAGCGTGCCCCCTACGTAGCCCAGGTAACGGCCTTGCTCGTCGATGATCGGCTGCGAAAGGGTGACCACCAGGTTGTTGGCAGCAGAGACGTAAGGGGTAGAGACCAGCGCACGCCGCAGGTGCAGCGCTTCGTCGACCCCCGGGGAGTGCATGCGCCCGCCCACCAGGTGCCGCAGCGGCGCAGGGGAGACGGACAGCAACGTGCCGTCGGCATCGATCACGAAGGTGGAATTGAACGCCATGCTCTGCGCCAGCACGCGGTCTGTTTCAGCCTGCAAGGCCACGGCGTCACTCAGTTGCCGGCCTTGCACACCTGCGCTGAACTGCAATTGCTGCAAGGCGTTCCCGATGAAGGTTTCGGTGATGCTGGCCAGCTTGGTGGCGTACACCCGGTTCGCTTCCAGCGCGTGATCGATCAGCAACTGGCGCTGGACGCGGTAGCTGGCAAAATAGCTGGCGCACAGCATTACCAGTGCAGTGAGTGCACAGAGCACCAGAATGAGCCTGCGCAGGTCCAGTCGCAATCCATGCTTGGTGTTTGGCAATCCTGACCTCGAAATCATCAGATACGGAGAATGGCAAGCAATCCTCGATAGCCGTCGCGTAGCGCGTGACGCTCAGGGGGCGGGGTTTTCCAGAGCCTGGAGTTCTGCCTCCACGTCCTGCATGCGCTGTTCAGCCACCGCCTGTACCTTGGCATCTGCGGCGGTTTGCTGCATCAGTGCCGTGAGTTTTTCGCTCAACCGCTTGCCTTCAGGGGTTTTTTCCAAAGCGCGGGCCTTGGCGGGGTCCTGCAAGGCGCCGACGATACTGGCGAATTCGGCATCGGTAAAATTCTGTTCGCTGTACAGGCGGAACAGGTCCTGGCGCTGGTCGTCAACGGTCAGGTGTCGGCGCAGCACCTGTTCGATGCTGGCTTGGCTCACGTCCGGGTGCTTGCCTGCAAGGAGCACGGCCATGCGTTGAATGTTGTGGTCATAAGCCTCCTGCAGTGGCAGCTGGGCAACGATCTGTTCTTCACGCGTGGGCTTCTGGTCGCACGCCGTGACCGCGGCGATGAGCGCAAACATGAGCAGCAACTTCGAAGGGCGAGGCATGGCTTGGCCTGAGTGGGCTGTGGAGTAGGGCAATTATAGGGGTGCGCACGCGTCCTGGACGAGCGTTGCATTTGCCTTGCCGGGCTCGCTGCGGTAGAACCAGGCCCTTTCACTGCAACGGTTGCCCCATGCCTGAACTGATCCTGAGCCCCGTGACCCCAGAAACCCGTGAGGAGGTCGTGGCCTTTGTCGAGGCCGCGCGGCGGGACTTGTTTCCGATGCTTGCCAGCGCGCCCAAACCTGCGGACCTTGAACATTTTGATGATGTCTATCTGCAAGGCGCCGGCGCGTTCATCGAAGCACGGGCAGGCGCAGACCTGGTGGGCGTAATCGGCTACCTGCCCTATGACAATCGTTTTGCTCAGTTCGATTACGGTGACCAGCGTGTGGTCGAGGTCGTGCGTCTGTTCGTGTTGCCTGCCTATCGCCGGCACGGCGTTGCGGCGCGCTTGTTCGGGGCCTTGACGGCGCAAGCGGCAAGCGAAGAAATCGACCGTTTTTACCTGCATACCCATCCGTTTCTGCCGGGGGCCGTCAGCTTCTGGGAGCGACAGGGCTTCACCCTGCTGCAGGTCGAGGACGACCCGGTCTGGCAGACAACCCACATGGACCTGCGGCTGCGTTAAGCGCTCGGACATGTCCTACATTGACGTGGGCGTGATGGACCACGCGTTCATTTTCTTACAAGGCAGGTGATGATTTGCTTCCTCGTGCACGGACTTTTCACAGCCGCAGAGGGAGAGCGACAATGCCGCACATGGCCCTGTACAAACTGAAACTGCTGGATGAATTCGAAGTTCGCACAGACGGTTGGTCGTTCGACGATTTCCAAAACCGCCTGATGGACATATGGCGTGGCGCCACCCGCCAGGATGCCGCCAGCATCATCAATGCCGCGCACCGAGAGGGCCGATGGCCCAGAACGGTCAGGCAGTACCTGCTCAGTCGCATCGAGGTGGCCGGTCACGTCGAACCGGAACTGGAAGCCACCTTCATCGAACTGTCGGACTCACTCACCGGTCAGGAGCGGGCGCAATGGTGCCGCACGGCGACCGACACGGTTCACTGACCGCTGACATGGGCGCGCGGTGGCTTCGCTGCCGCCGCCCGTATTCAACACGCACGGCCGTCAGCCTACCCGCCGTCCACAATGCGCCGCGTGGCATGGAGGCACTCACGCGCAGCGAAAACGCAGTACCTGAGCGCCGTCCAGCGGGTCGGTGAGCACGTGCGCGTGAACGCCGAAGGTGCTCAGCAAGCAAGCGGGCGTGAGCACATCCAGCGGTTTGCCCAGTGCGACCAGTCGCCCATTGTTTAAAACCGCCACACGGTCGCACGTCAATGCCTGATTGAGATCATGCAGGGCCACGAGCGTGGTGACCGGCAACCCCTGCACCTGCTGCAACAGGGCGAGTTGATGCTGGATGTCGAGGTGGTTGGTGGGCTCGTCCAGCAATAGCACTGCGGGGCGTTGCGCCAGCGCCCGGGCGATGTGAACGCGCTGGCGCTCGCCACCGGACAACGACCCCCACAGGCGGCTGCGCAAATGCAGCGCATCCACATCAGCCAGGGCGTGCTCGACGATGGCCTTGTCGTCGTCACCGAGCGGCGCCAAGGCCGATAACCATGGGATGCGGCCCAACGCCACGGCGTCGAAGACTCGAATGGCATCGAGCGTGTCAGCATGCTGCTCGACAAGTGCCAATGCCCTTGCCACCGTTCTGCGAGGCAGACGCGAGAGCGACTTGCCCAGAAGTTGCACGGTCCCCGTGGCGGGCTTGCGAAGGCCTGCCAGCACCTTGAGCAGCGACGACTTCCCCGAGCCGTTTGGCCCGACGATGGCCAGGGTCTCACCGGCGTGCACCGTCAGGTCGATCCCGTCGAGCACCGGGCGGCCACCCAGGTGCAGGCTGATGCCCTGGCAATCCAGTGGGGCGAGCTGCATGGGCGCCATGGCGGTCACGCGCGTCCCCTTCGGGCTACCAGGATAACGGCGAACACCGGTGCGCCGATCAGGGCCGTGACCACCCCTACGGGGATGACCTGTCCGGCGATCAACGTCCGCGACAGGATATCCGCGGTGATCAAGAACAGCGCCCCGCCCAGGGCGCTGGCCGGTAGGAGCCGGTTATGACCGGGCCCGAGTAGCAGGCGCAGCGCATGGGGAATGACCAGGCCCACGAAACCGATCGCGCCGACGATGGAGACCATGACGGCGGTGACCAGGGCTGCACAGCTGATCAGTAACAGTTGAGTGCGCCGTACCGGCACGCCCAGGGATGCTGCCGAATCGGCGCCAAAGGTGAACGCATCCAGCGCACGGCGTTGCCACAGGCAAATCAGAAGGCCCAATAGGGCAACCGGCACGGTCAGCCAGACCGAAGGCCAGCGCACGCCACTGAGATTGCCCAGCAGCCAGAACAGGATGCCGCGGGCCTGTTCGGCCGTCGCCGACTTGGTGATCAGAAGCGCCGTCACAGCATTGAACAACTGCGAGCCAGCCACCCCGGCAAGGATGACGTGAGCCCCCGTGCTGCCTGGGCTCGCGGCGCGCGCCAGCAGCAGCACCAGTGCAAAGGCTGCCAAGGCGCCGATGAAGGCCCCAGCAGACATGCTCAGGGTCATGCTGCCCACGCCCAACAGACCCACCAGCACCGCTCCTGTAGATGCGCCCGCCGACAGGCCCAGCAGATAGGGCTCGGCCAGCGGATTGCGCAGCAGCGCCTGGAGGATCACGCCGCAGGTGGCCAGCCCGGCGCCGCAAGCCGCCGCGACGAGGCTACGGGTCAGCCGGTAGTTCCACACAACACCAGCATCGATGGGGTCGAGCGGGTAGCCCGCTTGCCAGGCGTGGTTGGCCAGCACCTGGCCGACCAAGCGTAATGACAGAGGGTTTTCACCGATCGCAGTACCCGCCAGCAGCGCACCCCCTAGGGCTACCAATGCGGCGCAGGTCACCGTCAGACGCTTGATCACGGGGCTGCAACGCCAGTGGAAAAGGCTGCCGCCAGCGTCTGCAAGCCGCGGAACAAACGAATGCCCGCCTGCATCGCCTCGGCATCGAGCACGATGATGCGCCCATGCTTGACGGCGTCCATGTGCTGGGTCACAGGGTCATTGCGCAAGAAGTCGAGTTTCTTCTGGTAGTCGTCGGCCGGAAAACGACGGCGGTCCATGCGTGCAATGATCAGCCAGGTTGGGTTGGCCTTGGCCAATGTCTCCCAACTCACGGTTGGCCACTCCTCGGTGGAGCTCACCACGTTGCGCACGCCAAGGGCACGCAGCATGAAATCCGCAACGCCCTGGCGGCCTGCCACGTACGGGTCGGTGGCCAGGTCAGCGCTGGAGAACCAGAACAGCGCCGAGGTATTTGACAGGTCCACGCCTGCCAGCTGCGCCTGGGCATTGGCCAAACGGCCCTTGAGTTCGTCATTGAGGGCGGCGCCACGGGCCTGCACATCGAAGACGCTGGCCAATTCGCTGACACTCTTGTAAATGCTTTCGACCTGGAAGGCCTGCAGCCGCGTGCCGTCGGCGCCTACCAGGTTGTCCTTGCCTTCGCAATCCGACGGCAGCACATAGGTGGCGATGCCCAACTCATCGAATTGCTCGCGCGTACCCACCGCGCCCTTGTCCCCGACCATCCATTCGAACTGGGCCGTCACCAGTTGCGGGCGCTTGCCCACCACCGCCTCGAAGCTGGGCTCGTTGTCGGCAAGCCGAGGGACCTTGGCGTCTTGCGCCTGGTAATCGGGCAATACGTCATTGAACCACAGCGATGAACCGGCGAGCTGGGCACCCAAGCCCAACGCGTACAGCATTTCGGTGCCCGCCTGACCGATAGTCACCACGCGCTGGGGTGCCTGGGTGAACACCTGGGGTTTACCGCAGTTGTCGATCGTCAGCGGATACGCGGTGGGTGCACCCTGGGCCAGGCCGGCGATGCCAAGGCCAGCGAGCAGGGTGGCGAAACGGGGCAGCATGCAGGACGATCTCCTGTGGGGCAGTTCCCGATGGCTCGCGCAAGACGAACGCGGGATTCCCTATTGATGTGAGGGTGGAAACCGGCGGCACGCATGGTAGACCATCGCGCCGCCGGGTGAAACGCTTTTAGGGTCTGGTTTAGCCGCCTAGAAGTACTTCAGCCACGCCAGATCACGCCGGCGCGCCTTCAGCCGGGCGAACCAGCGTACAGGCGGGTAGAGCATTAGCGGTAGCAGGGCCGACGTGAGCCAAACCGCGGCAATGGTCTGGAAACCAAAGTAGGCCCCCTGGTTGGCCCCCCACACACCTAGTGCGCTCAGGTACAGGAGCTTGAGCACGTAAAGGTGCAGCAGATAGAAAAACATCGGGGCTGCGCCAAACATCGCCAGCACTCCGATCCAGCGCGGGTGCCCTGCGCGCTCGAATGCACGCAGCAGCAGCAACCCAACGCCCAGGGTCAACGTCAGGAACACCAGTGACGGCGGGTATTTGGTGATGTTTAAGAAACTCATCAGCGTCTGCGCCAGCGCTGGGTGAACACTCCAGTGCGCTTCGCCATAGGCGTTGATCGCGCGCAGCGCGACAAAGCCCAACAGGGCGCCGCACCCAGCGTGTAGCAGCCGTCGTTGACGCAGTGCCGGTGTGCATGCACTGTGCAACCAGGAGCCGAGCCAGTAGCCAACGGCGATGACGCCGACCCAGGGCAGTACCGGGTAGGAGGTGCGCAAGCGCAGTGTGGAACTGACATCGAGCCAGGTACGGTCGTGAGCGATGGCCCAGGGCACATGCCAGGGGGATGCGGCGTCGAAGTGCACACCGTCAAGCAGGTTGTGCCCGGCGATGAGGGTCAGCCCAACGGCGAGCAGGCCAGCCCGGGGCAGCCATATCAAGGCTGACAGCGCCATCATGCTGATACCGATGGCCCAGATCACTTGCAGGTAGATCACAGTCGGCGGCACCTGGAATGTCCAGGCGAAGTTCACCAGGGTGAATTCCAGCACCACCAGAAAAAGCCCGCGCTTGAACAAAAACATCGAGACTTCGCCGCGACGCTGCCGTTTTTCGCCGTAAAGCCAGGCAGACAGGCCGGTGAGCAGCACAAAGACCGGCGCGCACAGGTGTGCGAGGGTGCGACTGAAGAATAACGCAGGCTCGGTGGTTTCCACGGCCATCGGGTCACTGACCTGATGCTGCATGAAAAACGTTTCGCGCACGTGGTCCAGCAGCATGATCAGCATGACAAAACCGCGAAGGGCGTCGATGCTCTGCAAGCGTTGGTGTGAGAGGGGAGGTAGCAAGGATGTAGGGGGCATGGGCATCACGGTTAAAGACGACGGACGAAACGTTATCTTATAACCTGAGCGCTGAGCAAGACTGCCTGTTTTGAACCGTCAGAATCTGGCGTGTACTGGCTCCAGGGCACGGGCATCAGACCCTGGAGCGCCAAGGCTGACTACCGACCCTTGCGACGCGATACACGCGCTTCGATGTTCTTGCGGCCAATGAGCAGCGCAGGCTTTTCCGTGACTGGCTCATCGGCCAGCCATTTATACATGACAAGGCAATCCACCAACCCCAGGTGTGCATGGCGATAAGCCTTGGGCAAGCGGCCGACGGTTTCGAAGCCCAGCTTGTGCCACAAGGCCACCGCCACTTCATTGCTGGCGACCACCGAGTTGAACTGCAGCGCCAGAAAGCCTTCCTGACGAGCCAGCTTCTGCGAGTGCTCGCACATCAAGCGCGCCACCCCGCGGCCACGTGCCTGCTCGGTCACCATGTAGCCACAATTGCCCACGTGGCTGCCTGGCCCGCCGGCGTTGGCCTTGAGGTAGTAGGAGCCCAGGAGCTCGCCCTGCGCTTCGGCTACCAGTGTATGCCGGGGCAGCTCGAGCCACATGTGGCGGGCCTGCTCAAAGGTCATGTCGGGGTCAAGGGCGTAGGTTTCGCGCGCCTGGATCACGCCCTGCAGCGTGGGCCAGAAGCGCTCGAAATCTTCTGGCGTCATGGGGCGGAGATTGATCATGTGCAGCCTCAGATGTAGATGAACACCAACACCAGCGCCGCCACCACTGCCCATTTTTCGAGGTAGTAACGCGTGCGGTTACGCTTCTTCAGTGCTTTGCCGCGTTCGCGGATGCGGTAGATGCGGGTGAACAGGCGGTTGATGGCGCCGGTCTTGTCCCCTGCATCGTTGGGCGCCGCGGCGGCGGCCATGACGTTGCGGCTGAACCAGCGATTGAACGCCGTGGCCCAGCGGTACTTGAGCGGGCGCTCCACATCGCAGAACAGAATGATGCGATTGTGCTCGGTGGTGTTGGCCGCGTAGTGGATGTAGGTTTCGTCGAACACAACGCCCTGGCCATCGCGCCACGAATATTTCTCGCCATCGACGTCGATGTAGCAGCCGTCGTCGTTTGGAGTATCCAGGCCCAAGTGATAGCGGTAGGAGCCAGCATAGGGGTCGCGGTGCCGAACCAGCTTGGCCCCAGGGGGCAGGGTGGCGAACATGGCGGCCTTGACGGTGCCAATGCCTTGCAGCAGCTGCGTGGTGCGCGGGCACAGGGTCATGGCCGACGGATGACTTTCGCCGTACCACTTCAGATAAAACCGCTTCCAGCCGGTCTTGAAGAACGAGTTGAAGCCCACGTCGTCGTAATTATCGGACTTCTTGATTTCGCCAACCTGGAGTAAGCGCTGGGCTTCTTCACGGATTTCCTGCCAGTGTTCCTGCAGCGGTTGTAGCTCAGGGAAGGCTTCGACCGGCAGGTAAGGTTTGGCCGGATGTTTCGAGAACAAGTAAAGGAAACTGTTGACCGGGGCCAGGAAACTGGAATGGTCACCCAGCTGGCGGGTCAGCTTGTGACGCACCCGGCCGCGCAGGTGAACGTAGGCGATCGAGAGGACGAATAGCAGAACGAGTGCAATTTTCATGGACGTTTACTTGTCGAAAAATGGCCATGCGCGATGGCATAAGCCCGCCAGCATAAACAATCGTCGCGGCAGTTTGTACCTATTGTTACGAAACTGTCCGGCCGGTTCGGTGTCGCGTTGCATCGTCCGCGACCCTGGTTTCACCTTCAGGAGATCTTATGGCTCAGGACACTCGCTCCACGGCCAGCCCGTTCAAGCGGCTGTTTTTCGCCCTGCCAGTCAGTGATGCCCAGCGCCGCGATGTCTCCCAGTGGCGACGCAGCCTGGCGCTGCGCAGCGGCAGGCCGGTGCCAGCCGCCAATTTCCATATCACCCTGGCATTCCTGGGCAATGTCGATGCGGCGCAGGTCCCATCGGTGTGCGCTGCCGTCGACCAATTGCTGCTGCCCGACAAGGCGCCGAGGCTGGTGCTTGATCGCTTGCAGGTGTGGCACAGGGCCGGTGCCCTGGTGCTTGAGGCGCAGCATACGCCTGCGCCCCTTCTTCAACTGGTCTATGGGCTGCAACAGGCGCTGCTGCCCTTGGGTATCGCCGTTGCAGACCGCACCTTTCGACCCCACTTGACGTTGTCCCGCGACTTTCACGGGCAGCCCCCTGAGGCCAGCACGCCGCCTGAGTTCTTTGTCAGCGCCCGGGAATGTGTACTTTACGAGTCTCGAAAGGGCGCCTATCAGCCATTGGCACGCTGGGCATTGGGGGATGGAGGCGCATTCATTAGCCCACTGGGCTCACACCGGTAGGCTCTGATACGGCAGTTCTTCGCCGGGGCTGCGTTCGAATTGGCGTTTATACTCGCGGCTGAACTGCGACGTGCTCTGGTAGCCCACCCGATGGGCGACCTGAGCCACGCCCATACCTTCGCCGATCAGCATCTGCTGTGCCTTGAGCAGCCTCAGGCGCTTGAGGTACTGCATGGGCGCCATGTCCGTGCAGCGCTTGAAATGCTCGTGGAAGGTGGAGACGCTCATGTTCGCTCGCCCAGCCAGAGCCTCGACGCTCAGTGGCTCGCTGTAGTGTTCGCGCAGGTGGGCCAAGGCGGCGCCGATGCGGGCGAAATGGCCCTGTTGCTCGACCAGCGCTCTGAGTACCCCGGCCTGCGGGCCACGCAGGGCGGCGTACAGCACTTCACGCACCCGGGCCGGCCCCAACACCTTGGCGTCCACAGGATCTTGCAGGCACTCCAGCAACCGCTCGACCCGCTCACGCATGGGCGCGTCCAGGGCGGCCGAGGTCATCGACTGGGGCGTCTGAGCCTGCACCGGGCCATCGGTGGCAAGGCCGCTGCTCTGCACCAATTCGCTCAGCGTGGCGCGGTCGATGGCCACTGCCACGCCCAGCAAGGGCACATCGGGCGTGGCGAAGGTTTCGCACATGAACGGTACCGACAGCGCCTGCACCAGGTAATGCCCCGCGCCATACTCGAGCGTGCGGGGCCCCAGGCGGGCCAGCTTGCTGCCCTGGGCCAGGATCATCAGGCTCGGCTCATAGATCTGCGGGCTGCTGGCCACGTAGTGGTCCCAGCTCAGCACTTGTACCTGGGGCAGGTGGGTGGGCACGAACCCTGGGCGAACCGCCAGACGGCGTATGAGTGCGCAAAGCGGGGCATTGGCGTCGACGTGACGGGTCAGTTGCATGGAGCACCGGGGCAGAGAATCGGACAGCATGGGTGGACGGATTATGCCCGCCGCGCGTTGGCTGCACCAGAAGCTTCGGAGAATCAGGCAAGGCTTCCGGAGAATCTGCGGTGGGCAATGTTCCTATCTGAGAACAAAATGCTTCACATGAACCGTTTCACTTAACCGCGAGGTCTCTATGTATACCGCTATCGGTTACGCCGCCCAAACCCCCACCAGCCCGTTGGCACCCATGACCTTCGAGCGCCGCAGCCCGCGCCCGGATGACGTGGCCATCGACATCCTGTATTGCGGGGTGTGCCACTCGGACATTCACCAGGCCCGCAACGAATGGGGCATTGCGGTCTACCCCTTGATGCCAGGCCACGAGATCGTCGGCCGCGTGACCGCGGTAGGCGCCCAGGTCACCGGCCACAAGGTCGGTGACCTGGTCGGTGTCGGCTGCATGGTGGATTCCTGCCGTCAGTGCGCGGCCTGTGCCAAAAACCTTGAGCAATACTGCCTCGAAGGCCCGACCATGACCTACGCCACGCCCGATCGGGTCGATGGCAGCAACACCATGGGTGGCTACTCCAGCAGCATCGTGGTGAGCGAGCATTTCGTCGTACGCATCCCCGAGGGCATGGACCTGCCCAGCGCCGCCCCTATCCTGTGCGCCGGTATCACCACCTATTCGCCGCTCAAGCACCACGGTGTAGGCCCAGGCCACAAGGTGGGCATCCTTGGCATGGGTGGCCTGGGCCACATGGGCATCAAGCTGGCCAAGGCGCTGGGTGCCGAAGTCACGCTGTTCACCCGTTCCGAGGCCAAGGCCGCTGAGGCGCGCCGCCAAGGGGCAGACCATGTGATTGTGTCCACCGACGCCGAGCAGATGAAAGCGGCAGCCGGTCGTTTCGATTTCCTGCTCGACACCATCCCGGTTCAACATGACCTCAATCCCTACCTGGAAACCCTGACGTTCGACGGCGTGCACATCCTCGTCGGGTTGATCGAACCGATCGAGCCTGCGCTGCATGCTGCCAACCTGGTCATGAAGCGCCGCGTGCTGGCCGGCTCGTTGATCGGCGGTATCGCCGAAACCCAGGAAGTGCTGGACTTCTGTGCCAAGCACGACATCCGTTGCGACATCGAGATGCTGGATATCCGGCACATCAACGAGGCGTATGAGCGCATGATCGCAGGCGATGTGAAGTACCGCTTCGTGATCGACATGGCGACCCTCAAGGCCTGATCGGCCGTCGGCCTGCACCGGAATCAAACGCTGCAGGCTCTGTCGCTGGCCTTACCAGGCCAGCGGCTTGTCCCCACCTTTCCAGAACAGCCAGCGGCGGACTTCGCCATGCGGGCCTGTACCGATCTGCCAATCAGGTCGGCCACTGTCGAGCGCGATCACTGAGATGAACCCCGCATGGCTTGCGGCAACGAGGGTTCGACCATCCTCGCTGATGTCCATTGCGCTGATGGTCGAACCTAGATAGTGCTGCCAGCGTTCGCCACCGTCTTCCCCAAAAGCCCGTAAATAACCATAGGCATCACCGACGATGTACTCGTCCTGACGCGCCACGCCTGCGTAGACCCTTGCGCCTTCCTGCACCACCGGCGTGCGGGGGTCCTGGCTGTAGTAGTCCGTATCCAGGCCCTCCAGGTCGCTCACCCTGACGGCCAGCGACGCACCGCTGTAGAAGTGACAGGCATTGAGCAGCAACTGGTCCCCGGTACGGTTGAACAGGGCGTAGTGCGGGTATTCGCTGGCCGGTCCGATACTGGCAACAGGCGTTAACTGACGGTCCAGCACCTGGTGCCGGTTGGCTTGCTCGCCTACCACGACCCACTGCCCGTCGGGCGATACAGCGCCATGGGCCATGCTCAGGCCCAGGATGATGTCATCGGGGTCGGTACCCTCTGCCAGCGCTTGCTCGACCTGCTCCTGGCGCGGCAGCAGCCGGCTCGCGCCCTGCTCAGAGAGCACGAAAATGCCCTCGTCGCTGATCAGCAGCACCTGTTGCCCATCGGGGAAGGGTATCAATGCAGTCGCAATGGGGGGCAGGTCGAAAGGCTCGAACGGATAGCCTTTGGGCAACCCCTCCAAACCGGTAGGCCACGCCAGCCGCCGCACCTGTGGGCCGCCCCATCCATCGGTCACGCGCACACCCTCGGCGTTGGCCAGGGCGAAGAAGCGTCGAGCCGGGCAACGGCCGAAATGCTCGACGCCGATGATGGGTGTCACGGTATAACCATCGATACGCACCACCTGGCCTTTCTCGTGGGGCATGCCGATCCGTGCGAGCAGGCTCCCGTCATTGAGCAGCAGCAACGTGGCGATACCCTGACCATGGGTGTCGAGCAGGGGCAACAAGGGCGCATGGGCTGGCGGCCAAGCCTGGCGAAATGCCTGGCGCTGGTGCTCCTCGACGGTCGGCTGGTTGACCTTGCGCAAGGCGGCGCGCCAGGCGTCCAGCAAGTGTTCGGTGGCAGGGTGCCGGGGTTCTTCGAGCTGCTCCCAGCCGTGCGCACTGCCTTGTGCGACATAGTCGTTGACCGCCTGGGCGTAGGTGATAACGGCCTGCTGCCATTGCTGCTGGGGATGCTGCTTGTCCATGAGTGGGTGGAACTCCTTGATGTGCGCCAGTATCCGAGATTGCGCATGGTACGCCTTCGGTACGGCGGTTGTGAGGCCCGAGCATGACGCGTACCATGCCTGCGTCCCCAATTTTAATAAGACACACGCTCATACCGCTCCTTGCCGGGGCCGGACGTGCGTGGTCTTGCCTTGCCTGTGGAGAACCGGTTTCACGCCATGAACGGACCCTTACCTGACCACTTGCCGCCCACAGTAGGCGGCGGCAGCTGGCTGAGCGTCATCGCCCTGGCGTTGGCTGCCTTCATCTTCAACACCACCGAGTTCGTGCCGGTGGCGCTGCTCAGCGACATTGGCCGCAGCTTCGACATGACCACCGCGCAAGTGGGGCTGATGCTGACCATTTATGCCTGGGTCGTGGCATTGGCGTCACTGCCGATGATGTTGATGACACGCAACATCGAGCGGCGGCGCCTGCTGTTGTTCGTGTTTCTGGTGTTCATCGTCAGCCATCTGCTGTCGTGGCTGTCGCAGAGTTTTGCGATGCTGCTGCTCAGCCGCATCGGCATAGCCTTGGCGCACGCCGTGTTCTGGGCCATTACTGCCTCGCTTGCGGTGCGCGTCGCGCCCCCTGGGCAGCAGGCCAAGGCGCTGGGCCTGTTGGCCACCGGCACGACGCTGGCGATGGTGCTTGGCATCCCCCTGGGGCGCGTGGTGGGCGAGGCACTGGGGTGGCGCGTCACCTTCCTGAGCATCGCTGGGGTGGCGCTGGCGACCATGCTGTGCCTGATGAAGTCGCTGCCGTTGTTGCCGAGCCAGAACTCGGGATCGTTGCGCAGCCTGCCGATACTGTTCAAGCGGCCTGCGCTGGTCATCACCTACCTGCTGGTGACGCTGGTGATCACGGCGCAGTTTACCGCCTACAGCTATATCGAGCCGTTCGCCCTGCATGTCGCGCAGATCAGCGGTGAGCGCACCACGTTGGTCTTGCTGTTGTTTGGCGGCGCAGGTGTGGTCGGCTCGTTCCTGTTCAGCCGCTACAGCGACCGTTTTCCCCAAGGTTTTCTGGTGGGCTCGATCGGCATGCTGGCAGTCTGCTTGCTGCTGCTCTTGCCATTGTCCGGCAGCTTCCATGCGTTCGCCGTGCTGAGCATGTGCTGGGGCGTGGCGATCTTGAGCTTCAGCCTGTCATTGCAGTCACGCACCTTGAAGCTGGCCTCCGACGCCACGGATGTGGCCATGGCGTTGTTTTCCGGCATCTACAACATCGGCATCGGCGGTGGTGCGTTGCTGGGCAGTATCGTCAGCAGCTACCTGGGCGTGGCCAATATCGGCCTGGTCGGGGGCAGCGTGGCAGTGGTTGGCTTGTTGCTGGCAGTGGGCAGTACCCGCCGCTTTCGCGATGCGCTGACCCATTGATTCTGTCTTTGCGAGCAACAAGGCTACTCAGCTCAATACCGCAGCCCACGCTGAGAGCAAGAGCAGGCCGCCCAGGGCCTGGTTGAACACGCGCAGGCGGCGTGGCGTTTGCAGCCAGGCCGCACTGCCTGCGCCCAGCACCGCCCACAGCGTCATGCACGGCAGTGCGATCACCAGGAACACCAGTGCCAGTTGCCACACCGCCAGGCCTGGCGCGGCAAACACGCCGATTACGGACACGGCCATCAGCCACACCTTGGGGTTGATCACCTGCAGCGTTGCCGCGTCCACTGCCGTGAACACCCGCGCCTGGGCTGGCGCGCCGGTAACGCCGGTGCTGCGCAGCAGTTGCCAGGCCAGCCAGCTCAACCACAACACTCCGGCCCACATCATCAGATGCTGGGCTTGTGGGTGGCGCGTCAACCATTGACCCAGCCCCATGCCAACCAGCAACACAGTGGCCGCAGCGGCCAGGCATGCCGCCAGGATGGGCACCAGCGTGCTGCGCAGCCCATGTCGGGCGCCTTGGGCAAGGATAAGCAGATTGGTCGGGCCTGGGCTGATGCTGGCAACCAGGGCAAATGCAACGAATGGCAGAAAAGAATGCGTCATGTGCTGGGGCTCCTTTGGTGTCAGCCCCAATGCTCGCCATTTGCATCGCCTCAGTCTGGAAGGATTGAGCAGCGCTTGCGGTAGTATGCCGGGGTGAGCTGATAGGCCCGCCGAAACCACCGGCCCAGGTGGCTCTGATCGGCAAAGCCCAAGGTGACAGCTACGTCTGCAGGGCTGGTCCCGCTGGCAAGCAAACGCCGGGCCCTGGCCAGGCGCAGCTGGATGAGGTACGCATGCGGGGCGAGCCCGAATGCTGCCTTGAAGGCTCTGGTCAAGCGGTAACGGTCGATGCCACAGGCAGTCGCCAGCTCTTGGAGGCCAACATCCCGTGCGAGGTTGTCATGCAGATAATCGCGGGCCCGTTGCGCCGTGAGCGGCAAGCGCGGGTCTGGATCGACTCGCTTGCGCCAGTGCAGGTGGCGTGTGAGGCAGGCGAGCAAGGCGTCGATGGCTGACTGCCTTACGATGAGCAGTTCGTGTGCATGCAGGGCATTGAAGGCAAACGCGGTGGCTTGGCCAAGCTGCAGGTCCTGGGTCAGCGTGTCGGCGAAACGGGGCAAGGCATCACGCGGCGCCTGTTCGAATAGCAGGCGCAACTGCTGCTCCAGCCAGTCCGGCTCCAGGTAGAGCGTGGAGTAGGTAAAACCTTCTTCAGTGGGCGCGAGCCCGTCGTGCAGGTCCCCAGGTTCAAGCATGAAGACTTGCCCCGGCACACTATGGTGCCTGACCCGCCGGCAATTGAATTGCTGGACCCCTTGCTCGGTGACGCCTACCAGAAAGCTCTCGTGCCAATGGGGGTCGTAGGCATGACCGACGAAATGGGCGCGGATCGACTCGATGCCGGTCTCGGCGTCCTGCTTGAGGTCGATCCAGTTACTCATGGGGGCTCGCTGTGTGCATGCTGATGCTTAGGCTGTACAAGAAGCCTAGCGCCCTCGGCTACAGGTGTCTGGAAGATTTGTGCAACTGCCGAGCCTGGCTGCCGGCTGCAGTGCATCGAACCGCTGGCGCAGCCACTGGTGCAGTTGCGTGACGGCGGGGGTGAGCTGCTTGCGGTGCGGGCATACCAGCGTGACAGGTGTCGGCTCGCCCGGCCATTGAGGCAGGACGATTTCCAGCCTGCCGCAGGCGAGGTCATCACTGACATCCAGCCACGACTTGTAGACGATTCCCTCGCCAAGTACCGCTAGGCGGCGAATCACATCGGCGTCATCACTGATCAGTGGCCCTTTCACGTGCACCGTGCGTTGGCCAAGTTGCCACTTGTCGTACACCCGACCGTGCTGCATGTACAACAAGCAGTCATGGGCATGCAGTGCCTCGGGCGTCTGCGGTCGGCCGTGGCGGGCCAGGTAATCGGGGGAGGCGACCAGGACGCGCTGGTTCCAGTCGGCCAGGGGGAGGGCGATGTAGTTGGCGTCCTGGTTCAGGCCGTAACGCACGGCAACGTCCACCGGATCACGGTTCAGGTCGGCAATCTGGTCGGACAGCATGAACCGCAGGTGCAAGGCCGGGTGCTCCCGGCGAAACGCGCTGAGCCAGGGCAGCAGCATGTTGCGGCCCAGGTCCGAGGGTGCTGAAACCTGTAAGGTGCCGCGCAGGGCGGTGGCATTGCCGTGCAAATCGTCATGCCCGCGGCGCAGGCTTTCCAGCACGTTCACGGCAGTCGGCAGGTAGCGCTCGCCCTCGGCAGTCAGGCGCAGGCTGCGGGTAGTGCGAACGAACAGACGTACGTCCAGATCACGCTCCAGCCGCTTGATGGCGGCCGCCACCTGGCCGGGCAACAGGTTCGCTTCGATGGCAGCTGCGGTGAAGCTGCCCAGCGCGCTGCTGCGCACGAACAGTTCGAGGTCGGCAAGACGCAACATTGTCACTCCAGAGGTGAAAGTGTTGCTCGATTGTGCCGGTTTTTATTTGTGGCAGGAAAGATACCATGGGCATTCCTTTTCTCTCGACGTCCGGAATTGCCCATGGATACCGTCTCGCTGGCCAAGCGCCGCTACACCACCAAAGCCTACGATGCATCGCGTCAAATTCCCCAAGCCACGGTCGATGCCTTGCTCGAGCAATTACGTCACAGTCCATCTTCGGTGAATTCCCAGCCCTGGCATTTCGTCGTTGCCCAGAGCGAAGCTGCCAAAGCCCGCCTGACCATGAGTACCGACACCGATTACGCCTACAATTCGCCCAAATTGCGCGATGCCTCCCATGTCATCGTTTTTTGCACGCGCACCGACATGACCCAGGCGCACCTGGAGGCCGTGCTCGCCCAGGAGGCACTCGACGGGCGTTTTCGCGATGAGCAGGCCAAGGCGGCGCAGGACAACAGCCGACGCCACTACGCCGACCTGCATCGTTACGAGCGCAAGGACCTGCAGCATTGGATGGAAAAGCAAACCTATCTTGCCCTGGGTACAGCCTTGCTGGGCGCCGCTGCCCTGGGCCTGGACGCTACCCCCATCGAAGGCTTCGATAGCAAGCGCCTGGATGCCGAGCTTGGCTTGCGCGAACAAGGCTTCACCAGCGTAGTGCTGCTGAGCCTGGGCTATCGCAGTGAAACCGACTTCAATGCCGGGCTAAGCAAATCGCGGCTCCCGGCATCCAAGGTATTCACCTTCCTGTGAAGGCATGCCCGGCTGGCGTGGTTCACCAGAGTGCAGCGTTGGCCGTGGTCAGTGCCGAGGCCAATACCGCAATGGCCTTGTCGACTTGCGCCTCGGTGGTGAACCTGCCAACGCTCAGGCGAATGCTGTTACGGGCACGGCGCTCGTCCAACCCCAGCGCCAGCAGGACGTGGGATGCCGCATTGTTCGCTGAATTGCAGGCCGAGGTGGTCGACAGCGCCAGTTGTGTGGCGAGCGCCGCGCTGTTGAACCTTGCCTGATCGATACACAGGTTCAGGGTGTGCGGCACGCGCTGGGTAGCGCAGCCGTTGAGCGTGATGCCGGGCAGGGCCAATAGGCCCTCGCGCAGGCGCTTGGCCAGCTGCGCCAAGCGCTGGTACTCGCCATCGCCTGGTTGGCCGGCCAGGGCAAACGCGCTGCCCATGCCCGCGATCTGATGCGTGGCCAGGGTACCGGAGCGCAAGCCTTGCTCATGACCCCCCCCATGCAGTTGGGCACGCATGCCGGCGCGCGCGCGCGGGCCAACGAACAGCGCACCGATGCCTTTGGGGCCATACACCTTGTGGGCGGAAAAGGACATCAGGTCAACGGGCAGGCTAGCCAGGTCGATGGCCAGCTTGCCTACCGCCTGAGCTGCGTCCACGTGGAACACGGCGCCGTGCGCCCGCACCCGCTCGCCGATGGCAGCGATGTCGGTGACTGTGCCCAATTCATTGTTCACCGCCATCAGCGACACCAGGCGCGTATCGGCACGCAGCGCGTCCTGAACCATGGCCGGATGGATCAGGCCTGATGGATCAGGTTGCAGTCGGGTCACCGCCCAGCCTTGGCGCTCCAGTTCGGCTGCGGTGTCCAGAACGGCTTTGTGCTCTAGCTGACTGGTAAGCAAATGCCCAGGCTGGCCCAGTCCCTGCGCGACGCCTTTGAGCGCCAGGTTGTTGGACTCGGTAGCCCCGGATGTCCATACCAGTGACGCCGGCGGCGCCCCCACGCGTTCGGCCACCTGCTCACGGGCCAGTTCGACTGCATCGCGCGCTGCCCTGCCATAGATATGCCCGCTCGAGGCCGGATTACCAAAATGGGCATGCCGACCGAGGCATCCAAGCATGGCCTGGATCACTCGATCGTCGACCGGGGTAGTGGCAGCGTAATCGAAGTAGAGAGGGGCGTCAGACATAAGCAGGTCCATTGGCAAGAGAGCGAGGGTGCCTGAACAAGATTAACTACGTCACGAAGAGACTTTTGCTCTAAATCATTGCGTTTTAAGACCATTTTGCAAAAGCATTCTCCGGATCGGGCATAACGAAAAAAATATTCTCACCCTTATCTCGACACTCAGACGGTCTTTTCTCATTGACCATTGAGAGTCCGTTCCTCTTCGCTGACTACCCGCTCGCACAACTCGGTAATCTGCTCGCGCATCCAGCGGTTCGCTGGGTCCTGGTCAGTGCTTTCATGCCAGTACAGGTGCGTCTCCAACGCCGGCACCTCCACAGGCAGGGGCTTGTAGCACAACTGATGACGGCGGGCGAAACGCTCTGGCACGGTCATCACCATGTCGGTTTGCTGCAGTACTTGCGAGGCCATCAGGTAATGCTGTGAGCGCAGGGCCACCTTGCGCTGCACGCCCATCTTTCCCAGCGCAAGGTCCACATAACCCAGCCCGTTGCGGCGGCTGGAAATGTGGATGTGGGTCATGCCAAGGTACCCATCCAGGCTCAATGCCCTGTCGGCCAGCGGGTGACCTTGGCGCAGGGCGCAGACGTAGCGGTCCTGCATCAACTTGATGTGCCGCACTTGAGGGTCGGTGTTGAGGGGGGCGTCGATGGCGAAGTCCAGTCGCCCTGCGGCAAGCTCCTTGGTGGTTTCCCGGCGCTTGCACAGGAAACTCTCGATCAGCACCCCAGGCGCCAGGCGACGCAGGCGTTGGAACAGCGGCGGCAGGATCACAGCCTCGGTCAGGTCGGTCATGCTGATGCGAAACGTCTTGCTCGCTTGCAGGGGGTTGAACGTCCGGCTTTCCTGCACCGAGGTGCGTAGCAATGCCAGCGCGCTGCGGACCGAGCCGATGATGTTCTGCGCCATGGGTGTTGGCACCATGCCCTGGGCGGTCCGTACGAACAGCGGGTCGTTGAAGGTTTCACGCAGCCTGGACAATGCATTGGACACGGCAGGCTGGGTGATGCCGACGATCTGCCCGGCACGGGTGAGGTTGGCTTCGGTGTAGATCGCATCGAAGACGATGAACAGGTTGAGATCGACCTTGCTGAGATTCATGAGCGCCGCTCGTTCTTGGAATTATCGGCCGATCATATATCGGTTATGAATGTTAATACACGCCGAAAATAGACTAGGTGGATGACCAGCGCCTGCCCTAGGCTTGTCCTAATGTCATTCGACCCTGAAGGAACCCGCCAATGGATTTCGCCTATTCGCCCAAGGTGCAAGCGCTGCGCGAGCGCGTGACTGCCTTCATGGATGCCTACGTCTATCCAGCCGAGTCCGTATTCGAACGCCAAGTTGCCGAAGGCGATCGTTGGCAGCCTACCGCCATCATGGAATCGCTGAAAATCAAGGCACGCGAGGAGGGCTTGTGGAACCTCTTTCTGCCTGAATCCGAATACGGCGCAGGGCTGACCAACCTGGAGTACGCCCCACTGGCCGAAATCATGGGCCGTTCATTGTTGGGCCCAGAGCCGTTCAACTGCTCGGCACCGGACACAGGAAACATGGAAGTGCTGGTGCGCTACGGTACGGCCGCGCAGAAGCAGCAGTGGCTGGAGCCTTTGTTGCGGGGCGAAATCCGCTCGGCATTCGCCATGACCGAGCCCGATGTGGCGTCTTCGGATGCCACCAACATGGCGGCTACAGCAGTGCGCGAAGGGGACCAATGGGTCATCAACGGCCGCAAGTGGTGGACCTCCGGCGCATGTGACCCGCGGTGCAAGGTTCTGATCTTCATGGGCCTGTCCAACCCGAACGGCCCGCGGCACCAACAACACTCGATGGTTCTGGTGCCGATGGATACACCCGGTGTGAGGGTGCTCAGACCTCTGCCGGTATTTGGCTACGACGACGCGCCCCATGGCCATGCCGAGGTGGTGTTCGAAAATGTGCGGGTGCCGTGGGAGAACGTGCTGCTTGGAGAGGGCAGGGGGTTCGAGATCGCCCAAGGCCGATTGGGGCCTGGACGCATCCACCATTGCATGCGGTCCATCGGCATGGCCGAACGGGCTCTGGAGCTGATGTGCAAGCGCGCGGTTGCCCGGACTGCGTTCGGGCAGCCACTGGCGCGGCTGGGCGGGAACGTCGACAAGATTGCCGATTCGCGCATGGACATCGACATGGCACGCCTGCTCACGCTCAAAGCGGCCTATATGATGGACACCGTGGGCAACAAGGTGGCCCGCAGCGAGATCGCGCAGATCAAGGTGGTAGCACCGAATGTTGCGCTGCGCGTGATTGATCGGGCGATTCAGTTGCACGGTGGTGCGGGGGTGAGCGCTGATTTTCCGTTGGCCTACATGTACGCCATGCAGCGCACCCTGCGCCTGGCCGACGGGCCCGATGAAGTGCACCGGGCAGCGATCGGCAAGTACGAAATCGGCAGGTATCTGCCTGCGTCAGGCTCAGCGGCCCAACGCTGATTGCTGGGTTCATGCCGCCAGGCTCAATGGGCCGAGCGGCTGTTGGTATCGGCAGGCGTAGTGGTGGCAGGTTTGTGCAAATGCGCGCCAGTCGGGTCATCCAACTGAATGATGACGCCTTTCTGCCAACTGTCGGCGTCAGTGTCGGGCGTAGGAATGTCAATATCAGCGCGCTGCTTGCGCGTCTGGGCGGTATCGATGCTCAGGCGACGGTTGCGCTGCTCGACCATCGCCGGGTCTGCCTGACCGTCCGCAGTGAAGCCCATCATCAGTTGCGGCACGCCCATCGGCAGTGACTTGTCCTGGTCGGTATGCCAGGTATGCCACGTCTTGCCGTAGGTGGTGGCCAGGCGTTTCATCAAGGCATGTTCGGCAGGCGCAGGGATACCGGGCGCCACCAACTGGCCAGAGGACACTTCAAACCCGTGGCTGTGCCACAGCGCTTTTTCCTTGGCGGGTAACCGGGCGAACAACTTCTGATCGATGATGTACTCCACGCCCATGATTTTGGCCGTGGCCGTGCTGCCATCGTAGATCACGCACTGAATGACGTCTTCGTTGAGGATCGCACAGTAATGATGCGCTTCCATTTGAATATCCGGATGGCCGTTATAGAAGTGAAAACCATCCAGGTAGGCATTCAGTGCGTCAATAGGTGGTTTGGCCTGTAACAGCGCCGCGCCTTTTTCAAGCCATTGCGTGCCGGGCTTTATTGGGGCGCCGGGTGTTTGCACAGGCGATGCGGTTTTGGCCCCTGAGCAACCCGCGAGCAGGGCGCTGGCCAAACATAGGCCAAGAAGGCCAAGGGAAGGGTTGGGCATGATTGAGTCTCCGCAGGGTGTGCGCAACAGACCGCTTGCCGGGCACTAACATTTTCTTTGACGGACAGACGGTAATGCTGTCTAGTTAGTCAAGCCGGTTGAACCAAGCCTATGTTCGACTGCACTAACAAGTTACTGAAGTTTCATTGCCCGTCGTACTGAAAAGGAAACGTCCCCATGTCTCGTCTTGCAGAGTTTCGTCAACTGGAACAGAAATTGGCTGCCCAACTTGCAGAGCTGGAAGCCATGAAAGGTAGCCCTGAGCTGCAAAAAGAAATTGAATTTGAAACCAAACTGCGAAATCTGCTGGCCAAGTACGAATACAGTTTGCGCGATATCGTCAACCTGCTCGACCCGAAAAACGGTCAACGGCCCGCTGCGCCTGCCGCGGCCCAGAAAGCGCCACGCCGTGCTCGGCAGGTCAAGCAGTACAAGAACCCACACACCGGTGAAGTCATTGAGACCAAAGGTGGCAATCACACCAAGCTCAAGGCATGGAAGGCCGAACACGGCGCTGATGAAGTGGAAAACTGGCTGGCCAAGTAATGCCCACCCAACGTTATCCCACTACCCCGGACGGCCGCTATTTCGTTGTCCGGGGGCGCTTGTGGCGCTGCACCGATCCCTCCCTGTCCGACGCTCTGCGTCAGCACTGGGTGCATGCCCTGATGGACGCGCGCAGAGCGGTAAAGGACGCAAAGGCCAACGACGAACCCGATCAGCTTGCTCGCGCCCGTGCCCAGGTTCAGGCGGCAAAGGTCGCGCTGGGGGAGCGTGGCCCCGTCTGGTGGGGCGACGGGAGCCCGGACTTCAACCGGCGCATGGCGGTCAATACTCCTTATGCCGAGTGGTTTCAATCGCTTGATCCGGCTCAGTAACCGGGGCCTTGGCTTGACCGCGGGTTTTTATCAGCGACACCAGCACACCGCCCAGCAACAGCCCGAACGTGACGCCCAGCGACAATAGGGCGGGCACCTTGCCCACCATGCCGTGGTAGAAGATCTTGCAGCCGATGAAGATCAGCACGAGCGCCAGCGCATACTTCAAGTACACGAAACGGTGCATCAGTGCCGACAAGGCAAAGTACAGTGAACGCAGGCCCAAGATGGCAAAGATATTGGATGTGTAGACGATGAAAGGGTCCTGGGTGATGGCGAATATCGCCGGGACGCTGTCCACGGCAAATACGAGGTCAGCCAGTTCAATCAAAACAAGCGCAAGAAACAGCGGCGTAGCGTGGCGCACGGCATTGCTTTCCCCACGGGGCGTAACGTGCACGAAAAACTTCGGGCCGTGGATTTGATCGGTTACCCGCATGTGCCGCCTTACAAACTTCAGAATCGGATTGTTGGCCAGGTCCGGCTGACTGTCTTCCCTGGATAGCGCCATTTTCACGCCGGTAAAAAGCAGGAAGGCGCCGAAGAGATAAAGTACCCAGGCAAAGTTCTGCACCAAGGCCGCGCCGACGCCAATCATGATCGCGCGCAACACCACCACGCCGAGAATCCCCCAGAACAACACGCGGTGCTGATAGCGTCGGGGAACGGCGAAATAGCTGAAGATCATCGCCATCACGAAGACGTTATCCATCGACAACGACTGCTCGACGAGAAACCCCGTATAGAACTCCAGTGCCGGTTGCGCGCCCAGGTAGTACCAAACACCGACGCCGAACAGCACGCCGACGCCGAAGTAGCCTGAATACAGCAGCAGGCTTTCGCGCATTTCGATTTCGCGGTCATGGCGATGCAGCACGCCCAGGTCGAGCACCAGCAAGCCGACGACGATGGCGACAAAAACCAGCCACAGCCAAGCGCTGGTGCCGAGAAAAGGTGTTGTGAGAAAGGTGTGCAGAGCTGTCATGAGCCCCTCCTGATCGGTCGACGTTGCGTGGCAACAGTGATCCGACATGGCGGCTGGCAACCGTCAGAGGGGCCCGGTATCACTTAGGCTTGAGCGTAGATCCGTTTGCGGGGCACGCCGAATGAGCAGCTGTTACATTTTTTTGCGAAGGGCTTGGGATGCGCTGACTCCTCCAGTCTTGATGCCGTGCGGCAAGCCTCAATAGACCCAGACCTCGACGCGACGGTTGCGCAAGCGGCCCTGCTCCATCTCGTTACCCGCCACCGGCATCTGGTCACCTAACCCCGCCACTTCCAGCACCTCGATACCCCCGCGCGCCAGTGCCTGGCGTACCGCCTCGCCGCGCAGGCGCGAGAGCAGGGCAGCGCGCCCCGGTGTGTCCTTGGGGTCGCCGAAGCCCACCAGTACGGCCTTGCGGTGCGGCTTGCCGGCCTGGTTCAGGTACTCGATGACCCGCTGCACATCCTGGGTAGCCTTGCTGTCCAGGGCGGCACTGCCCGGTTGAAAGCGCAAGTTCACGCTCAACCGCTGAGCGTGCTCTGCCAGCGCCCGATACTGGGCAGGCATGTTCGCAACAGGCGCCACGCGCTGGGCCACGATCTGCTGTGACACAAAGCCTTGCTCGGCCACGATAGCCTGACCGGCGGGGCTCTGGATGAAGTCGATCAATGCAGCGGCCTGAGGGCTTGGGGGAGTGGGCAGATACAGGAACAGGCGGCGTGACAGCGGATAGACCTCACTGGCCACCAAGGCGCGTTCGGGCAGCAGCGCCGCAGCGGTGCCATCGGCCACTGCCAGTACCTTGGTCCCGTGGAGGGTCGAAAGCCCGGTAAACCCGATGGCCTGGCGATCGACTGCTACTTGGGCGGCCAGACGATCGCCGGCTTCAAAACGCCTGGCTGTCGGCGCCAGGTTGACCTGCTTAGGCGCCAGGACCCGTGACCTGAACGTTTCGAACGTCCCGGAGCGCTCGTCCCTGGCGTACAGGTGGATGTCGCCACCGGCCACCCCGAGTTGCTCCCAGCGCCGTACCTGCCCGCTGAAAACCTGCGCAATTTGATCCAGGGACAACTCAGACAAGGGGTTGGCGGGATTGACGAGGATGGCGACACCGTCCAGCCCGATGACATGTTCAGCTGCAGGGGAGCGCAAGTCGCCAAATGCCTGCAACTGCCGTGCTTCGCTGTCACTTATCGGGCGAGAGGCGGCGATCAGGTCAGCCTCGCCCCGAGCCAAGGCATCAAAGCCCGTGCTTGAGCCATGCGCCGCGATATCGACCTGAATGTCTACACCGTCAGCGCGGGTCGCCGCGATCACTGACTCGTTGTCCGCCTTACCGCTGTGGACTTGCACCTGGGTAGCGTGCTCGGCGCGCAGCTGCGCCCGTACCAACGCCGGTAGCAGGGCACTCCCCAGGGTGTTGGAGCCTTGGATGCGCAGGTGCACGGGCTCGGCCCAGGCCATCATCGGCAGCACGGTCAACAGGAAGACGAGCAGGCGGGCCATGGTGATTGGGCCTTCACGGTGGGAATGGCCGCAGCGTAAGGCAGTGGCGTGATGGTGTGATGACAAGGCGGCAACGTCGCCAGGCGGCCGTGCGCAGGCACTTGCGCACGGACGATCAGCGGCGCCTGGATCAGTGAGCGCCGGCCGATTTGCTCAGGTCACTTTCTGCCCACTGGGTATAGATACACGCATCGGCCACCGCCCAGCGTACCTTGACGGTGTCGCCCGGCTGCATCGGCATGCCTGCCGCCGACAAAGCCTTGACCGTCAACGAGGTACCGCCTGCGGTGACCACATGACAGGTTTGGCTTTCACCGAGGAACAACACCTCGCCGACCTTGGCGCTGACTTCGTTCCAGCCGGCAGGCAACGGTTGCTCGGCAGCTTGCTGGGCAGTCAGGGCAAGGGCTTTCTCAGGCCGCACCATGATCAGGGCATCCTGATCTTGGCCCAGGCCTGGGGTCAGGCGAATGGCGACGCTTTGGCCTTCGAAGCTGCCTGCGCCATTGCTGTTGGCCTTGATGCGCAGGAAGTTGGAGTTGCCCAGGAACGAGGCCACAAACGCGTTGGGCGGGTTCTGGTAAAGGTCGTAGCCACTGCCAAGGCCCACGATTTTGCCATGGCTGAAGATCGCGATGCGCTGGGACAGGCGCATGGCCTCTTCCTGATCATGGGTGACGTAGACGATGGTAATGCCAAGACGCCGGTGCAACTGGCGCAGTTCATCCTGCAGGTCTTCACGCAGCTTCTTGTCCAAGGCACCCAGCGGCTCGTCCATCAGCAGGATACGCGGCTCGTAGACCAGCGCCCTGGCAATGGCCACGCGTTGCTGTTGTCCGCCGGACATCTGCGAGGGCTTGCGGTGAGCGAAAGGCTCCAGTTGCACCAGCTTGAGCATGGCATCGACACGCTTGCGTGTTTCAACCGTACCCAGCTTGCGAATGGCCAGGGGGAAGCCAATGTTGTCGCGCACGTTCAGGTGCGGAAACAGCGAATAGCGCTGAAACACCATGCCGATGTCGCGCTTGTGCGGCGGCACGTTGACCAGCGACTGGCCCTCAACGAGTATCTGGCCGCTGCTGGGAGTCTCGAAGCCAGCCAGCATCGACAAGGTGGTGGACTTGCCGGAGCCGCTGGAACCCAGGAAGGTCAGAAATTCGCCTTCCTGAATATCCAGGTCCAGGTTGTCCACGGCGGTGAAGTCGCCGTAATGCTTGTTCAGGCCGCGCAGGCTGACCAGGGCCTTGCCACGCGCGTTGTCTTGGATCACTGCACTCATGGGTTAATCTCCGCGCGCTCAGGCGTTGGTTTCGGCACGCCGGCGCAGGGCGGCGGCAAGGAACATCACAAGCAGCGACAGACCGATCAGCAAGGTCGATGCCACGGCGATCACCGGGCTGAGGTCCTGGCGCAGGGTGGTCCACATTTTTACCGGCAGTGTCTGCAGGTCGGGGCTGGCCATCATCACGCTCAGCACCACTTCATCCCAGGACACCAGAAACGCGAACAACCCGCCGGCGATCATCCCAGGCCGGATGGCCGGGAAGGTCACCTTGAAGATGGCCTGCAGGCGCGAGGCACCGCAGATGACGGCGGCGTCCTCGATCGACTGGTCGAACAGCTTCAGGGAATTGATGATGGAGATGATGGTGAAGGGCAGGGCGACGATCACGTGGCTCACCACGAAGGCGAACAAGGTCCCGGTGTAGCCCAGCTTGAGGAACAGGGCGTACACCGCTACGGCGATGATCACCAGGGGCACGATCATCGGCATGGTGAACAGGCCGTACAGCAGCTCGCGCCCCGGGAAGCGCCCGCGCACCAGGGCGAAGGCCGTGGGCAGGCCCAGCAGCACTGCCGCAACGGTGGTGAGCACGGCGACTTTGAGGCTGGCCAGGGCTGCGTCCATCCACTCAGGGTTGGAAAAGAACTGCCCGTACCATTTGAACGTCCAGCCGGGCGGTGGAAACACCAGCCATTGGGACGAACCGAACGACAGCAGCACGATGAAGACCACCGGCAGCAAGAGGAAGGCGGCAATTACACCGGTGGTCAGGTACAGGCCGGTGCGAAGCGGCCGGCCCATGGCATTGGGAGACAAGAGCATGTGGTTTACCTCGCAGTGCCAACCGGGGATTCCGGCTGCAGCTTCAGGTACAGGTAGAACAGCACCAGGGTGATGACCACCAACAAGGCAGCCGCCGCGCTGGCCAGGCCCCAATTGAGGAACGACTGCACCTGCTGGATGATGAATTCAGGCAGCATCATGTTCTGCGCCCCGCCCAGCAACGCCGGGGTGACGTAGTACCCCAACGACATGACGAACACCATCAACGCCCCGGAGAACAGCCCCGACCGGCACAGCGGCAAGAACACCTTCCAGAAGTTGGTCCACGGGCTGGCACCGCACACCGAGCCTGCCTGCAGCACCATCGGGTCGATGGCATGCATGGTTGCCTGCAGCGGTAGCACGATGAACGGGATCATGATGTAGCTCATGCCGATCACCACGCCTGTGAGGTTGTGCACCATCTCAAGTGGGCTGTCGATGATGCCCATGGCCATCAGCATTTTGTTGATGACCCCCGAGCTTTGCAGCAGCACCAGCCAGGAGTAGGTGCGCGCCAGCAGGCTGGTCCACATCGACAGCAGGACGATGTTAAGCAGCCACCGGCCCCAGCCCTTGGGTACCAGCGTGATCGCCCAGGCCAGCGGAAAGCCCAGCAGTACGCTGATCAGCGTGACCAGCCCTGCCACCGAAAAGGTGTTGAACAACACCCGGGCATAGGCCGAGTTGGCGAACAGCTGTTCATAGTTGCCAAGGCCAGGCGTAGGCTCGAGCACGCCGCGCAGTAACAGGCCAACCAACGGTGCGAAGAAAAACAGGCCCAGGAACAGCAAGGCTGGCAGCAGGTTACGGCTGCCCTTCCAGCGCTGGCTCAGGGAGGCGCGCCGTGGCCTGGCTCCGGGAGCACCGGTGCCCGAAGGGGCACCTTGGGCGTTATGCAGGGCATTGATCGCGACTTTCATTTGACCAGCCACTCATTCCAGCGGGCCGCGATGGCCTGGCCGTTCTTGGCCCAGTAGGCAAAGTCCAGGGTAACCTGATCCTGCGCATAGGCGGTCGGCAGGTTCGGGGCCAGGTCCTTGTCCAGCTTGGCGACGCTGTCGGTGTTGACCGGGGCGTAGGCCGTCTTGTTGGCGAATTCGGCTTGGCCTTCGGCGCTGCTGGCGTTGGCCAGGAACTTCATCGCCGCATCCTTGTTCTTGGCGCCTTTGGGAACGACCAGGAAATCGGCCATGACCAGGTTCTGCTTCCAGCTTACCCCTACAGGGGCGCCGTCTTGCTGCAGGGCGTAGACGCGGCCATTCCAGAACTGGCCGAGGGAGGCTTCACCCGAGGCCAGCAGTTGTTGCGACTGCGCGCCGCCGCCCCACCAGACGATGTCTTGCTTGATGGTGTCGAGCTTCTTGAAGGCGCGATCCAGGTCCAGCGGGTAGAGCTTGTCGGACGCCACGCCATCGGCCAGCAGCGCCAGTTCCAGTACGCCTGGGCTTGGCCATTTGTAGAGGGCGCGCTTGCCGGGGTAGGTCTTGGTGTCGAACAGTGCGGTCCAGTCGGTTGGCTTGCTGGCACCGAGCTTGCCTTCGTTGTAGCCGAGCACGAAGGAGAAGAAGAACGAACCCACGCCATGATCGGAAACGAAGCGCGGGTCGATCTTGTCGCGCTGGATCTGGGAAAAGTCCAGGGGCTCGAGCAGGCCTTCGCTGGCGGCGCGCAGGGCGAAGTCAGCCTCGACGTCGACCACGTCCCACTGCACGTTGCCGCTTTCGACCATCGCCTTGAGCTTGCCGTAGTCGGTCGGGCCGTCCTGCACCACCTTGATGCCGGTGGCCTTGCTGAACGGGGCTGCCCACGCTTGCTTCTGAGCATCCTGGGTCGTTCCGCCCCAGCTTACGAAGTTCAGGCTTTCAGCCGCCTGAGTGGCCTGGCAGGCCAGTGTCAGGAGGCTGGCCGACAGCACTGCGGTTACATGTTTGCTCAACAGCATGATTACGCCCTCGTTGCTTTTTGTTATTCGAGGCAGGGCTTGTGGTGCGCCCGCCAACAGTATTCGGGGAGCAGCGGTTACACATTCAAGGTCTACGGAATGTCATATTATGGTATTCCAAACTTTTCGCAAGTAGCAGCAGGCTACCGGCCATCATTTGGTTGATGGCCATGCAGGCGCTGCAATCAGCCGGTCATTGGCTCGAAGGGTATGTTTTGCACCACTTCCAGTTCGTAGCCCGCCAAGCCTGCATATTTCAAGGGCGGACCCAGGTGGCGAAGCTTGCCCACGCCCAGGTCTTGAAGAATCTGCGCACCGGTGCCGACCTCCGAGTACACCTTCGACTGCCCGCGCTGGTAGGGGCGCTGGGGTTGGGTCAAGTGGGGCACACGCTCGAGCAGCGCCTGGGAGGATTCGTGGTTGGCCAGGATCACGACCACGCCTGTTCCTTGCTCAGCCACTTTCTGCAATGCCGCCCACAACGTCCAGTTGGCCGGGCCCGCCCACTCGGCGCCGACCAGGTCGCGTAGCGGATCGATCACGTGCACCCTCACCAGCGTAGGCGTTTCACGGCGCAATTGGCCCATGACCATGGCCATGTGCACGCCGCCGTCGATACGGTCTTCATACGTGACCAGGCGGAAGGTGCCATGCACCGTGGGCAGCTCACGCTCTCCGATACGCTTGATGGTCTGCTCAGTGCTCAGCCAATGGATGAGGTCGGCAATGGTGCCGATCTTGATGCCGTGGCGGGCCGCAAAGGCCTCAAGTTCAGGCCGACGTGCCATGGTGCCGTCGTCGTTGAGCACCTCGACAATGACCGACGCCGGGCTCAAGCCTGCCAGGCGGGCCAGGTCGCAGCCGGCCTCTGTGTGCCCTGCACGGGTAAGGACACCGCCTTCGCGAGCGCGCAACGGGAAAATATGCCCAGGCTGTACCAGGTCCTCCGGGCAAGCGTCAGCGGCCATGGCAGCTGCCACGGTGCGTGCGCGATCGGCGGCGGAAATGCCCGTGGTGACACCGGTCGCAGCCTCGATCGAGACGGTGAAGGCGGTGCTGAACATGCTGCCGTTGGCCGGAACCATCTGTTCCAGGCCTAGGCGCTGGCAATGCTCATCCGTCAGCGTCAGGCAGATCAGGCCACGGGCTTGCTTGGCCATGAAATTAATGGCTTGCGCGTCGCAGTATTGGGCGGCGATCAGCAGGTCGCCTTCGTTCTCCCGATCTTCGTCGTCCACCAGCAAGACCATCTTGCCTTGCCGATAATCCTGGAGAATTTCATCGATGGTATTGAAAGGCATGTCAGGTGCTCGTGCTGAGATTAATTGTTTATGGTATACCATCATACACAAATGCCCAGCGCAGGAGACAAGCGGATGAAAGCCTACTGGATTGCCTATGTGGACGTGACCGACCCGGTCCACTATCAGCAGTACACACAGCGTGCTCCGGCGGCCTTCCAGGCCTACGGCGGGCGCTTTCTGGCCAGGGGCGGGCGCAGTGAGGCCATGGAAGGGCGGCCTACGCCGCAACGCAGCGTGGTCATCGAATTCGACTCCTATGACCAGGCCGTGGCCTGCTATCGCTCCGACCTTTACCAGCAAGCCTGCGGCCTGCGCCAAGGTGCGGCGTGCGCCGAGGTGATCATCGTCGAGGGCGTCGCGCCCTGATGCCAACGGGCCTGGAGCAGGCGCCGCAATTCTGGCTATGCTTGGGCAATGACCATCCCTGTCCCGTTGCGCCAACCTTGCCCGCCCGGTGCCTGCATTTGCGGTCGCGATCAGCTGGCCACCGAGTGCGAGCCGGCCCGGCGCATCCTGCTGCTCACCCGGCAGGAAGAAAAGCGCCTGCTCGAACGCCTGGAGAACCTTCAGGACATCGAGGACCTCTATCGCCTGCAACGCCGGCTGTATGACAACCTGGGCATCCGGCTGCACATCGCACCGGGCCACCATGAAGTGCGCACCATGCGCGGGATCGTCATCGAACTGGACGATCAGCCTGGGTTGTGCCGCAAGACGCGCCAGGCCATACCGGCGGCCATTCGCAAGGGGCTCGAACGAAATCCGCAGGTTGCCTTCCGCCTGCTCGATACCCACGATCTGCTGCGCGATACCTGACTGAACCGGCCTCACCCAGTCGCCTAATTTTTTGCACGCCCTGCACGTCTACTTGAAAGTTCCCCTGCACCGCGTGCGCAGGGGTAATCCCACTCAAGGAGGCAGGCAACATGACTTCAGTTTTCGACCGTGAAGACATCCAGTTCCAGGTCGTGGTCAATCACGAAGAACAGTATTCGATCTGGCCGGAGTACAAGGCGATTCCCGAGGGCTGGCGGGCGGTGGGCAAGGCAGGGCTGAAAAAGGACTGCCTGGCCTACATCGATGAGGTGTGGACCGACATGCGCCCACTCAGCCTGCGTCAGAAAATGGCTGAAGCTGGCGCGCAGTGACGGTGATCAATCTTCTGTGCCTGCCGTATTCGGGGGCCAGTGCGATGGTGTACAGCCGGTGGCGCCGCGCGCTGCCGGCGTGGTTGCAGGTTCGTCCAGTGGAATTGCCTGGGCGCGGCGCACGCATGGCCGAGGCGCTGCACACCGACATGCAGGGACTGGCCCGGCAGCTGGCCCAGGAGCAGCGGTTGGCGACCAGTACGCCCTATGCCTTGCTCGGCCATAGCCTGGGCGCACTGCTGGCCTTTGAACTGGCCCATGAGCTGCAGGCGCTTGGTTGCCCGCCACCGCTGGCGCTGTTCGCCTGCGGCACTGCCGCGCCTACACGCCGGGAAGACTACGACGGCCAGCGCTGGCGCGAGCCGAAGTCCGACACCGAGCTGATCGATGAATTGCGTGAGCTGCAAGGCACGCCAGAACAAGTGCTTGCCAATGACGAATTGATGAGCCTGACACTGCCGATACTGCGGGCCGACTTCCTGCTGTGTGGGACCTATGCGTATCGTCAGCGGCCCGCGCTTGGCTGCCCGTTGCACGTACTGGGTGGCGAAGAGGATCGGGCCAGCCGCGAGCAGCTACAGGCCTGGCAGCACGAAACACAGGGCTCTTTTTCGCTGCAGATGTTTCCTGGCGGTCACTTCTTCATCCATAACCATGAGCCAGGCGTGCTGGCGGCATTGACCAGCGCCTTGGAACCGCTGCGGCTGACGGGTTGATTGACGTCTTGCCCAGGGTCGGCGAGGCTAGGGCATTTCAACCCTCAGGACAGACCATGCTGATCGATCCCTCTGTGCGCACGTTGGCAGGAGCATCCCTCTGAAAGGGCGCATGCTGGTCGCAGGCGTTCTGGCCTTGACCATGTTGCAAGGGTGTACGGGTCACCGAGCGTCCGTACCCCAAGCTGACCCTGCGCAGGTGCGCGCCGAACTGATGCGGCTATTGCCCGCCAATGCCGGTGATCGCGCTGGCTGGGCCGCTGATATCCAGAAGGCGTTCCAGGCACAGGGTATCGAGCCCTCCAGGCGCAACCTGTGCGCGGTACTGGCTGTGACCGAGCAGGAGTCCACCTTCAACGCCGATCCCCAGGTGCCTCAGCTGGGCCGTATCGCTCGGGAGGAAATCAATCGGCGGGCTGCCCGTGTGCATGTGCCCAGGATGCTGGTCGACGGCGCGCTGCAAACCCCGTCAGGCAATGGCAAGACCTATGCACAGCGCTTGCAGGCAGTGCGCACCGAGAAGCAGCTGAGCGAACTGTACGATGAAGTGATCGC
Organism: Pseudomonas sp. xss_4; assembly: GCF_043104125.1. NCBI lineage: Bacteria > Pseudomonadati > Pseudomonadota > Gammaproteobacteria > Pseudomonadales > Pseudomonadaceae > Pseudomonas > Pseudomonas sp. xss_4. The sequence continues at coordinate 156,122 of NZ_JBICKJ010000069.1, forward strand.
GCGGGTGCCTTTGGGCCGTACCTTGCTGGGGGGGCTCAACCCGGTACATACCGGCGGCCCGATGCAGGTGAGCATCGACTTTGCCGAGAAACATGCGCAAGCCTATCCCTACACGCGCGAGGGCAGCGTGCGACAGGAAGTGTTCACGCGCCGTGGTGGCCTGTATTTCGGGATTGCGCATTTGTTGGGCTATCCCGCCAACTACGAGCGTCAGCTCTATCGGTTCGCCGACTTCAACGCCGGTTGGTACGCCAGCCGGAATGCGGCGTTTCAGGCGGCGCTCAGCCAGGTTACCGGGACAGACCTGGCGCTGGACGGTGACCTGATTGCGCCTGGGTCGATCATGCCCGGTACCACCGAAAGGGCAGCACGTCAGCTGGGTCGTCAGCTGGGCCTGCGTAACCCGCAGATTCGCAGTCAGCTGGAGCAGGGAACTGAACTGGATTTTGAAGATACCCGGCTATACCGGGAGGTGTTTGCCCTGGCCGATGCCAAGGCCGGCCGTGCATTGCCGCGGGCCGTGCTGCCGGGCATCGAGCTGAAAAGCCCGAAGATCACCCGCAAGCTGACCACTGCCTGGTTTGCCGAGCGGGTGGATGGGCGTTATGAGCGGTGTATGCGTCGGTGATTGGGTGTGGGTGTCTCACTGCGGTGCGCGCTCGATAGCTAAATAGCGATCACTTGACAAGTGCAAGCTGTAGCGCCGTGTAGGAGCGGTCTTGTACCGCGATGGGCCGCATAGCGGCCCCAGCTATATAAGGTGCGAAGCTGAAGTCCTGGGACTGCTGCGCAGCCCATCGCGGCACAAGGCCGCTCCCACGTGGGTACTGCGTTACAGCTTGGACTTGTGAAGTGCTCGTAGAATCCCGCATAGCGGTCAAGCCCAAATCCAAGTCACCTTCGCCTGTCCGCAGACCCCTTCAGCCTTGACCCAATGCCTCGACAATCTGATCAACGCTGCTCTTCAGCCCAGCCAGTGTGTCCTCGTTATCGCTCTGCACGACAACCAGTTTCGCGCCGCTGTCTTTGATTACCTGCGCCACCGCAGCCTCTGGTTGCCGATGATCCAAGACCAGGGCCACATCCTGGTTTTTGAGGTTATCGGCCAAGGCTTTGAGCGCAGCCGCATCCCACTCGGTGGGCAGCGGCTGATCTACCAGGTCCAGGTTCAATCCGCTGGCCAGATAACCCAGTCGCTCCGACAGGCTGACGGTGGTCAGGTTTTCCACCTTGGCCAGGCGCGTCTGGCTATCGGCGGCCAGTGCCAATACTTGCTGCTTGAAGCCGGCAAGGTTGGTCTGAATGCGTGCCTTGTCCGCGGGCGACAGCCGCTCCAGATCATTGGCCACGACATCGGCCATGCGTCCCAGATTGGTGGGGCTGAGCCATGGGTAGCCGGCGTAGGCATCAGCCCCCGTCACGGCGATGCCTGGCAATGCACCATCGACCGGGCGAGCGGCGTCGATTTCGACGATGCGAATATTGCTGCGGCGCGCCACCGGGTAAAGCGGATCGTCTCGCCAGATCGAGCGTACGCCGATCACCGCGTCAGCCTGCTGGGCCGCCTTGTGCAGGCTGGCTTCGCCACGGCCACTGAAATACGACGGCTGGCGGCTGGCAGGCAAATTCGCCGGCGCAGCGCGTTTGAGCTCAACCGAAGTGCCTTCGAGCAATGTGTTGGCCAGGCTGTGGGTGACCGGCAGGGTGGTCAGCACTTGGGTGGCCGAGGCCAGGGACGGCAGGCTGATAAGGGCGAGGGCCAGACACAGGCGTTTGAGGTTCATGCCGGGTTTCCTTGCAGGCGTGGGACGAGCGCACGGGCCAGGGCGGCCAGGGCGAAGCAGAGACCGGCGACCAGTATGATCGCGGCGCCGGACGGTACAGGCAGGTCGAAGACGATCGGCAGCAGAATGCCGAACAGGGTACTCAGGGTAGCGATAAACACCGAGATGAAGAAAAAGCCTTTCAATGACTGGCTGACCAGGCGCGCGGCAGCGGCGGGGATGACCAGCAACGCACCCACCAAGATGGCGCCAATCACCTTGACCGCAGCCACCGTGACCAGGGTCACCAGCACCACGAACAAGTAGTCGAGGGTCTTGACCGCGACCCCGCGTACAGCAGCCAATTGCGGATTGAAGCTGGCCAGCATGATGCGGTTGTAAAGCGGCAGCGCCAAGGCCAGCACCAGCACAGCGACGATTCCCAGCACGACCAAGTCCTGACCGCTGACGGTCAACACCGAACCGAACAGCACGTTTTCCAGAATGTGCACGTTGATCTTGCCTGCCAGCATCAGCAGCAGGCTGGCCCCCAGCGCCAGGGACACCGACAGGAAGACCCCAATCAGCGTGTCAGGTGACAGGCCGGTGCGGTTACGCAGGAAATTCAGCAAGATACCGAACAACAGGCAATAGCCGAACAGGCTGCCGTAAGGGCCGGTGTAGGGTTCGCCCAACAGAATGCCGATGGCCACGCCGGTCAGCGCCGCGTGGCCGACTGCTTCGGAGAAGAAGGCAAAGCGCTTGACCACCACCAGCGTTCCAAGGCCACCGAGCACCGGCCCGATCATCAACCCGGCCAGCAAAGCATTGACCACGAAGCCGTAGGCCAGCGCCTCGGGCAAGTAGCCTTGAACGGCCCATTGTTGAACCAATTCACGGAAGGATTCGAAACTCATCAGGCAAGGCTCTCGCTGCGCGGATGGACGGAGAACAGGCCGAGCAGACGCTCAGGGGTGAGCGCCTGGGCAGGCGCAGCATCGAACAGCACGCGGCGACTCAGGCCGGTGACCCGGTCAGCCAGGCGCAGCACGGCTTCAAGATCATGTTCGATCCACAAGACAGTGGTGCCGGATCGGCGCCAGCTGGCCAGCAGGTGCTCGAACACGCGAATACCCGCTTCGTCCAGCGCCGACATGGGTTCGTCCAGCACCAGCAGTTGCGGCTCGGGAATCAGCCCTTGCGCCAGCAGCACCCGCTGACGCTCACCGCCTGACAGCGCGCCCATGCGCCGCTTGCGCTTGTCGAGCATGCCGACGTGGGTCAGGGCTGCCTCGATGGCCGGCTGGACCCGCTTGGACAGCCCTAGAAAGGCGGGCTGGCGCTGGCACATGGCGGCCATGAAGTCGTCTACGGTCATGGGCAGGCCGCGGTCGAACTCCAGCGCCTGCGGCACGTAGCCGATCACCTCCCGCTCGCTGGGCCAATGCATGGCCAATCGACCCTGATGCGGCATCTGCCCCAGCAGTGTCTTGATCAGCGAGCTCTTGCCGCCCCCATTGGGCCCGACGATGGCATGCACCGAGCCGGCCGCGACGGTGAAACTGACCTGCTCGAGAATGCGCGTACGGCCCAGTTCGAGGTTGATCGCCTCGAACTCGATGCGCGGCCCACAAACCGGCAGCACCTGGGTGGCGGCGGTCATGCGCGGTTCTCCTCGATGGCGCGCACCACCGTGTCGAGGTTGCGCTTCATTTCGATTTCATACTTGTCTTTGGTGTATTCGCCATAGGAAATATGCGTCAACGGGTACAAGCGCACGCCGGATTCGCGCTGGATCGTTTCCACATAGGCAGAGGGGAAGTCCATCTCCGAAAAAATGACCCGGACATCCAGCGCTTTGAGTTGGTCGATGGTTTTCTTCAACTGAGCGGGGCTGGGCTCGATACCGTGGGCAGGCTCCACCACGGCGGTCACTTCAAGGCCAAAATCACGCACGAGATAATCGTAGGCAGCGTGGATCGTGGCCACACGGAAGGTGGCGCCAGGTGCTTGACTCACCTTGGCCAGGGCCTCGGCACGCAGGGCGCGCAGACGCTTGGCATAGGCCCGCGCATTTTGCGTGTAGAGCTTCGCGTTTTCCGGGTCCAGCTTGCCCAGTTCTCGGGCAATGTTGTTGACCTGTGCAATGGTGGTACTGATGGACAGGAAGGTATGCGGATTGACGACCTTGCCAGCGCCGCGTGCGGCAATGCCGGTTGCCGCGAGCAGAGGCACGTTCTGGTTCGATTCGATGGTGGCGATGTTCGGTTTTTCGCTGGCCGCGATCATGCGGTCGGCAAAGTCGTCATGACCGACGCCGTTGAGCACGACCACATCGAGCGTCCCGATGCGCTTGATGTCCTCGGCGCGAGGCTCGTAGGCATGGGGGTTGAAACCAGCCGGGATCAACGGCACTACCTCGGCCTTGTCGCCAACGATATTGCTCACATAGCTGTAGTAAGGGTGCAGGGTGATGCCGATACGCAGCGGCTTGCCGGGGTCGGCCAGGGCAAAGGCGGGCAGGGCACAGGCCAGGAGCAGGGCGAGGGCGGAGCGAAGCATGGGGCGTTCCTTAAGTCAGTGACGGTGTTCGCGGGTGACACCGGCGTCGTAGTGGCTGACGACCTGGCGCCAGCCTGCGGCGATCAGGCTTGCCGGGGCAAGGTCATCGACCGATGGGCTGGGGTTGCCTCGGTAGAGCCAGACGTCGGCCTCGGCGCCCCCTTCGGGCAGGATCATCAGCAGGTGGCCGGCGATTTCCGGCGCCTGGCTGCGGCCCAGGTAGGCGCCGTCGGCTAGCAACGACCATTGGTGATCGCCACGGCCCTGGCTACCGGCATCAATGACGAAAGGCGGCAGCCCCTCGGCCGCCAGCGACTGCACCTCGGGGACGGCGCCCTGTTCCTCGCGCAGGTACTGTATTTCGTCGAAAGCCACCCGCAGGTCGGTGTAGAGGCCTTGCTCAGCTGGAGTCAGGTCCCGGCGAGCATCGATCTGATGGCTGGCGATCGGCTGATCGTCGACACGCTCCCCGCGCACCAGTACGACGCTGGCTGCCAGGGCCACGATCAATGCACTGACCAAAAGCACATATAGCGTTTCATGCCCGGCGCCGGCCGGGCGAATCACCTGGACCCGGCTCATGGTTGCGAAATGTCCGCGTAGTCGACTTCGACCACATGGCCTGGGCCTGCGTCGAACAACACGTAGAATTCGCCATCCGGGCGCTTGAAGGTGAGGGTGGAGTCATCCCCGAGCTTACCGCCGACCAGCACCTGCTCGTCGTAGCCGATCACATCCAGGGTGACCCCGGGTGCACCGCTCCCGTCCGAAAAGCCGCCGGTGCATTTGATCTGACTGCCCGGCACTTCCTCACACTCGCACATGGGGTTGTGGGCCATGGCAGCCGTGGCGGTTAACAGCAGTGAAGAGAGCATGAGCCTACGCATGAGGTGTTTCATTTGTTGCCTCCTTGTTTCTTGAGCCAGGCCACGGTGGCTGGCGATGCCTGGGCCAAGGGCACCGAGGCTTGATGCATGCTGCCGTCCCAGCCTTCGAGGGTGATCCACACCTGGGCATCTGGCCGAGTACGCGGCGCAATCGGAAGGGAGGTACCCATGTGGTAGGGTGCCCCGAAGAAAATGGTGCCGGCGGCGCGCAGGCTGCGCGGCTTGCCGATGCGCAGGTAGGTGGCCTTCACCTCTTGGGCGCAGCCTTTGCAGAGGGCGGCATTGAACACCTTGAAATAGCCGGCCGGGCCATCGGCCTGGGGCGCTTCGTCACGCATTTCAGCCAGGTCCAGGCTGTAGGGCCCTACCTTGATATCGCGTATGACGTTCGCGCCGAGCCCGGCTTCGCCGCGAAACAGCTTGGCATCGGCAAAGTACTGGGGCATGAAACCCAGCGGGATCAGGATCAGCAGAATGTTCAGGTGAAAGCGCCACTTCAACCAGAACTGTTTCAATGGCCGTTGCGCGAGGGTGTGTGCCTGGCTCATGGTTGGGTCTCCAGGGTAGGCTCGCGCTGCGCGACGCGGGGCGCGCGCTCGCTGCGCTTGAGGGCGGCGGCGGTGGCCTGGGCGGTGCGCTTGGTCCAGATGAGCAGGCCGCTGAACACCATCAAGGTCAACACCAGGCCGAAGAAGAACCATACCAGCTTGATCGGCAACCCGCCGAAGTCACCGGTGTGCAGCGGACGCATGGATTCGGTGACGAACTCCAGGGGCGTGCGGTCGCTGATGCGGAACTGGCTGTCGACCTGGCGGGTGTAGGGATTGACCGAGGCGTTCTGGAACATCAGCGGGTACCAACCCGGCCCTGAAAGGCTGATGTGGCTGTAGGCCGTGGCGGGCAATATCACGAAGCTGACCTCAAGGCCTGGCACCGCGTGCCCGGCAATGCGCACGGCTTCGTCCAGGTCGATGCGTGGTGCGGGGGTGCCGTCAGTGGTCTGCGGCACGTCTTCGCGTGCAATCACCGGCACGATGGGCCGTGTGGAAATCGTGACGTGGTTATCGCCCAGAATGGCTTGGATCAAGAACCAGGTACCGGTAATGGAAATGACGGCAATGAACCAGATGGACCAGACGCCGGCCAGGCGGTGCACGTCCCCCCAGAAAATCCGCGAGCCGTGACCGGTGCGCACCGGCTTGAAGAACCCTCTCCAGAATTTCTTGTACACCACAAGCCCCGTGACCAGGGATGCCAGCATGGGCAGGCCCAACAGGGAAACAAGGTACCAGCCCCAGCTGTAACCGTTGGTGAACGGCACCAGCCACCATCCATGCAAGGCACGGGTGAAGGCTTCGAAGTCGAAGTCGGGCGTCTTGCCCTGGATCGCTCCGGTGTAGGGGTTTACATACAGCGTAGGGCTGGTGCCGTCGGGCAGGGTAACGTTGGCAACGACCGCGAAGTGAGAGCCGTCGGGCTGGCGAAGCATGTCCACGATCATGTCGGGCTCAGCCTTGTGCAGCGCATCGAGCACTTGCTGGAAACTCAGGCGGTCCACGTCGGCATCGGGCTTGTTGGCGCGCACCGCAGGGTCGGCCAGCCAGACGATCTCCTGGCTGACCACCGCGAGCATGCCGGTGAAACAGACGATGAGAACAAAGAACCAGATCGGCAGCGCGAGCCAGCTGTGGACCAGGAACCAGAGCCTGGACTTGGATTTCTTTGGAGTTTTGGCCATCAGACGATCTTCACAATAAGGGGCCGAGCTTAAGCCCAACCCTGGAGAGCTGTATTGATAAGGACGAATGAGAATCGAAATTCCGTCGATTTAAATGCAAGGAAATGTTTCAGGCTGGGGAGCCGGCCCCTGCGCCTGAAGCTGGGGGCCGGTGGCAAAGCGTCTGTCAGGCGCGGGACAGGACCGCTTCTGGCAGGGGCAGGGTGCGCAACGAGGGCAGGTCTTGATAAAGCGCACGGCCAATCTCGGCGGCCCGCGAGGGCAGAACTGACAACAGGGTGTCGCTCAGGCCATGGCTGTTCTCGCAGAAGCCTTGCAGGTACACCGACGCCTTGAGGTCGGGGCTGGTCAGTACGCGGTAGTTGCGATCAACGTTGAAATCCTCGAGGTAGCCAGCCAGCGGGGCCAGCAAGTCCCGGTGCGAACGGCGCTCGTAGCCGGTAGCCAGGATGACGGCATCGTAGCGGTGGGTCTGTTGTTGGCCGGTGGCCAGGTCGCTGAGCGTCAGCTCGATGCCATCTGCGTTGCCCACCACGGCGTCTACCTGGCGCCGGCACAGCACATTGTGGCGGAACTGATGGGCCACTTTCTGCCGATAGAGGATGGCGTAGATGCGCTCGATCAGGTTCAGGTCGACCACCGAGTAATTGGTGTTGTGGTATTCATCGAGCAACTTGCTGCGTTGATCGGCCGGTTCGTTATAGACCAGGTCGGTGTAGTCGGGTGCGAAGATCTCGTTGACGAACGGGCTGTCGTCGGCCTGCTTGAGTGCCGAGGCGCGCAGGATCATGTCCACCTTTACCGACGGGTAGCTGTCGTTGAGGTCGATGAACGCCTCGGCTGCGCTCTGGCCTGAGCCGATGACCGCGATGCGCATCGGTTTGCCGGCGTTGCAGGGCAGCTGGCTGAGGCTGCTGAGGTAGCGGGAATGGTGGAACACGCGCGGGTCGTTCTTGAAGGCCGCGAACGTTTCCGGAATCTTAGGTGTACCGCCGCTACCCACTACGACCGAACGGGCCCTGCGGCTATATTCCCGACCTTCGGCATCACGGGACACCAGGCGCAGGTGCTCGACGCGGCCCTGGGTGAGTTCAGGTTCGATGCGCAGCACTTCTTCACCGTATACCGCCTGGGTCGCGAAGTGTTCGGCAGCCCAGCGCAGGTAGTCGTTGTATTCCAGTCGGCACGGGTAGAAGGTGCCCAGGTTGATGAAGTCAGCCAGGCGCTGTTTCTGGTGTAGGTAATTGACGAAGCTGTAGGGGCTGGTGGGGTTGCGCAGGGATACCAGGTCCTTGAGGAAGGAAATCTGCAACTCGCTTTGGGTGGCCAGGGTTTCACCGTGCCAGCGATAGTCTCGCTGCTTTTCGATAAATAGCGCGTCCAGGGCACGCCCTTGGCTTTCGGCCAGCTCTTCCAGGGCGATTGCCAGCGCCAGGTTGGACGGGCCGAAGCCTACGCCGATCAGATCTTTGATGGTTTCCTGCTGTGAGGCTTGGGTCATGGCCGCGATTCCATAAGGTCGATGTGGACGCTCACCGGTGATCCGGCTACCGCGCTGGTACATCTTCTGGAACGAGCCAACCGAGAGGGAATTTAGCAGGGCTCAAGACCAGGCCGTTGTAGCCGATAAAAGGGGCACGGACCGGTTTTGGAGCAGGGAATCATCATGGTCGCAATCACCTCCAGCAATCTGTTGATCAACGGCGTCTCAGCCCAGACGCTGCGCGTTGACGCTGCCGACGAGCGCGAACGGCGCGTGCAGGCGGGCGAGGCGCCCGGCCCGTTGAGCATCGCCGGTGACAGCCTCAAAGCCACAGCCACAGGCCAGGCACAAGCGGCCCAGGGCGAGGACAGCGACGAGCCAGAGGCGGTCAAGCAGTTGCGCGAGTTGATCAAGGCGTTGCAGAAACAGCTGGCAGAGGAGCAGAAACAACTGGCAGCTCTGATGAACAGTGACATGGAAGAGACCGCGAAGATGGCTGCCATCAGCACCAAGCAGAGCAGCATTGCCACGCTCAGCAGCCAGATCATCGCGGCCTCGGCACAATTGCTGGAACTGTTGCAGCAAAGCGGTGGTGGCAGTGCCGGTGGCCTGGTCAGCACCCGTGCCTAGCGGGCACTGACCAAACCCTGGGAGTCAGTCAGCGGCCAATCGCGCCTTGTGCCGATCGGCCTTGTACTGCATGGCCACCGCCGGGGCCGGCTTGGTCGCGCCCGTTTCCAGCCACTGGCGCATGCGGCTGGCGTCGGCGAAGTGGGTGTACTTGCCGAATGCATCGAGAATGACCATGGCGACCGGCCGGTTGTCCATGCGGGTCAACAGCACCAGGCAGTGCCCAGCCTCGTTGGTGAAACCGGTCTTGGTCAGCTTGATGTCCCAGTTGCTCTTGTTCACCAGGTGGTCGGTGTTGCGAAACCCGAGTGTGTAGTTGGGTTTGCTGAACGCTACCGTTTTCTCACGGGTTGTCGACAGCGTACTCAACAGGGGGTACTTGCGCGACGCCATCAATAGCTTGGTCAGGTCGCGTGCAGTGGAGACGTTCTGAGTCGAAAGACCGGTGGGTTCGATGTAGCGGGTATGGCTCATGCCCAGGCTGCGTGCCTTGGCGTTCATTGCCTTGATGAACGCCGGGTAACCGCCAGGGTAGTGGTTGGCCAGGGTGGTCGCGGCGCGGTTTTCCGAGGACATCAGGGTGATCAGCAGCGTCTCGCGTCTATTCAGCTGGCTGCCGAGCCGAACCCTGGAGTAGACGCCTTTCATGTCCGGGTTGTTGGCGATGGTCATGGTCAGCATTTCGTCCATGGGCAGCTTGGCGTCGAGCACGACCATGGCCGTCATCAGTTTGGTCACCGACGCGATGGGCAGCACGCGGTCTGGGTGACTGGCGTACAGCTCCTTGTTGCTGTTGAGGTCGATCAACAGGGCGCTGCCGGAGGCCAGGTGCAGCTTGGCAGGGTCACGTTGCAGCTGGGCGGTGGGCTGTGCAGCGACAGCGGCGCTGATGGGGGTCACGGTACCTGTGAGCAACAACAAAAGGCTGAGGGTAGACAGGATCGTTTTCACGTTGAGGCTCACTAAAGGGGGCTATGTCGTTGGCATTGCGAGGGTTTTCCCCAAGCCGGCGCATTCTGGAGTATGGCTCAAGCCGTGTCGATTGCCTTATCACCAATGGGCGCAAGGTGAAGAGAATTTAATCCTGCGGGTAGGGCTACAGCCATTTGGCTGCCCCGACTCTGTCCAGCCCCTACGGCCCTTGGTCGCCCAGCTCCTAGAGCCGCTTGGGCTGTTTTACTGATTCGAGGTGAACTCCATGGGACCCAGTCCTGTCACCTTTGAACACGGAGGATCCAGGCATGGTTGTGAAGTTGAGGACGTATCGCGGAGACGACATCCCGGAGTGGTACCAGCGTGACGATCTCGATGAGCTCTACGAGGTCGAGGATCAGCAGGGGGATGTGCAATTGCTCGAAGATGACGAGGATGCAGTGAAGCTCGTCGTAGACCTCACCTATGAAGATGAAGATGCGCCCAAGCCTGAGTGATGGGAATCAGATGATGCCTCGCAGCGGGCCCAGCACCCACAGGCCCGCTGTTATTTGCGTATCGCAAAAGCCTTAGGACCTGCGCCAGGCAAGCCAGGCAATGCCTGTGAGTCGAAGCTCTGTCACGGCCAGCCCGACCAGGATCAAGCCTGCGCCGGCCAGGCGCTCGGCAGGTAAGCGATCACCGGCCAGGAAGTAGCCGAACAGGCCACCGAAAATTGGCTCGCATATCAATATCAACGCCACCTTTTCCGGAGCCAACACTGCCTGTGCGCGGTTCTGGATCGCGTAAGCCAAGGCTGTTGCCAGCAGCGCCAATGCCAGGAGGGTGGCGGTGACAGGCAGCGTGGTGGGCACGGAGAACGCGTTGTTCGCCACACTCCATATCAACGAAAGCACGCCGACGACGCCCAGTTGAATCGAAGCCGATGCCATGGCCAGCGCTGGCGTGGTGAACGTCGATACCATCACGATATGCAAGGCGAAGCACACGGCACACCCCAGCACCAGCAAGTCACCGTAGTGCAGGGTGAACCCGTCCAGGCTCAGCAGGCCAAGTCCGAACACCGCGATCCCGGTTCCGATCCCTTGCTTGAGGCTCGGGCGACCCTTGCCCATGAGGTAAAGCAGCACTGGTGTAAAAACAGTGCACAGGCCCGTGATGAAGCCGGCATTGGAGGGCGTAGTCAGCGCGGTCCCGGAGGTCTGCAGCGAAAAAGCCATGAACAACACGACCCCGGCCAAGCCCGCATTCAACAGCGTGCCTAGGTTCATCAGTCGAAACGAGCGAATCGAGAAGGGAAACAAGGCCGCTGCTGCCAGGCTGAACATCCACGCATTCAAGGTGGAGGCAGCCATGATGGTCAGCGTGTCGTGTTTGGCCACGAAGCTCCAGCCCCACACCGCCGTGACAGCCAGAAGCGAAATCGACCATAAAGTATTTTTCGACATGACGAATCCTTGGGCAGGCATTTATACCGAATGCCAGGCCGAGCTATTTTCGTCAGCGGTACCCAAAGATCGCAAAGATAATTCAGCACACAGGCAATGGCAATTGTTCTATTCGCCACCCAATTCCCCCTCGCAGGCGATCAGCGGGTGCCCGAATCCGATGTAGTACAGCGCATCAATAAGCAGATCATGTCGTCAATCGACCAAGGCTTGCCAATGAACGCTGCGGTGGGAGGCAGCGGCATATCGATCTTGCTGTAGCCACCACTCGTCACGATCACGGGCAGGGATGGACACTGCTCGTAAGCCATCCAGGCAAGGTCCCAGCCATCGAACGGGCCCGGCGTACGAACATCGGTCACGACCGCTGCCCAGGGTTGCTTGTCGAGTTGCCGAATACCTTCTGTTGCGGTTTCCACCGCCATTACCCGAGCGCCTGTTTCTTCAATGATCAAAGACAGGAACTCTCGCAAAGCGGGTTCGTCTTCGACGACCAAAATCCGTTTTCCAATCATCACCGCTGACCATATTCCGTCTATGCCTTTTCCGAGGACACAGAGCCCGACCTGTTGCCTCGAGGGGATGAGCGGTGCGGTTTGTACAATTATTGGTGAGATTGCCGCCCTTTGTACAACCCCTGTTATTGACTATCCCCGCTGCTCGGACGAGTTTTCCAATACGCAGCAGTGGGCATCTCAAGTGCCTAGCTCAAGAATCGGCAGCCTGTGCATGGTCATCAGGCAAAAAAAAGCCCGCACAGTGGCGGGCAACAGGGAGCAGCACTAAATGTTCGTGTCAGGCGAGGAGGGTGCCGGGTTGCAACTTTTCAATCAGGGCGCGGGCACTGGCCAGGCTCGGCATCGGTCCGCTGACCGGCTCGCCGTTGCTGACCAGGTACCAACAAGCCAGCAGGCCCTGATCGCGCAAATTGGCCGGTACTGCCGAGCCGATAACGGACATGATCTCGATAGTGGCCATCTGCTGTCCTCCGCTAAAACATGGGGTTACTGTACCGATGCCGCGGGTGGGACTGAAATCAATGTGCTCAATAGTGCTTATCAGTTTTGCCTAACGTGCAGGCAACGTTGTGCAACGGCCGATGAGCACAGCGTGACGCGCAGTGTCGAACCGGTAGGCTTGGGCCAACGGCTCTGCTAGGCTCATTCGCCGTCTGTACACCGCAAAAGGATCGCGTATGCCCCTTACCCCCAGCAGGGATACCGTGCTGTGCATTTCCCTGGCAGGCCGCCCAGGCACCTTCGGTGTCCGCTTCCACAATCACCTCTACGAGCAGCTTGGCTTGGATTTCTATTACAAGGCCATGCGCACCGATGACTTGCCGGCAGCTGTTGCAGGCATCCGGGCGCTTGGGATTCGTGGTTGTGGTGTCTCGATGCCGTACAAGGAAGCGTGCATGGCGTTGGTCGATGAAATCGACCCGTCGGCTGCGGCAATCGATTCAGTCAACACCCTGGTCAATACCGAGGGCCACCTCAAAGCCTATAACACGGACTACCTAGCAGTCCGGCAGTTGCTGACGCAGCACAAGGTCGACCCGACTACGGCGTTCGCCTTGCGTGGCAGCGGTGGCATGGCCAAGGCGGTGGCCAGCGCGTTGCGGGACGCAGGGTTTGGCGAAGGCATCATTGTCGCCCGTAACGAGCAGGCCGGGCGGGAGCTGGCCGATGTGTGCGGCTACCGCTGGCTGCCTGAGCTTGACGACCTTTGCCCGCCGATGCTGATCAACGTCACCCCGGTGGGCATGGCCGGTGGGCCAGAGGCGCAGCAGCTCGCGTTCAGCGAGATGGCAATTGCTGCGTCCGAGCGCGTATTCGATGTCGTGGCCATGCCAGTGCAAACACCTCTGATCGAGCATGCAGAGAAGCTTGGCAAGCAGGTGATCACCGGGCTTGAAGTCATCGCATTGCAGGCGTTGGAGCAATTTGTCCTGTACACCGGCATCAGACCAACCCCTGAGCAGGTACAGGCTGCCGTGGGCTACGCGCGCCAAGGTTGAGCCAGGGGCAGATCCTGCACTATTCGGCGACCAGCAAGTTGAGCTGGTCGCTGCAGCGATTAGAACGCTTGCCTGGCCTTATCCAATTGCTCGTCAACCAGCGCACGACCATACGCCAGCGACACATGCTGAGCATTGTCCAAGTCGCTGAAGAACTTCATGGGCATCGATAGCCGCCGGCTGACATGGCCGTCGGGTGCCGTGATCAGGCAGCCTGCTGCAAAGGGTAAGGGCGAGTCAGGGTGAGGCATCACGCTGGCGGTGATGAGGTGCTTGCGATATTCACACTGGAGCGATTGCATGATCGGTACCTCGCTGTGGCAATGAAGCCTTTACTTCATATACCACAGCAGAGGGCATGCAGGCGGTCGCCCGACGAGCGTGGCCTGTGAGCCTTAAGCTTTGAGCTCGCCAGGCTGGATGACCTCGACCCAGTAACCATCTGGGTCCTTGATGAAGGCCAAGTGGTTCATACGCCCGTCTTGCAGGCGTTTCTGGAACGGCACGCCTAAGGCTTCGAAACGGGCGCATGCTTCACGCACGTCCGGCACCGATACACAGATGTGGCCGAAGCCGCGTGGATCGGTATTGCCATCGTGGTAGGCGAAGTCGGCATCCTGTTCGGTACCATGGTTGTGCGTAAGCTCAAGCACGCCCGGGATCGACTTCATCCACTGATGGCGGGCATGGTCGTCCTCTGGAATCTGGGCGGGGTCGACCAGGGCCAGGAAGTACAGGCTGAAAGCAGCCTCTGGGAAATCACGCTTGTCCACCAGGCGGAAACCCAACACCCGCGTATAGAAGTCCAGCGACTTCTGGATGTCCTTGACCCGCAGCATGGTGTGGTTGAAGACGAATTGGGCAGTGGCAACGTCAGGCTGTGCGGTGACACCCGGAACGGTTTGCAGATCGTGCAAGCTCATGGAAACTCCTGAGACGGGGCCGGGTGCCAGGACCCGGCGAAACGGACAGGCTGCTAATGATACGGCAGTGAAACGATTGCGCAAATGAAAGCGCCCTGCTCAAGGCAGGGCGCTGGAATTAGAGGCCCGCGTGTGCGGGCGCGTGATGGGGTCGCTAGTCCGTTAGCTGTGTTCATGGTGCCCGCGGCGCTGTGAAAAAAGTGTGAAGCCAGTGTTGAGGTTTCATCATGGCGCTGACGCGATCAAGTTCATCGCCGGTTGCTTTGTGGCAACCGGACGAAAGCGTACGAGGAGGGTAGATGAAACAGGTACTGCTGATCGGCATCGGCGCTGGGGATCCTTGCCACCTGACCTATGAGGCGGTCGATGCACTGCGCGGTGTGGACGTGTTTTTCGTCATGGACAAAGGCCCCGAGGTGCAAGACCTTCTGGGGTTGCGCAAGGCGATTCTGCAACGCTACCTGCCAGACCACAGCTATCGCATCGTGCAGATCACCGACCCGCCACGCGCCAGACAGCCCTCGGGGTATGCAACGTCCATTGAAGTCTGGCACCAACAGAGGGCGACAGCCTATGCCGCCGCGCTGCAAATGGAACTGCAGCCAGGGCAGACCGGCGCATTTTTGCTGTGGGGTGAACCTGGCTTGTACGACAGCACGCTGCGTGTGATGGAGCTGGTGCGTGAACGGGGGGTGTCGCTTGCCTTGAAGGTGCTACCCGGAATAAGCAGCATGCAGCTGTTGGCCGCCCGTCACCAGATCGCGCTCACGCGTGTCGGTGAGCCGTTGATCGTGGTGCCGGGGCGGAGGCTGGCGAGTCTCGGGCGCATCGATAATGTTGTGGTAATGCTCGATAGTCACTGCGCCTTCGCTGCACTGTCGGATCCAGCGCTCACGATCTTCTGGGGCGCTTACCTGGGAACCGCGGACGAAATGCTGATCGCCGGGCCCCTGGAAGCGGTCAAGGCACGCATCCTGGAGGCCCGGGCAAGTCAACGTCGGCGCAAGGGTTGGATAATGGACATCTACTTGCTGCGTCGTGAAGTGTTCGCGACTACGGATTGACCAACCTGACCGGCTACTGCGCCGAGCGGGGGCCAAGAATGGAGGCCACCGTGTCTCGCAACTGATCGATGGAGTAAGGCTTGCCAATTCTATACATGCCTTCCGGCACGTCGACGTTTTCTCCATACCCACTGGCGAACAGCACAGGGAGCATAGGGCGCAGCCCGCGTGCGCTCTTGGCCAGGTCATGGCCATCCATGTCCGGCAAGCCAACATCGGTTATCATGAGTTCGAGCGTTTGGTCAGGATTTTCGAGTACTTTCAGTGCGGTCGCAGCGTCATGCGCCTCGATCACGGCGTAGCTCAGATCTTCGAGGACCTCGACCATGAGCATGCGTACGATGTCGTCGTCCTCGACTACCAGAAGGGACATGGTTCAGATCCTGTCTTGATGAATGTCTTTGCTCTGTGCCTCGCCAAGGCCCAGAAGTTCCCGAAGGATACCGATCTGATCGATCCGATGGAACGATTGGAACAGGTATGTTTCAAATGCTGGCTAAATGCCGGGCCAACTGATCAGGGCTTGCGCCAGGCCAGGGGCTGCCCCTCACCATAAGGAAAGATTGACCATGCTGTTCATGGACTCCATTTGCTCGGGCGTTTTCAGATGATACAAGCTGCCTCGATGGACCAACGTAGCTTTCGCAAGCTGTTGAGCCGCAACATCGGCCTGCCCCTGGGGCTCGGCCTGCTCGGTGCCGTGGCATTCGTCGCCGTTATCAACTACCTGCTGTCTGCCATGCAGTGGGTGGAACATACCGATCAGGTGATTGGCAATGCCAACGAGACGCTCAAGCTCTCGATCGACATGGAAACGGGCATGCGCGGGTTTCTGATCACGGGCGATGAACGCTTCCTGGACCCGTACGAGGTGGCCAAGCCCAGGATCTTCAACAGCCTGCAAAGCCTGCGGAGCATGGTCGAGGACAATCCCCAGCAGGTCGAACGCATCGACCGGCTGATCGCGCTGCAGGGGGCGTGGAACGACTTCGGCAGCCAGATGATCGAGCTGCGCCGCGTCGAAGGGGGATACCGCGAGCTGATCGGTAATGGCCGTGGCAAACGCCTGACCGACGAAATCCGCAAGGAGTTCGAGGACCTGATCGGGGCCGAGCAACAGCTGCGCATGACCCGCAACGAGACGGTCAGCAGTGTCACCGTCGCTGGCATCATCACGTTCGTTGTGTTGCTGGTCGGGCTCAGCGCATTACTCGCTTATCTCGGGCGCCGTGACCTGCTGGCCCTGTCCGATAGCTACACCAAGAACTTGCAGGCCCAGCAGCGCGCTGCGGAGCGCCTGGAGCATCAGGCCTGGCTGCGCAACGGCCAGACCCAACTGGCCCAGCAGGTGCTGGGTCAACTGTCCCTGCCCATGCTGGGTGACAAGATCCTGCGCTTCTTCGCTGCCTACCTGGGCAGCGTGGTGGGCGCCGTGTATGTGCGGGATGAACATGGCCGTCTGGTGCGCGTGGCCAGTTATGGGCTCGAAGCCCAGGAGCAGGCCCGCGAGCAGGTGCTGGGTGATCATCACGGCTTGCTGGCACAAGCAGTGCGTGAAGAACGGCTGATCCGCCTCGATGCCCTGCCGGAGGACTATTACCGTTTGGCGTCGGGCCTGGGCAAGGGTTTACCCCGCAGCGGCCTGATTGTGCCGGCTACCGAGGACGGCCAGGTCAACGGCGTCATCGAGCTGGGGCTGCTGCGCCCTTTGCAGGAGCGCGACGCGGAGATGCTCGAGCGCGTGGCGGGCAACCTGGGTATGTCGATCGAAAGCGCCCGCTACCGTCAACGCCTGCAGGAGGTGCTGGCCGAAACCCAGCAGCTCAACGAAGAGCTACAGGTCCAGCAGGAAGAGCTCAAGACCGCCAACGAGGAACTCGAAGAGCAGTCCCGGGTGCTCAAGGAGTCCCAGGCTTATCTGGAGACCCAACAGGCGGAGCTCGAGCAGACCAACGAACAACTCTCCGAACGCACCGATGCACTGGACCTCAAGAACGAAGAGCTCAGCCGCGCCCAGACCGAGCTTCAGGCTCGCGCCGATGAGCTGCAGCGTTCGAGCAAGTACAAGTCCGAATTCCTTGCCAACATGTCCCACGAGCTGCGCACGCCGCTCAACAGCTCGCTGATCTTGGCCAAGCTGCTGGCCGAGAACGGCGAGGGCAACCTGAGCCAGGAGCAGGTCAAATTCGCCGAGTCCATCTACTCGGCAGGCAATGACCTGCTCAACCTCATTAACGACATCCTGGACATCGCCAAGGTCGAGGCCGGCAAGCTTGAGGTGCGCCCCGAAACGACCCACGTCGATCGGCTGGTCGAGGGCTTGCGCGACATGTTCACGCCACTGGCCTCCCAGAAAGGGCTGGGCTTCGAGGTCACAGCTGAGGACCACGTGCCTGCGACCCTGTTCACCGATCGCCAGCGCCTGGAACAGATCCTCAAGAACCTGTTGTCCAACGCCATCAAGTTCACCGAGCGTGGCCAGGTCAGCCTGAATATCGGCTACCAGCCCGAGGCCGGTATCGTTTTCGCGGTGCACGACACCGGGATTGGTATCGCGCCTGATCAGCAGCAAGCCATCTTCGGCGCATTTCACCAAGTCGATGGCACCAGTAACCGCCGCTATGGAGGCACCGGGCTGGGCCTGTCCATCTCGCGCGACCTGGCCCGCCTGTTGGGCGGGCAGATCACCGTACAGAGCACGCCGGGCCAAGGCAGCGTATTCAGCCTGGTACTGCCAGAGCGCCATGATGTCGACGAACAGCCCGTCGCGCCCCTTACCCTGCGCCCTGCGGTGACTTCAATGCCATCGGTCATCCAGCCGCCAGCATCGGCGGCCAAGCCCCCGGTACTGGCCTTCACCGATGATCGCGAGCGGGCGCCGTTTACCAACCGCTGCATTCTGGTCATTGAGGACGAGCCAAACTTTGCCCGTATTCTCTTCGATCTGGCCCATGAACTGGGCTACAGCTGCCTGGTGGCCCATGGCGCGGACGAAGGTTTCGAGCTGGCCGCTCGGTTCCTGCCCGATGCCGTACTCCTGGACATGCGACTGCCGGACCATTCCGGCCTCACTGTACTGCAGCGCCTGAAGGAGCGGACCGAGACGCGCCACATCCCGGTGCATATCATTTCAGTCGAGGATCGGGTCGAGGCGGCCATGCACATGGGCGCGGTCGGTTACGCGGTCAAACCCACCAGTCGCGAGGAGCTCAAGGAAGTCTTCGGGCGCCTGGAAGCCAAGCTGACCCAGAAGCTCAAGCGCATCCTGCTGGTCGAAGACGATGACCTGCAGCGCGAGAGCATTGTCCGGTTGATTGGCGACGAGGACGTCGAGATCACCGCCGTGGGCCTGGCCCAGGAGGCCTTGGCACTGCTGCGCGAGCACGTCTACGACTGCATGATCATCGACCTCAAGTTACCCGACATGCTCGGCAACGAGTTGCTCAAGCGCATGACGGCCGAAGACATCCGCGCCTTCCCGCCTGTGATCGTCTATACAGGCCGTAACCTGACGCGCGAAGAGGAGGCCGACCTGCTCAAGTATTCGCGCTCGATCATCATCAAGGGCGCACGCTCGCCCGAGCGTCTGCTCGATGAGGTCACCCTGTTCTTGCACAAGGTGGAGTCGCAGCTGTCCCATGAACGTCAGCGCATGCTCAAGACCGCGCGAAGCCGCGACAAGGTATTCGAGGGGCGCAAGATCCTGTTGGTAGACGACGATGTGCGCAACATCTTCGCCCTGACCAGCGCCCTGGAGCACAAGGGGGCCATCGTCGAAATCGGCCGCAATGGCCGCGAGGCCATCGAACGCCTGGAACAGCATGAAGATATCGACCTGGTGCTGATGGACGTGATGATGCCGGAAATGGACGGTTTCGAAGCGACCCGGCTGATCCGCCAGCAGCCTCGCTGGCGCAAGCTGCCGATCATCGCTGTGACCGCCAAGGCGATGAAGGATGACCAGCACCGCTGCCTGCAGGCCGGCGCCAATGATTACCTGGCAAAGCCCATCGACCTGGACCGCCTGTTCTCGCTGATACGTGTATGGTTGCCGCAACTGGAGCGAATTTGATTAGCGAACGCAATACCGACATCGAGATCCGCTTGCTCATCGAGGCCATCTACCTCAAGTACAGCTACGATTTTCGCAATTACTCCGGCGCTTCGATCAAGCGTCGGATCTTGCATGCCCTGCGCCAGTTCGACTGCCAAACCGTGTCTGCGCTTCAGGAGCGGGTACTGCATGACCCTGGCATGTTCATGCAGCTGTTGCAGTACCTGACGATTCCCGTCAGCGAGATGTTCCGCGACCCTGGCCACTTCCTTGCCCTGCGCAATGAAGTGGTCCCGCTGTTGCGCACATGGCCATCGATCAAGATTTGGATTGCCGGCTGCAGTACAGGCGAAGAGGTGTATTCGATGGCCATCTTGCTGCGCGAGGAAGGTCTGCTGGAGCGCACCATCATCTATGCCACCGACATCAACCCGCACTCGCTGGAAAAAGCGAAGCAAGGCATCTATTCCATGCCGAGCATGCGCGAGTACGAAGAGAACTACAGGTTGGCCGGTGGGCGCCGTGACTTTTCGGAGTACTACACCGCTGCCTACGGCAATGCCATCATGGACAGCACCTTGCGTGAGCAGGTGACCTTCGCCGACCACAGCCTGGCCACCGACAGCGTGTTCTCGGAAACTCAGCTCGTCTCGTGCCGCAACGTGCTCATCTATTTCGACAAGGTCTTGCAGGACCGGGCCCTGGGCCTGTTCCACGAGTCTCTCTGCCACCGGGGTTTCCTGGTACTGGGCAGCAAGGAGTCGGTCGATTTCTCGGCCTATAGCCAGCGCTTCGAGCCCTGGGTCAAACCTGAACGGATCTACCGCAAGTCATGAAGGGCATACAGGCTGTGGTGATCGGTGCTTCGGCGGGCGGTGTGACTGCTCTGTTCAAGGTGCTCGGCGGGTTGCCAGGGGCGTGCAGGGTTCCGGTGGTGTGCCTGTTGCATCTGCCCGAGGACCGGCATAGCCATCTGGCTGAAGTGCTGCAACGTCGCCTGGGCCGGCCGGTGCTCGAAGCCCGCGACAAGCAGTCTTTGCAAGACGGCGGCATTTTTGTGGCAGGCCCTGGTTATCACCTTTCGGTGGAGTGCGACTTCACCCTGTCTTTGAGCCAGGAACCGCCGCAGCATTTTTCCAGGCCTTCGATCGATTACATGTTCATGTCGGCAGCCGATGCCTATGGCAAGGCGCTGCTCGGCATATTGCTCACTGGCGCAAACGAAGATGGCGCCCAAGGGCTTGCCTACATCAAGAACAGCGGCGGCCGGACCATCGTCCAGGACCCCCGCGATGCACAGGTCGCGCTGATGCCGGAGGCCGCCTTGGCCCTGCACCGGCCCGACCATATTCTTCCTTTGAGTGGTATCGAGCAGTTGCTTGGTACTCTGGAATCCAGCGCATGTTAAGCCAGACCATCGCCAAACTGCTGATCGTCGACGATCTGCCAGAAAACCTCCTGGCCCTCGATGCCCTCATCCAGGGTGACCATCGCGAGGTGCACCAAGCCCAGTCCGCCGAAGCGGCGCTGTCCCTGCTGCTTGAGCACGAATTCGCCTTGGCCATCCTGGACGTGCAGATGCCTGGCATGAACGGGTTCGAGCTGGCCGAGCTGATGCGCGGCACCGAGAAAACCCGCAACATCCCCATCGTGTTCGTGACCGCGGCCGGGCGCGAGATGAACTATGCCTTCAAGGGCTACGAAAGCGGTGCCGTGGATTTCCTCTACAAGCCGCTCGATACCATGGCGGTCAAAAGCAAAGTCTCGGTTTTCGTCGATCTCTACCGTCAGCGCAAAGTGCTCGACCAGCAACTGCAAGCGCTCGAACGCAGCCGGCAGGAGCAGGAAGCCTTGCTGGACAAGCTGCAAAGCGCACGCTGCGAGCTGGAGCACGCCGTGCGGATGCGTGATGATTTCATGTCCATCGTCTCCCATGAGGTGAGGACGCCGCTAAACGGTTTGATCCTGGAAACGCAGCTGCGCAAGCTGAACCTGGCCAGGGGCAATCTGGAGGCCTTCAGTGAGGAAAAGCTCAAGGCCATGGTCGAGCGCGACGAGCGTCAGATCAACAGCCTGATACGGCTGATCGAAGACATGCTCGACGTGTCACGCATCCGCACCGGTAAACTGTCACTGCGCCCGAAGCTGTTTGACCTCAGTCAGCTGGTACGGGGGTTGGTGGAGAACTTCACGGCGCAAGCGATCGCGCTGGATACCCGAATCGACCTGCATTGTGACGGGCGCCTGGCTGGCGAATGGGACGAGTTCCGCATCGAGCAAGTGCTGGCCAACCTTTTGTCCAACGCCCTGCGCTACGGGGAGCGCAAACCTGTGCACGTGCGGGTGTTCGAGCTCGACGGCATGGCATGCGTGCAGGTGCAAGACAACGGCATTGGCATTGGTGCGGCCAACCAGCAGCGCATCTTCCAGCAGTTCGAGCGGGTGTCGAACCATCAGGCTACTGGTGGCCTGGGGCTTGGGCTTTATATCTCCGAGCAGATCGTCCACGCCCACCGCGGGCGCATTCTGGTCGAGAGCGAGGAGGGCCAAGGTGCCACGTTCACCCTGCAACTGCCGCTTGGCGTGCGCGAGCAACAAAACGATCAGGCGCGGGCAACCTCTGCGTGAGCCCGGGGTCTGATGGCAAACTGCAAGAATTTCCAAGGTTTCGATATGAGTGAAGATGCACAAGATGTGGTGTTGGTCGTCGAGGACGAGCCGGCCATTCGCATGATTTTGCGGGACTACCTGGCTGGGGAGGGCTACCACGTGCTGGTTGCCGAAGATGGCGAGCAGGCGTTTGCCATCCTGGCCAGCAAGCCGCACCTGGACCTGATGGTGACTGACTTTCGCTTGCCCGGTGGCATTTCAGGGGTGGAAATCGCTGAGCCCGCTGTCAAGTTGCGGCCGGACCTCAAGGTGATCTTCATCAGCGGCTATCCAGCGGAGATCCTGGAGTCTGGCAGCCCGATCACCCGCAAGGCGCCCATCCTGGCCAAGCCGTTCGACCTCGATACGTTGCACGACAAGATCCAGACCCTGCTGCGCTGACAGCGGTAGTTTGCAGCAAAGCAGCTGGCCACTGGTCGAGCGATCAGTGGCCTGGTTCCAGTTCCACCGCAGGATTGCGCGTCAATGGGCGAACCGCTTGGCCCCGGCAACACACAGCACCGCACCCGCCGTCACCGCCACCATGGCCCAGCTCACCTGCTCGTGCAATAACACCGCCGCCAACCCCAACCCGATGAAGGGCTGGACCAACTGCAATTGGCCTACTGCCGCGATCCCGCCTTGGACGAGCCCGCGATACCAGAACACGAATCCAATGAACATGCTGAACAACGCCACATAACCGAAGCTGAACCAGGCAGAGGCGCCGACTTGCGTAAGGTTCGCCCTCGTGGGCATGGTGATGATTGCCAACACCAGCATCGCTGGTAGCGCAAGCAGCAACGACCAGCTGATCACCTGCCAGCCGCCCAATGTGCGGGACAGGCGTGCTCCTTCTGCGTACCCCAATCCGCACACCACGACTGCCGCGACCATCAACCCATCACCCAGTAGCGAAGCCTGCCCTGCAGAGGTTGATGCGTACCCCGCCACCAACCCGGCACCTGCCAACGAAAATGCCCAAAACAACGGCCTGGGACGCTCGCCGCCACGCAGCACGGCAAAGCCAGCGGTGCACAGCGGCAGCAGCCCCACAAACACAATGGAGTGGGCCGAGCTGACGTGCTGCAAGGCCAATGCAGTCAGTAGCGGGAACCCGACCACGACGCCGAGTGCCGTCACGCCCAGGGATGACCAATCGCCTCGCCCAGGCCGGGGCTGACGCAGCAAAATCAGACAACAAGCACCCACTAACGCGGCAATGGTTGCCCTCGCGCAGGTCAAGAACGTCGGTTCGAACGCCGTCACGGCAACGCGTGTTGCGGGCAAGGAGCCTGCGAAAATCACCACGCCGATGAAACCGTTGATCCAGCCGCTTGCTGTTCTCTGCATCTCGCACTCCTTGTCATCAATGAAGCCAGTACAGCACCAACGTGCGCTTTGATGCCATGTACAATCCAGTACAGTTTGGCGGAACTGTCAGGTATCGATGGGCAGTACAGGTGAGAGGATTTCAGTGAAAGAGCACAGCACACGCATTCGAAAAGTCATGACTGAAGTCCATGCGCGCATCGCGGCCCGTACCTATTTGCCCGGTGCACGAATACCTTCAGTACGGGCAATGGCGCAAAGCATGCAGGTTTCGGTGTCGACTGTGGTCGAGGCCTACGAACGACTGGTGGCCGAAGGAGTAATCCATGCGCGCCGTGGCGCCGGGTTTTATGTGGCAGGGGTCGCGGCGCCCTTAGTGCTGACCGAGGTGGGGCCCAAGCTTGAGCACGAAGTCGACCCGCTGTGGATCTCTCGCCAGGCGCTCGAACCCGTTGGCGCCACGTTGAAACCTGGGTGCGGCTGGCTTCCTGCGCAATGGATGTTCGAGGCCGGGGTGCGCAAGGCGCTCAGGGCTACTGCGCGCTCGCAAGCCGAGCAGGTGGTCGAGTATGCATCGCCGCAGGGCCATCCGCCGCTGCGTCATTTTCTGTCGCGGCGACTGGCAAGCTTTGGCATCGACGTGCCGGCAGAGCAGATCATGCTCACCGAGTCCGGCACGCACGCCATCGACCTGATCTGCCGTTTTCTGCTCCAACCCGGTGACACCGTACTGCTCGACGACCCCTGTTATTTCAACTTCCATGCCTTGCTCAGGGCCCATAGCGTCAACGTCGTCGGTGTACGTCAGACCCCTACTGGCCCTGACATCGAGGCATTTGGTGCTGCCCTGGCGGCGCATTCGCCACGGCTCTACATCACCAATTCCGGTATTCACAACCCAACAGGTGCCTCCCTGTCACCGGGCACTGCACACCGGCTGCTCAAGCTCGCTGAGGCCGCGAGCTTGTTGATCGTCGAGGACGACGTCTTCGCCGATTTCGAGCATACGCCAGCGCCCAGGCTCGCGGCCTTCGATGGCCTGGCGCGGGTCATCCAGATTGGCAGTTTTTCCAAGACCGTCTCCGCTTCGGTCAGGTGTGGGTACATCGCCACGCGTCACGACTGGATTCAGAGCCTGGTCGATCTGAAGATCGCCACCACGTTCGGTGGCGGTCGCCTGGCAGCGGACATCATTCACCATGCGATCACCGGCAGCGGCTACCGCAGGCATATGGAGAACGTGAGGATGCGCCTTGCCATCGAACGGGACAGGACGGCTGAAAAGCTCAAAGCGCTCGGTATCGTTCCTTGGCTGATGCCGCAGGCAGGGCTGTACCTGTGGTGCCGTCTGCCGCAGGGCAAGGACGCTGCCGCGTTGGCCAAGGTATGCTTGGACGATGGCGTGGTGCTGGCGCCTGGGAATGCTTTCAGCCAGTCCCAGACGGCTGGCGACTATGTGCGTTTTAACGTCGCGCAGTCGGCCGACGCGAGAATCTATGAAGTACTGGCACGGGCCCTGAATGCCTGAACCTGCGCCTGGATACGCCGGCATCGGGCCGCAATGCGGCCCCAGCAACCATGACGCCCGAGCTTTTCTGAACCCTCATCCAGCCGGCAATGCCCAACGTATCTCAAGGCTCACGCAGGCTAGCCATCATGGATCACCCGGAAATCATTCACCACGGCGCCCGCGAGGGCGTGACCGGCTCCTGCCATCAAGTCTGGATGGACCAGACGGCCAGCTTGCTGATCGACTGCGGCGCCTTCCAAGGCGAGGACGAGGGGCAAGGCGGGGAGGGCTTGACCCTCGACTTCACCATCGATGGCGTCAAGGCCCTGATCGTGACCCATGTGCATCTGGATCACGTCGGGCGAATCCCACATTTGCTGGCTGCAGGTTTCGAGGGGCCGATCCTGTGCAGCGAACCGTCAGCCCAACTGTTGCCCATCGTACTCGAAGACGCGTTCCGTCTAGGTATCAGCGACGATCCGGAGCAACTGGAACGCTATCTCAAGGTGGTGGAGCAGCGCACCATCGCTTTGCCCTACGGCAACTGGTTCACGCTCCACGAAACCGAGGGTGCCCATTGCAAAGTCAGGCTGCAACCGGCCGGCCATGTGCTGGGTTCGGCTTATGTGGAACTCGAAATGACAGGGCCGGATGCCACTGCCCAGCGCGTGGTCTTCAGTGGTGACCTGGGAGCCCCGCATTCCCCGCTCTTGCCAGACCTGACCCCTCCCGAGCGCGCTGATCTGCTGATTCTGGAAAGCACCTACGGCGACCGCCGCCACGCCGACCGGGAGCACCGGCGTGAACGCTTGCAGGCCGTCATCGAGCGCGCCTTGCAAAATCAGGGCACGGTGCTTATCCCGTCTTTCTGTATTGGCCGCACCCAGGACTTGCTCTACGAGCTGGAGGAAATCCTCCACGAGCATGAACTGTCGGGGCAGGACCAGACCAACAGCGGCCCCGAGGTGGATTGGCCACACTTGCCGATCATTCTCGATTCACCACTGGCCAGCCGTTTCACGCAGGTCTACAAAGGTCTGCAAGGGTATTGGGACGAATCAGCCCAGGATCGCATCAAGGAGGGACGCAAGCCCCTGTCCTTCAAGCAACTGATCACCATCGACAGCCATGAGGAACACCAGCGCATCGTTCAGCACCTGGCCGAGACGGCCCGGCCGGCCATCGTCATCGCGGGCAATGGCATGTGCTCGGGTGGGCGTATCGTCAACTACCTCAAGGCGATGCTGGGTGATGCCCGGCACGATGTGGTCTTCGTCGGTTACCAGGCCCATGGCACACCTGGCCGGGACATCCTGACCCACGGCCCGGAAGGCGGCTACGTCATGCTGGACGGCGAACGCATAGACATCCGTGCCGCAATAGAGCGCGTGGAGGGCTATTCAGCCCACGCCGATCAGGCAGATCTGGTCGGTTTCGTCACACGCATGCAGGCCTGGCCGTCGCATATCCGCCTGATACACGGAGAGCCTGAGGCCAAGCAGTGCCTGGCTGGCGTTTTGCGAGCGCGTTATCGCGAGAGCGGTCACGAGGGAAGTGTGCACATCCCCTGATGGTTGGCGACCAGAAAGTCCACGAACACCCGCACGCGTGCGGGCATGTTCGGTCCACCGGCAAAGACGGCGTGAATCGGTTCACGGTCGCCTGGGTTGAAGGCCTCGAGCAGTGACACCAGGCGCCCGCTGGCCAGGTCATCGGTGACGGTGAAGGTGCCTATCCGGGCGATGCCTGCGCCCAGCCTGGCCAACTGGGCCAGAGCCTCGCCGCTGCTGCATTCGATGTTGCCGCTTACTTTCAATGCGAACTCGCGCCCGTCACGTACGAACGGCCAGTCCGAGGTGGCGCGCCTGAAGTTGAACCGCAGGCAGTTGTGCCTGGCCAGGTCTTCGGGCAGCAAAGGGCTGCCCCGCCGGCTCAGATAGTCCGGCGAGGCCACGATCACTTGGCCCGTTTCATCGATTTGCCGAGCATTCAGCGAACTGTCTGGCAGCGCTCCGAAGCGCACGGCCACATCGGCCTGCCCACCGAGTACGTCGGCAACTTCGTCACTGAGGGTGAGATCAACCAGTACCTGCGGGTACTGCACGCTGAACGCCGCCACCAAGGGGACGATGCGCAGCCGGCCATGCCCAAGGGCAGCGCTGACGCGAACCCGACCGCGCGGCACGCCCTGGTCGGTAATGGCCTGCTCCACTTCCTGAAGGTCGGTCAGTACACGTCGTGCCCCTCGCAGGTATGCCTCGCCTTCTGGCGTTAGGGTAAGCGCGCGAGTGGTGCGCAGCATCAGCCGTGTACCCAGACGCTGCTCGGTACGCGCCAATATGCGGCTGATAGCAGAGGGGGTCAGGCCCAGTGCACGGGCGGCGGCGGACAGGCTGCCTGCTTGCGCCACTTTGGTGAACACTTCCATCTCGCCTGATCGTCCTGTCAGATCCATTTGTGCCTCGTACGCAAAGGTGGTTCGCAAAATCGCTATCTAGTGCCTTGGTGAAACAGATCGTAGCATTTGCGGCACAGATAAGGAGTTTAGCCATGCGTATCAACCCACCCCTTGTAGCGCTCGCCATGGGCGCATTCGGTATCGGCGTTACCGAGTTCGCCCCCATGGGCATGCTGCCCAGCATCGCCACTGACCTGGGCGTTTCCATTCCTGCCGCGGGTCTGTTGGTCAGCGCCTATGCACTGGGTGTACTGATCGGCGCCCCGCTCATGACCCTGGCAACCGTACGCGTACCGCGCCGATACCTGCTGATCGGCCTGATGGCCATCTTCACCTTGGGCAACCTGATGTCGGCCCTGGCCAGTGACTACGCCAGCCTGTTGGTCGCACGGGTGGTGACCTCGCTCAACCACGGCGCCTTCTTCGGTATAGGTGCCATCGTCGCGGCCAGCGTGGTGCCCGCTGAGAAACGTGCCGGCGCCGTGGCTGCAATGTTCATGGGCCTGACGCTGGCCACCATCGGCGGTGTCCCTCTGGCGACCTGGTTTGGCGAGTTGCTCGGCTGGCGCACGGCGTTCTGGGGCATAGCCGGGCTCGGCCTGGTGGCGATGACTACGCTGTGGTATGCCTTGCCAAATGTGCCATCGCCCAAAGGCGACGGTGCACTGGCCGAGATACGTGTGCTGACCCGTGGGCCCGTGTTGGCTGCCTTGCTCCTGACCGTGGTGGGTTCCAGCGCGATGTTCACGGTGTTTACCTACATCGCGCCCATCCTGCAAAACGAAGCCGGCGCCTCTACTGCATTCGTCACGTCCATGCTGGTGCTGTTTGGTGTTGGCCTGACCCTGGGTAACGTGTGGGGCGGTAAGGCGGCGGACCGTTCCGTAGATCGAACCCTGATCGTCTCGCTCGCCGTGCTGATCGCAGTGCTGCTGGTGTTTCCACTGGTGCTGGGCTCGTCCCTGCTGACCGCTGGCGCAATCCTGGTTTGGGGCGCAGCCAGCTTCGCCCTCGTGCCGCCCCTGCAGATGCGCGTGATGGAGGCCGCCAAGGACGCACCGAACCTGGCATCGGCTGTGAACATCGGAGCTTTCAACCTGGGCAACGCCATTGGCGCTGCCTTAGGGGGCGCCGTGATCAACGGCGGCCTCGGTTACTCGGCCATCGCGTTGGCCGGCGCTGGCACTGCGGCGCTGGGCTTGATAATGGTGCTGACGTTCGCCTGGCGGGGTCGCCACCAGGTTACCCAGGTCGCGGTCTGAGGCATGGGCCTGCGCCAAGGCCTCTGCTAGCGGTCAGGGCGTGCCGTTACGCCCATGTTCATGGTAGGCCGGGCGCTCGCTCAGGCGCTCGTAATAATCGCGTAAGGCAGGCAGGTGAGGGTGTTCGAGCGGTGTTTCGAACCAGCGGTTGACCGACAGGCCAATGGGAATGTCGGCCAGTGTGAAGTCGCGTCCGGCTACAAAGGCGCCGGTGCGGGCCAGCTGGCGCTCGAGAATGAGCATGTTGCGCCCCCACTCGGCGCAGCCGTTGGCCAGGGCATGCGGGTCCTGATGGGCAGGTGAATGCCGAACCAGCGACAGGAACGCATAGCGCCAGGAGGCGTTCAGGTCCGAAGCCTGCCAGTCGATCCACTGGTCGATCCTGGCCCGGGTGCGGGCCTCCACTGGGTAGAACGCTGCTGCGCCATAGCAGTTGGCCAAGTAGCGAATGATGCTGTTGGACTCCCACAAGGTGAAGTCGCCGTCCTGGATGACGGGGATCATGGCGTTTGGGTTGAGCGCAAGAAACGCTTCGCTGTCGGTTGCCTGAAAGCCCGATCCCCAGTCCTCACGCACGAACGGGACCTGAAACTCCGCGCACGCCCACAGCACTTTGCGAACGTTGATCGATGAGGCTTTGCCCAGTATGCGCAGCATGTTGACATCCTTGTACGCGGGGTTTCGATCCTCGGTGACCGAGGGCAAACGGTCAAGAGGCAGCGATTATGTAGGCCCTTTCTGAAAATGCGCGCATGCACTTGCTGGTCGTTGTGCTCACGGAAGCACCTGCCTAGTCTCGGGTCTCCAGACAGGGAGCAAACAGCATGGACAACAAACCCACCCTACCAACCCAAGGCCCCACCGTGGTCAACGCAGCCCGACGTTTCGCAAGCGCCGGTTCCGACCTGGTCCAGATGAAGCCAGCGTTGCCCTTGCGTACTGCCTTGATGGAAGCATCCACCATCATGGGTTGCATCACCGAGCTTACCCGCAAGGCCATCGACAAGCCCGCAGACCGCAAGAACGCGATGCTTGCCACCTGTTATCTGGCCGCCATGGCCAAGGCCCTTATCGACGGGCAATTGCAGGCGTTGCGCAATGTTCGTGAGGACGATGTCGAACGATAGCGGTCAGGCGCTTGCCTGGGGGCTGCGAACTTGGCACCCTTGGCGGCGCGTATCGCCTGTAACTCGACAAAAGGAAGAGTGCATTGAGCTGGGACAAGGTGGGGAAACTCCTCGTAGCCGTTCTGATCGGGCTGGCGGCCCTGTTGTTCGTCTACAAGGCAGTGGTGGGCAGCCCGCGCCTGGAAGCGTCGCTGACCTATGCCTACCTGACCTATCCAGGGCAGTTCAGCGAGCGCATCAGCAAAGCCAGCGAGCAGCTCAAGTACGAGCAGTTGAGTGCACGCATAAACACGATCGGCCAAGGGCAACTGAGCCGTGATCAGGTCGACCGGCTGGTGGAGATAGCCCAGGCGCCTTATGCCCAGCTGTTTGCAAAACCTTTCGAGGCCGGCCTGGTCGACCACCGGACTGGCTTGCTCATCGAGTTGCAGAACACCGGCAATGCACCCGTGGACCAGGTGAGGATTCGCTTGCCGTCCAAAGGCCTGGTGCAAATCCGCGATTCGGCCGGCAATGACACCTTGCTTGAAGCTGCCACTGCTCAGCTTGAGATCCCGGCGATAGAGGCCGGTGGCGCCAGCAAGGTCTGGGTGTATTTCGATGCTGATTATTCGCAGATACGCCAGAGTGGGGTCGGTATCAGCTACGCCGAAGGCACGGCGGACATTCAGGTGTATCAGTCGGTCACCGGCTTCCCGGCCTGGGTTGCCCGCTACAGCACAGAGCTGATGGGGCTGTTGGCTGTTCTGGGGGTGAGCGTGCTGGCGCTGGGTTACGCCTGCCTGTCCCGCCGGCGGCCGTCCTAGGCGTTACTCAAGCGCCAGTGTCGTGCAGTGCCAGGCTCTGACGCAGGTGTTCCAGCAAGGCCAGGCGCACCGATTGCGGTCCCTGAACGCGGATCGCCCCGGCCTGGGACAGCAGCCAGCACATCAACGCTCGATCATCCGCTACCGTCGTCACCAAGATGGCACCGCCGTTGGGCAGGACTGTGAGGCGCATGCCCGTACCCAGCGGATGTATCTCCAGATGATGATAGAGCGACTCGTCGACCCAGGCGTGCAATTCCACGTGGACAGGGGCCTCACCTGGCGTGGTCGTTGCCCCGTCGCGCAACTTGCTTCCGGGCTGCCAGTGCCAGCTATAGGGCATGCACGCGCTGTTGCGCTGCAACGGGAACAGCCCTGCCAGTTCGACCAGGTCACGCTCGACCGTTCGCTTAGTCGTGGCATGACCTGCGCTGGACAGCGCTGCCTGTAATTGCGTGCAACTCATGCCGGGATGGCGGCCCGGCAGTAGCTTGAGGAGTTCCCATTGGCGGGCGATGGTGTGACGAGATGATCGACTGGGCAAAGGCTCTTCCTTGAGGGCTTACAATGAACGCCTAACTGGTGGCTTTAAGCTACCGGAGGATACCGTCTAGAAGAGTTTGGACCAAGTCGTTCATGCCAGTGATGTGAGCGACGAGTGCAAACAGCGCCTTTGTAACTGCAAACCCATCGCCCCTGAGTCAACCACACAGAGGCGCTGGGTCAACGCTCTAACATTATTTGTCCAGGCAACGGATCAGCGCGCGCCCATTCAGTTGAGCGCGTGCGCCATACCCTGGTCTTCGCCAAGGAAGCCACCGCTCTGATGCTGCCACAGGCGCGCATAGGTGCCGTTCTTCTCCAGCAACTGGGCATGCGTACCCTGCTCGATGATGCGCCCTTCATCCATCACGATCAGACGGTCCATGGCGGCGATCGTGGACAGGCGATGGGCGATCGCAATCACGGTCTTGCCTTCCATCATCTCGTCCAGGCTTTCCTGGATGGCGACCTCCACCTCGGAATCCAGTGCACTGGTCGCCTCGTCGAGCAGCAGGATGGGGGCGTTCTTGAGCATCACCCGGGCGATGGCGATGCGCTGACGTTGCCCACCGGACAGCTTGATGCCGCGCTCGCCGACCATGGTGTCGTAGCCGGTGCGGCCGTGTTGGTCGCTGAGCTGGCTGATGAACCCGTGAGCTTGCGCATCACGGGCGGCCGCCTGGATTTGCGCCTCGGTGGCATCTGGCCGACCATAGGCGATGTTCTCGCCAATGGTGCGATGCAGCAGGGACGTATCCTGGGTCACCATGCCAATGGCGCTGCGTAGGCTGTCCTGAGTGACCTTCGCGATATCCTGACCATCGATGCGGATCTGGCCACTGTCCACGTCGTAAAAGCGCAGCAGCAGGTTGATCAACGTCGACTTGCCAGCACCTGAGCGGCCGACCAGGCCCACTTTTTCACCCGGTTTGATGTCTAGGCTGAGGTCGGTCAGTACCTGGCGTTCACCGTTGTAGTTGAAACTGACCTTGTCGAATGTTACCGCGCCACCACGGGTCACCAGCGCAGTGGCGTCCGGGGCGTCCTGCACTTTCGGGCCGCGCGTCAGGGTGGCCATGCCGTCCTGGAGTGTGCCGATGTTTTCGAACAATGAGGTCATCTGCCACATGATCCAGTGCGACATGCCATTGATGCGCAGGGCCATGGCGGTGATGGCCGCCACAGCGCCGGTGCCCACCTGGCCCTGGTGCCATAGCCACAGCGCATAACCGCCTGCACCGAGAATCAGCCCTACCACCAACGCCTGGTTGACGATCTCGAACTGGCTCACCAGACGCATCTGCCGGAAACCGGTCTGCTTGAAGTCCTCCATGGCCGCCCGGGCAAAATGGGCTTCGCGCTTGGAGTGCGAGAACAACTTGACCGTGGTGATGTTGGTATAGGCGTCGGAAATACGCCCAGTCATCGACGAGCGCGCATGGGCCTGCTCTTCACCCACTGCGCCCAGGCGTGGAACGAAATAGACCATTGCCAGCCCGAACAGCACCAGCCAGGCAATGAACGGCAGCATCAGTTTCAAGGCAAAGCCGCCGGCCAGGGCGATGATGGCGATGAAATAAACGCCAATGCCAGGCAGGATCTCAATGACCGTGAACAGTACCTCGCGCACGGCCAATGCAGTCTGCATCACCTTGGTGGTGACCCGCCCGGAAAACTCATCGGAGAAGAACGACAGGCTCTGGCGCAGCATCAGCCGGTGAAAATCCCAGCGCAGGCGCAGCGGCAGGTTGATGGCCAGTATCTGGTGCTGGACCATGGTGCGTAGCGCCACCAAGCCTATGCTGATCACCAGGACGATGCCAATTCCCCACAATACGTGACTTTCCTGGGCGGCAGCGGTGTCGCCGGCCTGCCAGGCCGACAGCAGGTCCACCACCTGGCCAAGGAAGCTGAACAACCAGGCTTCGTACAGGGACACGCCGGCACTGAGCAGGGCCAGCGCCAGAATGTAGCCGCGCGCCCCACGGGTGCACGCCCACAGAAACGGCACGAGGCCAACGGGAGGCGGCGGTACCTCATCGGGAGGGAATGGGTCGAGCCTACGCTCAAAGATATGAAGCATGCAGTGTCTCCGGGAAAAACGAATGGCGTGGCAGTCCTGGTACTGCACCAGCAGTGCCCGCCTTTACATAGACACAACGAGTGTCCATCTGATCAAAAATCTCAGCGTCATTGGCCTGCGTGAGGCACCACGTGCTCAAGGCCTGTTGCATCGGCCAGTCAATCAGCCTCTGTCGCCATGCCCTGTGCAGGCAGAAGAGGCACGAGCGTGTCCGCATGCCAATTCATGCCCTAGGCGCTGGCCTCATTGAATTCATGGCGGGAAAGTGTGCGTATCTGCATGCTGACGGTCCGTGTGGGCAAGCGGTGAGGTCATAGTACCAGCGCTTGTTTCTGGCAATTGCAAAGGAATGTATCCATGCCCGCCTGAGCGTGCAGCGAGGGAGTTGCCGGTCAGTCCTGCTCGGCCGAACGGACACTTTGGCCTGAACGCTCATCGACTTCCTGCATGGATGGGGCTAGCCTCGTGCCAATCTGCCCAGCCTGGATCGAACAACGTCCTATGCCTGCCCTTTTTTCCGACTTGCCGTCCCTTGGCGCCCTGCGGGTATTCGAGGTCGTGGCACGGCACCTCAATTTTCGCCTGGCTGCTGCAGAGCTGGGGGTTACCCAGGCTGCCGTGGCTCAGCAGATTCGGGGGTTGGAGCGCGCCTTGGAGGTACGCTTGTTCGAACGCCTGCCCCGAGGCCTGGCATTGACCGACGCTGGCCGGGGGTATAGCGAAACCGTGCGCACTGCGATGGGCATGCTCAATGAGGCGACGCGCCGGCTGCGACCTGCGCCTTCCCATATCACTGTCAGCGTGACTCCTACCTTCGCAGCCAAGTGGCTGATACCCAGGCTCGGCGGACTGGCCGAGCGCCACCCGACATTGGATGTGCGAATACTGGCCACCGATCGGCTGTCGCATTTTCATACCGACGGCGTCGACCTTGCCGTGCGCTACGGGCGCCCGCCTTTTGGGCCAGGGCTTGAGCAGACACTGTTGATGGCCTCGGACATCATCGCGGTGGCGAGCCCCACCCTGGTAGCGGCGCTTGGCCCGCCTGAAGACTTCGCAAGCCTGGAGCGCTATGTGGCCCTGAGTGATGCCCATGATTGGTGGCCGTCTTACCGTGCGCAGGTCTATCCCGGTCACCCCGCCGTCTGTGCAAGGTCTGTCCAGTTCAACCAGACGTCGCTTGCCATCGACGCGGCCATTGGCGGGCAGGGCATTGCGCTGGCGGAACGCGCCTTCGTTGCGCAGGACATCGACGCCGGGCGCCTGGTCCAGGTCGCCGAATCGCACCTGCGCCCAGACAAGGCGTTCTACCTGGTATGGCCCCGCAAAGGGCGAGAGACGCAGCTACTGCAGTGGGTCATCGACTGGCTCAGGTCTGATGCCGGTGATAGCAAAACTACTGGCTAACGCATTGGCAGCTGTCTCCCTCGCTTTTCTGCCATTTGGTAGCCTGAGCCCTGTACCTACTCGATGACCCATCACAGGAGGCAGCATGACAATCGAAAAGGTTGCAATCATCACCGCAGGCGGCAGCGGCATGGGCGCGGCGGCAGCCAGGCGTCTGGCCGCCGATGGCTACAAGGTCGCGATTCTTTCCTCCTCTGGCAAGGGCGAGGCCTTGGCCAGGACGCTGGGCGGGCTGGGCGTGACGGGTAGCAATCAGTGCACGGAGGACCTTGAGCGCTTGGTCGATGAGGTCATGCAGCGGTGGGGCCGCATCGACGTGCTGGTCAACAGCGCGGGCCACGGACCTCGGGGGCCGGTGCTGGAGCTGAGCGACGCCGACTGGCATGCCGGCATGGACACCTACCTGCTCAACGTCATCCGGCCCACACGCCTGGTCACGCCAGTGATGCAGCGCCAGGGCGGCGGGGTCATCGTGAATATCTCCAGTGCCTGGGCCTTCGAACCCAGCGATTTGTTTCCCACATCCGCCGTGATGCGTGCCGGACTGGCTGCGTTCAGCAAACTCTTCGCGGACACTTACGCACGTGACAATGTGCGCATGAACAACGTGCTGCCGGGTTGGATCGACAGCTTGCCGGCCACCGAGCAGCGTCGCGACAGCGTGCCGCTCAAGCGCTATGGCAGTAGCGACGAAATCGCCGCCACGGTCGCGTTTCTGGCCAGTGATGGCGCCGCCTACATCACCGGGCAGAATATCCGGGTCGACGGGGGCCTGACCCGAAGCGTCTGAGTTGAACGATGCGCTCAAGCCAGGCTCACAACCCCAAAGGGTTTCTCAGGAGCAGTGTGATGAGTATCGAACGCAGTATCCCTGAACTCGCGGCCTGGTACGCCCAGTACGACGACATCAGCTACCGCCGTGAGTCGCCCGATGCCTACCACCACGAACTGGTGCGTACCGCCGAAGCGTTGCGTGACGATGGCATCATCGATTGGGACGATTGGCTGGCGCTCAAGGCCTTGGCCGACCAGGCGCATGTGCATGCCCTCGAAGATGCCGTGCACGCCCATGTGATCGACCCTGACACATGAAAGCGCTGAGGATCGCCACGTTCAACATCAACGGCATTCGCAGCCGACTGCCAGCACTGCTGGCCTGGCTCGAACGTGAAAAGCCCGATGTGGTCTGCCTTCAGGAGCTCAAGGCACCCGACCAACAGTTCCCGGGTGGGGCCCTGGAGGCCGCTGGCTACGGTTGCCTGCACCTGGGTCAGCCTGCCTGGAACGGGGTGGCGATCCTGGCGCGCGACAGCGAGCCGCTCGAGGTACGGCGAGGCTTGCCGGGCATGGAGGACGACACCCAGAGCCGCTACTTGGAGGCAGCGGTACAGGGTGTGTTGGTTGGGTGTTTGTACCTGCCCAATGGCAACCCGCAACCAGGGCCGAAGTTCGACTACAAGCTGCGTTGGTTCGAGTGCCTGATCGAGCATGCCCGGCAGTTGCAGGGCAGTGGTCACCCCACCGTCCTGGCTGGGGACTTCAACGTCGTGCCCACGGACCTTGATATCTACGACCCCAAGTCCTGGCGCAAGGATGCACTGCTGCAACCCGAATCGCGCGATTGCTTCGAGCGCTTGCTGGCCAACGGCTGGATCGACGCCATCCGGCACCTGCATCCGCAACAACAGGTATTTACGTTCTGGGACTACTTTCGCAACCACTGGGCACGTAATGCGGGCCTGCGCATAGACCACTTGCTGCTCAACCGGGATTTGGCGCCATACCTGAAACGAGCCGGCGTCGATGCCTGGGTGCGCAATGAACCCAAGGCCAGTGACCATGCTCCGACCTGGATCGAGCTGGGGAGTCGGCGTAGCCGCAAGTCAGCTTGAGCCAGTTAGTCAGGATGGGTGCTGTCCCTATCTCTGGGCTATGAGGTTTCGAGTGGGAGCGGCCCTTGTGCCGCGACGGGGCGCGAAGCGGCCCCAGGATTTCAGCTTTGCCGCTGACGTTGCCGGGGCCGCTTCGCGGCCCGTCGCGGCACAAGGGCCGCTCCGACGAGGAGATTGCTAGCTTGGGGACGTAATCACGTCATCTACGTATTCGACTTCATGATCGACGTAAACACGCATGAGCCTACTTGATGCTTTCTCTTAGCATGACTAATACTAAGGAACGGCCGATGAGGGATGATCATGCAGATGCGCTTCGTTGTGGTTCCAGCTGTACCGCAAACCAAAGAATGGCTGCCACGGCGACTCGGCTTTCCATCTTCGTTGGGGGAGGGCTACGACCTGTACGACACTCAGGACAAGGTCAGGCTGAGTCTAAACCTGCCGACTCGCGTACAAGCTGAATACGAGTGCAGCTGTCGTAACGGCTGCGAAGTGGCCGATGACCTGACCAGAAGCGGCTGAGGGCATGCCCGGGCCGATCAAGCCAGGTAGTCGTCGAAGAACTCCAGCGTGGCCAGGTTCTTGTCCTTGCATTCGAACATGATGTCGAACCTGTCCAGAAACTGCAGCGCGTAGCGGTTCGTCCAGCGGTTCCACATGCGAGCGCTGTGGGCATACAGGTCGCGTTTGTTCACCTGTTCCAGCAACTCATCGATCACCAGCTTGCGATCAGGGTCGAAACCCAGCGCCTGCAGATGTTCCGGGGGCTGAGAATAGTGCATGGTCGGGCGTACCTCTCGCCAGCTCTCGATCACCCGCTCCACTCGCCCATCGTTCGGGTCGATGTAGTCACCCTCATGGATCCAGCAATGGTGGATATCCAGCACCACCGGCGCCAGGTCCGCCAGCGCCAGACAGTCGTCGAGCCCATAGGTCTTCTCGTCGTTCTCGAAGGTGATCACGTTGCGGGCCACATCGGACAGGCGCGGCCATACGGTGCGAATACCCGCACCGCCCAGCCGGCCGGCAATGTGCACATTGCATTTGAAGTCCTGGAAGACCTGTCCGTAGCCCATCATGCGGATCATGTCGGCATGGTATTCGAACTCGGCCAAGCTGTTGTCCACCACATCGGGGCGGTCTGAGCCCAGCACGCAATACTGCCCAGGGTGAAACGACAGGCGTATCTCCCGGGCGCGTGCGAAAGCGCCGATGGCGGCGAAACGTTCGGTCATCAGCGCTTGGAAATCCGCCTCGCGGTACACGTGGGCCACGCTAGGGTGGCTGTACAGCGGTAGCAGGTCGCTGCTCAGGCGCAGCATGCGCAGCGCCTGGGGCAGCTGGGCCACGTAGTCGAGCAAGCGCAGCTGGGCCTGGAGATTGTGTTCAACCAGTTCCAGCAACTTGTTCCGGGCCGCCTCGCGGGAGGCGCCCGAGACCCAGCGCAGCGTCGTGCTGCGCGGGTTGAACGTCCGCTCGATGGTCTCCAGCTCCTTGACCGACAAGCTGCGGTGGGGGTGCCGGTACATGCAGGCGAAACCCAGGCGTGGCATGCAAATACTCCAGAGGGCTGGGCCCGTTTACAGCAGTTTGTCCAAGGTGATCGGGAACTCGCGTACCCGCTTGCCCGTGGCATGGTAAATGGCATTGGCCACGGCCGCGGCTACCCCCACCACGCCAATCTCGCCTACCCCTTTGGAACCCAGTTCGTTGACGACATCATCATGCTCTTCGACGAAGATCACCTCGATATCGCCAATGTCGGCGTTCACCGGTATGTGGTACTCGGCCAGATTGTGGTTGAGGATGCGGCCCAGTGCATGGTCGGTCTGGGTTTCTTCGTGTAGTGCCATGCCGATGCCCCACACCACGCCCCCCAGAATCTGGCTGCGCGCTGTCTTGGGGTTGACGACCCTGCCTGCCGCCACCGCACTGACTACGCGGTTGACGCGTACGGTGCCCAGGTCTTCGTCCACCGATACCTCGACGAACACCGCCGAATGGGTGGCGGTGGAGTAGGGCTTGCGCTTGTCGTCAGGGCCTGCCTCGACCTGCACCTCGAAGCAGGCTTGCTGGGCACTGGGCAGCAGGTCGGCAAGGGCGAAGCAATGCTCACCGGCGCTCACCTGGCCACCTGCAATCACGAACGCGGAATCGTCCAGGCTGGCCAGGCTCGGGAGCTGTTGCCTGGCCTGCTCGACAACCTGCTTGCGCAGCTCCAGGCAAGCTTTGCGTACGGCAGAGCCGACGGAGGACACAGTGAATGATCCGCCTTGCAACGGCGCCTTGGGCAAGGAGGAATCGCCAAGCAGGAACGTCACATCGGCCATGTCGAGGCCCGCGGCGTCGGCAGCGATCTGCGTCATGACGGTATAGGTGCCAGTGCCAATGTCGGTGGTGGCACTGCTGACGGTCAGGTGCCCGTCGCAGCCCAGACGCGCCTTGGCGCTGGCTTGCATTTGCATGGCTTCCCATACACCACCGGCCATGCCCCAGCCTATGCGCTGGTTGCCGTCACGCATCGAGCCGGGCGTAGCCTGACGCTTGTGCCAACCGAAACGCTCGGCCCCTTGCGCGTAACAGGCCAGCAGTTCTTTGCTCGAATAAGGCTTGCCCTCGTTGCCGTTGTGGCTGGCAAAGTTACGTCGCCGCAACTCGACCGGGTCCAGCCCGGCTGCGCAGGCCAGTTCGTCCATGGCACATTCCAGCGCCAGCACGCCCGAACCTGCACCCGGCGCGCGCATGTCCAACGGGGTGTAGACGTCCAATGGCGCAAGGCGGTAACTCAACGCAACGTTGTCGCACTGGTACAGCATGCCGCTCCACTCGACCACGTGTTCGGCAAAGTCTTCAAAGCGGGACGTCTGGCCGATGGCGTCATGACCAATGGCAGACAGGCGGCCCTGCTCATCGGCCGCCAGGCGCAGGCGCTGCTGTGTGCGTGGGCGGTAGCCAAAGGTGAACATCTGCTGGCGGGTCAAGGTCACGCGAACCGAGCGCATCAGGTGCAGGGCAGCCATGACCGCCAGGGGCAGCTGATACTGCGGACGCAGGCCCGAACCGAAGGCGCCACCGACGAAGGCTGCCTTGACGCGCACTTTATCCTTGGGCAGGCCAAAGACGTTGTGCACGTATTCCTGGCAATTTTGCGTACCTTGGGTTTTGTCATGAATGACCAGGCTACCATCGAGTTGGTAGCACACGGTGGAGGCGTGGGGCTCCATCGGGTTGTGGTGCTCGTTGGCCGTCCAGTAGGTGGCGTCCACGCGGGTAGGGGCACTGGCGTACTGGCCTGGGAAATCTCCACGGGGCTCAGGTGTTTCAGCCGGCGCATCGTGCGCTTGACCCAGCACCTTCTCAAGGTCGGACTCATGGCTTTCCTGGCTGTAGTGGATCTCGACCAGCGAACCTGCATGACGGGCGATTTCCAGCGTCTGTGCTACGACCAGTGCAACGGGCTGGCCGCTGTAGAACACGCGGTCGTTGAACAACGGTCTGAAGGGCGAGCCCTCGGCTGCATCATCGTCGCTGTAGTCATCGTCGTAGCTGGAAATACGCGGACGGTTGATGTGGTCCAGCACCGCCACCACGCCTGGTACCTGCAGCGCTTTCTCGCTGTTGACCTTGACCACCCGGCCACGGGCGATGGTGCTGGAAACGACGCTGCCGTGCAGCAGGCCTTCTTCCGGGTAATCGGCGGCATAGCGCGCCTGCCCAGTGACCTTGGCCGCGCCGTCGACGCGGTCCGCTGGGGTTCCTACTACTTTGCTCATTGTGCGTCCCCCTCGAGGCTGCCGCCGGCGGCGGCCTCGTTCAATGCCCGAATGATGGCTTGTTGAGCCAGCTGCACCTTGAGGCCGTTCTGGCTCAGGGGCTGTGCCCCTTGCAGCAGGGCAGTGGCCGCTTGGGTGAACAGCTCGGTGCTGGGCGCCTGGCCGTGCAGCGTGGCTTCCACAGCTTCGTTGCGCCATGGCTTGTGGGCCACGCCACCCAGGG
Organism: Pseudomonas sp. xss_4; assembly: GCF_043104125.1. Classification (NCBI taxonomy): domain Bacteria; kingdom Pseudomonadati; phylum Pseudomonadota; class Gammaproteobacteria; order Pseudomonadales; family Pseudomonadaceae; genus Pseudomonas; species Pseudomonas sp. xss_4. The sequence continues at coordinate 196,692 of NZ_JBICKJ010000069.1, forward strand.
CGATGCGGGCCTCTTGAATTAACCCGTTTTCGATGCGCAGGGCAGCGGCAACCGAGACCAGCGCGAAGGCGTAGGAGGCTCGATCACGCACCTTCACATAGCGGAAATGTTCGGCAAAGCCTTGGTCGGGCAGCTCGATGGCGGTAATCAGTTCATCAGGCGCCAAGTGGTTGTCATGCTGCGGCGTATCGCCGGGCAGACGATGGAAATCGGCAAACGGAATCTGGCGTTTGGCAGCAGGCCCTTGCACATGCACCACGGCCTTCAGGGCAGCCAGTGCCACGCACATGTCCGAAGGATGAGTCGCCACGCACGCCTCGCTGGCGCCGAGAATCGCATGAATGCGATTCAAGCCGCTGCGTGCTGGGCAACCGCTGCCGGGTTCACGTTTGTTGCAAGGCGTACCGGTGTCGTAGAAGTAGTAGCAGCGCGTACGTTGCAACAGGTTGCCGCCGGTGCTTGCCATGTTGCGCAGCTGCGGCGATGCACCGGCCAGGATCGCTTGTGACAGCAATGGGTAGCGCTGGCGGATGAGTGGGTCCCACGCCAGGTCCGCGTTGCTGACCAATGCGCCGATCACCACACCGCCCGCGTCGCTGGGTTCGATGCGATTGAGTTCCAGCCCTGTGATGTCAATCAGTCGCTCGGGCCGCTCGACATTTTCCTTCATCAAGTCGACCAGGTTGGTCCCGCCTGCAATGAAGCGCGAGGACGCATCGGTCAGGCGCAGCGCCTCTTCCACCGAGGCCGGCTTGTGGTAGCTGAAAGGGGTCATGTGCGCGCCCTCTTGATCAGCGGCAGGGCCTGCTCGACGGCGGCTACGATGTTGCTGTAGGCGCCGCAGCGGCACAGGTTGCCGCTCATCTGCTCGCGGATGTCGGCACGGGTATGGGCGTGTCCTTCATTGGCCAGGCCCACGGCCGAGCAGATCTGGCCAGGTGTGCAGTAACCGCACTGGAAGGCATCCTGGCTGATGAATGCCTGCTGCATGGGGTGCAGTTGGTCACCCTCGGCCAGGCCTTCGATGGTGACGAGGTCGGCACCTTCGCACATCACCGCCAGGGTCAGGCAAGCGTTCACCCGGCGGCCATCGCGCAGCACGGTACAGGCCCCGCATTGGCCATGGTCGCAACCTTTCTTGGTGCCCACCAGATCCAGCTGCTCACGCAGCAAGTCGAGCAGGGTGGTCCAGGGTTGTACCGTCAGGGCCTGGGGTTGGCCATTGAGGGTGAAGTTCAGGGTCTGCTGTGCAGTGCCCTGTTCAGGGAGTGCAGTCATGGTAGGTCCTCACGGTTCGATTGCGCACAGTGGGCTGTGTCTATGGAGTGCGACTGGTCAGGCGCCCGGAACGTTCATCCCAAGCGCCAGGCCCTTGTCATTTCTTGGCAGGCAGTACCGCGCTCAGCACCTGCTTGGCGGTCTGCACGATCACGCCGGCCTCATCCGGGTCACCCTTGAGCAAGGTGGTTGCGAACTTCCTGGCCTGCTCGAGTTTCAGGTGCGGTGGCAGTGGCGCTACGTTGGGGTCAGTCTTGAACTCGATCAGCACCGGGCGATCAGCTGCCAGTGCGCGCTCCCAGGCGGGGGCGACATCTTCCTCGCGCTCGACGTAGATGCCCTCAAGACCAATCGAAATGGCGAACAAGTGATAAGGCACGTCAGGTATCGATTGAGAGGCTTCGAACTTCGGATCGCCCTCCATCACGCGCTGCTCCCAGGTCACCTGATTGAGGTCTTCGTTGTTGAACACCGCGCAGATCCACGTGGGGCTTTCCCACTGCTGCCAGTATTTGGCCACGGTGATCAGTTCGGCGAGGTTGTTCATCTGCATGGCGCCGTCGCCCACCAGGGCGATCACTGGCCGGGTCGGGTGGGCGAACTTGGCAGCAATGGCGTAAGGTACGGCCGCGCCCATGCAGGCCAGGCCGCCCGACAAGGAGCACTGCATCCCCTCACGGATCATCAGGTCGCGGGCGTACCAGTTGGCGCACGAACCCGAATCACTGGATATGATCGCCAGATCTGGCAGGCGCGGGGATAGCTCGTGCACCACTCGCTGCGGGTTGATCGGGTCGGCCTTGACCAGCGCACGTTTGCTCAATGTCTTGTCCCAGCTTGCGCGCCATTTCTCGATTTTCTTGCGCCAGCTGTGGTCTGGACGCGTGTGCAGCAATGGAAGTAATGCCTGCAACGTCTGCGCGGCGTCACCGACCAGGTTCACCTCCATGGGATAGCGCAGGCTGAGCATGTCTGGCTGCAGGTCGATTTGAACGCCGCGCGCCTGACCGTCCTTGGGCAGAAATTCGGAATACGGGAAGCCAGAACCAATCATCAGCAACGTGTCGCATTCGGCCATCAGTTTATAACTCGGCTCGGTCCCCAGCAGGCCGATGGCGCCCGTTACCCACGGCAGTTCATCGGGCAGAACGCCTTTGCCAAGCAGGGCCTTGGCAACGCCGGCACCCAGTTGCTCAGCCACCGCGGCTACCTCTTTGCTGGCCCCCAGCGCGCCGGCCCCGACCAGGATGGCGACCTTGCGCCCTGCGTTGAGCACATCGGCCGCGCGCTGCAAGTCGGCATCGAAGGGGACTACCTTAGGTTTGCTGTAACCAACGCCCGAATGCACGGTGCCATGGGCACGGGTCGGGTCTTCGTAGGGCAGGTCCTGCAGGTCGTTGGGCAGGATCATGGCCGTCACGCGGCGCTCTCCAACGGCTGTGCGCACGGCGCGGTCCACCAGATGACGTACCTGTTGCGGCGTGGATGCCTGCTGCACAAATGCGCCGGCGACGTCCTTGAACATCGAGACCAAGTCCAGCTCCTGCTGATAATGACCGCCCAAGGCGGCACGCGCTTGCTGGCCCACGATGGCCAGGACCGGCTGATGGTCCATGCGCGCGTCGTACAGGCCGGTGAGCAGGTGCGAGGCACCCGGCCCGGACGTGGCGATGCACACGCCCAACTCGCCGGTGAACTTGGCGTGGGCACTGGCCATGAAGGCGGCCATCTCTTCGTGCCGGGCCTGGATGAATTGGATCTTGCCGCCCGCGCGGTTCAGGGCGCCGAACACACCGTTGATTCCGTCGCCTGGGTAACCAAAGATGCGGCGTACGCCCCATTGGTACAGCCGTGCGATCAGAAAATCGCCTACAGTGTCGCTCATCGTCTTCTCCTGCCGCGTCTCGGATAAGTTCTGGACTTGGCAGGGAAGACTAAAGTTTCAACGGACTTGAAGCGGTTCAGCTGACCGGGATAAACAGCCCTTGCAGATCAACCGTGCTTGCGCAGCGCTTCGATCAACTCGGCCTTGGTCATGGTCGAGCGGCCCTTGATGTCCTTGTTGCGCGCCTCCTTGAGCAGGCTCTCCTTGGTCTGGGATTCCAGCGAGGCAGAGCTGTTGCGCGGGTGTCCCTCGCGGGACTTGGCGGCTCGCTTGGCAGAGTCGCTGCGTGCAGTTTTCTTGTCGGTGCTGCTCGTCTTGCTACCGGAGCCACCTTTCTTGTCGCCCCCGCCGGATTGCTTGTTCACCGTGGCCCAGGCCCGCGCCTCGGCCTTGTCCTTGGGCAAACCCTTGTCCTCATAGCTTTGCTCGATGTGCTCGGCTTTGCGCTTTTGCTCTTGGGTGTACTTGTCCTTGTCGCCGCGTGCCATGGTGGTCGCTCCTCATTGGATGGGTATTAGGGTTGAAGGCCAGCACACGCTCGAGTGCCGATGGGCGGACGGACGGCGGGCCCTTTAATCGGCGGATTCCACCTGAGATAGGGGGCGGGCGACGTGCTCCAGTGACCGGCGCTCTGCGGCTACCCCGTAAACGGCCTGGACGACTGCTGCTGCCAGCATGAGCGCAGCGCCGAGCAGGTACCCATACCAGACTTGGGTACGCTCGCCCGATTCGATCAAGGCACCGAACAACGTCGGCCCCACCATGCCACCCAGCCCCGTGCCGAATGCATAGAACACGGCAATGGCCAGGGCACGGATCTCCAGCGGGAAGGTTTCTGCCACCGTGAGGTAAGCAGAGCTGGCCGCGGCCGAGGCAAAGAAGAAGATGACCATCCACGCGATCGTTTGCTCGACGGCATTGATCATCCCCTGTTCGAACAGATAGCCGCTCAGGGTCAGCAATACGCCCGACAGGGCATAGGTGGTGCTGATCATGATGCGCCGCCCTAACACATCGAACAGCCGCCCGAGCAACAAAGGGCCACAGAAGTTGCCGAGCGCGAACGGCAGGACATACCAGCCAACGCTGGAGGAGGGCACATCGTAGAAGTCGGTCAGCACCAGGGCGTAGGTGAAGAAGATGGCGTTGTAAAAAAAGGCCTGCGCCGTGAGCAGCGTCAGGCCTACCATGGCCCGGCGCCTGTGGACGACGAACAGGCTGTGAAATACCTCGGCCAAAGGCGTGTGGTGCCTGGCTCGCAATTGCAGGGGCGGGCTGTCAAGTGCAGGCAGTGCCAAGCCTTGATCGCGGCACCTGCGCTCGATGTCGGCCACAATGCGTTCAGCCGCCTCGGGTTGATTGTGGATCATCAGCCAGCGCGGGCTTTCCGGCACCCACAGCCGCATGAGCATGATCAGCAGGCCCAACGCAGCGCCAATGCCAAAGCATAGGCGCCATCCAAGATCACCGTGCGCCATCGAAGGGTTCAGCAGCACGATGGCACCCACTGCACCCAGCGCAGCGCCTAGCCAGAACGTACCGTTGATGGTCAGGTCGACCCAGCCACGGTAGCGCGCTGGAGTGAACTCCTGGATGGTTGAGTTGATAGCGGTATATTCCCCACCGATGCCCGCGCCTGTGAGAAAGCGAAAGACCATTAAGCTCCACAGGTTCCAGGAAAATGCCGTGGCAGCGGTGGCGCCGATGTAGAGCGCCAGGGTGATGAAAAACAGCTTGCGCCGACCCAGGCGGTCGGTCAGCCAGCCGAAAAAGAGCGCGCCGAGCACTGCCCCGGCGATATAGATGGCACCAGCCAGGCCGACATCGCGGTTGCTCATGGCCAGGGCAGGGCTGTCCTTCAAGGCGCCGGCCAACGACCCGGCAAGGGTGACTTCCAGACCGTCCAGTAGCCAGGTGATGCCAAGCGCTACCACCAGCAACGTGTGAAATCGTGTCCATGGCAGTCGATCGAGGCGGGCGGGGATATCCGTGTCGTAGAACCGCTGGTCGTGACTACTGGCGTGTGTGTCGTGTCTGGATTCAGTCGCCACGTCAGCCTCAAGTCTGTTGTAGCTGTCGTTTGAAGGAAGGGCTGCACAGCAGCCCTTGTATTCCACGTGTCAGGCTTGGTTAGCCATAGCGCGAGTCACATGCACCGGATGATCAGCTACCACCACCCGAGCCGCCTGCGCCGCCGGCACCGCTACCTGAGCCGCCGCTCCCGGTCCCGCTGCCCATACCGGTACCGCCGCTGCCGCCCATGTCGCCTCTACCGCCCATGTCGCCACTCCCGGTGCCGCCCATGCCCGAGCCGCTCCCGGTGCCGCCGGCGCCCGTGTTCGCCCCATTACCGGTACCGGTACCCGAGCCGGGAGCAGTGCCATCGCCCCCCGTGGCGTCGGTGCCGTTGCTGCCGGTGCCGCTTCCGGTGCCCATGCCATCGCCCGGGGTGCCAGAACCGGTGGCGCCGCTGTTGCCATTCATGGTGCCGTGATCGCCCGATTGCATGCTGGGGGTGTGTTGATCATTCATGTTGGTTGCTGCCATGACCACCGGCGCAGATGCGCCCAGGCAGAGCGCAAGCAGCAGGGAGGAAGGTTTTAGCATTGTCATGATGAAGCTCCTTTTATGAGGTGTCCTCGTAGTGTTCGTCAGGTTGGACTGCCGGCCGTGCCCGGTAATCGACGAACGGGCTTAGCTGAGCCCGTAACTACTGGCACGACAGTCATTTGTCCGCCTTCGTCCTGAGTGCACCTCAACATTGCGACAAGCTCAAGGGTCCCAAACGCTCGACCAACAGTGCTTCGCGCAATTCGTCAGGCTGGAGTGAATTGCTTTGACCAGCCGCCGTTTGCTGCGGGTCACCCATGAACACAGACCAACCTGTGTGAACACATGAGAGATGAACATCATGGCTAGCAATGACGACAAGCATGCAAACCAAGGCGGCAGCTCCAACACCAATCCAGGCAACTTTGCCAATGACCGAGAGAAAGCGTCCCAGGCAGGTCACAAGGGAGGCCAGGCATCAGGCGGTGATTTCGCCAACGACCGTGAGAAAGCGTCCGAAGCGGGCCGTAAAGGTGGGCAGGCCTCCGGAGGCAACTTCGCCAATGATCCGCAGAAAGCCGCTGAGGCGGGCCGCGAAGGCGGCAAGAACAGCCACGGCGGTGGCCGCTCGAGCGATGAGAATCGTTGATCAACGTTAAACCGACCGGTGTAGCGCCCGCTGCTTCGGCACGATGATGAGGATTTACCGATGTTCATGCACAACAAACGTCTGCAGTACACCGTCCGTGTCTCCCAGCCCAACCCTGGGCTTGCGAACCTGTTGCTCGAACAGTTTGGCGGGCCTCAGGGTGAGCTTGCCGCCGCGATGCGCTATTTCACCCAGGCCGTAACCGAGGATGACCCAGGGCGCAAGGACATGTTGTTCGATATCGCCACCGAAGAACTCAGCCACCTTGAGATCATCGGATCGATCGTGGTGATGCTCAACAAAGGTGCCAAAGGCCGTCTGGCCGAAGGGGTGGAAGCCGAGGGTGAACTGTATCGATCACTCACCGGCGCGGGTAACGACTCGCATGTCACCAGCCTTTTGTATGGGGGTGGCGCTGCGCTGGTGAACTCTGGTGGCATTCCCTGGACCGCTGCCTACATCGACACCATTGGAGAGCCGACGGCAGATCTGCGCTCGAACATTGCCGCCGAGGCCCGCGCCAAGATCGTGTATGAGCGTCTGATCAACGTGACCGATGACCCCGGCATCAAGGATGCGCTCGGTTTTCTGATGAGCCGAGAAATTGCCCATCAGATGTCTTTCGAGAAAGCGCTGCATTCCATCCAACCTAACTTCCCGCAGGGCAAAATGCCGGGTGATCCCGAGTTCAACCGCACCTACTTCAACATGTCCCACGGCGGGGAGGTGCGCGGCTCATGGAACGAAGGCCAGGATTGGGTCTACGTGGATCAGCCGCAACCGGCCGTCGATGGCGGTAATGGTATGGCGTCGGTGGAGCTCGATGGGGCCAGTGCAGACGCAGTGGAGGCCATGAAGCTGAGAACCCAGTCCAATCCCGACCTGCAGCCAATGACCGGTGCCGAATTGGGCAAGGTCAATGGTGATGAGCCTATATGAACCGGCAGGGCAGCGGACCGTCGGGTCCGCTGCTACGTTCAAGCGTTACATGTCACGCGTTCACGCCCCCCGCATACCCATGTTGTCTCGCCCTTGCGCATGCACGTTCGCCTCCTGCGGCAACGCCGTGACCTTGATGGCCCGCACCGGTACGGCGAACTTGGCGCCGATTTTCGAGAACCGCTCAAGCAGTTTGAAGTTGATGGCCTGCTGGATGTCCATGTACAGGTTGTAGCCTGGGTCCTGCACGATGTAGACGCATTCGAACTCCAGCGCCTCCTTGCCGAAGCCACGCAAGTGCGCCCGGTCGAAGCGTGCTTGGGCTTGAGCCTTGATCGCTTCCTCGACGATCCCGGGCGCCTTCTTCACCGCCTCGGTAGGCGTATCGTAGGACAGACCAAACTCGAACACGATGCGACGTTCTTGCAGGCGCTTGTAGTTCTGGATGGTGCTGCTGATCATGCTGGCATTGGCCATGACGATCTGCTCGCCGCCCAGGCTGCGGATGCGCGTGGTTTTCAGGCCAACATGCTCGACGGTGCCGGCCAGGGGGCCAATGACGATGAAGTCACCTACCTCGAACGGTTTGTCCACGGCGATGGACAGCGAGGCGAACAGGTCACCCAGAATGTTCTGCACAGCCAGAGCGACCGCAATACCGCCCACACCCAAGCTGGCGACGAAGGCGGTGATGTTCACGCCCAGGTTCGACAGCATGGCCAGTAGCACGATCGACCACAACAGCACCCGCGCACCCCAGGCCGACAACGTGGCCAGGGCGCTGCTCTGCTGGGAACCGTCCGGGTTGTGACGGGTGAAGTAGCGATCCAGGCCCAGGCCGATGGCACGGTTGGCCCACAGGCCGATCTGCAGCGCTGCGACGACGAACCAGAGGCTGCCAACCCGGCTCAACCAACGCTCCGGCAGGTCGAGCATGCTCAACCCCACCAGCAGCGAAGCCAGAAACAGCAGCGAGTTGCTGGTGCCTGACAGGACCTTCTCTACCACGTGGCTCAAGGCCCCGGAATGCGAGGACCAGTGCTTGACGCGCCGCTGTACGAAACTGATGGCTGCCCTGGCGACCAGGAACGTCAGTGTGGCCACAGTGACTGCGAGTAACAGGTTGAGAATGGAGATACCGAAGAACGTGGTATCGGTGAACAGTGTGATGATGCGATCGCTCATGAAGGCTTGCCTCCTCTAGCAAAGGTTTCGAGGTGTCAGGCGTCGAGCAAAACAATTGCCCTGCGAATGGTTATCGGATGATCCGTGCACGTCGATCCTGGACAGATGAACTGTGCGGGTCGGGTAGGGGCCCGTGCGCGTGTAGGCCATTGATTGGTCCACGGTGGACAACAAGTGGGGCCCGGTCCAGCGATGCGCTGATGCGGCACATCATGGCTGCGGCGCGTTGTCTTCAAGCGGTGTGCCGGTACGTGCGGCCAGTGCACGGTATTCCTTGCGCAGCTCGCGCAGGGTCTTGCTGTCCATGGCCTCCAGGTCCAGCACCGAACGTTGCGCCGATTGAGTGGCGCGGATCAGCTCGTCGAGCTTGACGTGAATGATGTCGTTGTCTCGGTTCTGGGTATTCTGGATCAGAAACACCATCAGGAAGGTGATGATGGTGGTCGAGGTGTTGATGATCAGTTGCCAGGTATCGTTGTAGTGGAACCATGGGCCGGAAACCGCCCACATGATGATGAGCACGATGGCCATCAAGAACGTGCTGGGGCGGCCGGCCTGGTTGGATAGCCACTGACAGAACTGCGCGAACTTCATCGGATCCCTCCTGGTGATTGCAGCGTTTCAGGTGACGCAGTGTGCGCCGCCAAGTGTGTAAGGGTCAGCCGTCAGATTGCTCTTCGGGTGGTACCTGGCCTTCCGGCCATTCGGGAGCCGGTTCGGTGGGTTCCTGCTCAGGTGCTTCAATGAGATCACCCGGATTGTGCGGTACGTTGTCCACATAGGGGTCTGGTTGAGTGGGGGTGGTCATGGTGGATTCCTCTTGGGATGTGCTGCGTTAGTGGCCAGCCTGTTGCCAGGTGTTCCATCGAATCTGCCAAGTGGAACGCCTGGACACTCAAGCGACTCCACCATCGAGTGAGGTCAAGGGGCTACTGAGATGATCTACCTAGGCTGTGCAGGCTGGAGCCTGCCCAAGGAGCATGCTCTGGCTTTTCCCGAAGCAGGCAGCCATCTGGAGCGCTACGCCGCGCGCCTGAGTGCTGTGGAAATCAACAGTTCGTTCTACCGGCCCCATCGCCCGCAGACCTATGCGCGCTGGGCCGCATCGACGCCTGAGGACTTTCGCTTCTCGGTCAAGGTGCCCAAGGCGATCACCCATGAAATGCGTCTGCACAGGTGTGAAACGGCGCTGGACAGCTTTCTGGCCCAATGCGGGGAGTTGGGAGAGAAGTTGGGCTGCTTGCTCGTCCAGTTACCACCGTCGCTAGGGTTTGACGAAGCTGTAGTCAGGCGCTTTTTCGAAGCACTGCGGTGCAGGTTCGACAAGCCAGTAGTCGTCGAACCTCGGCATGAGACATGGCGTTCAGTGCAACCGCTGCTGATCGACTTTCAGGTAGGGCAGGTGGGGGCAAGCCCCTCCAGATTCGAGCTAGACGGCCAGCCCTCTGGCTGGTCAGGCATAGCGTATTGGCGGCTGCACGGCGTACCGGTGGTGTATCGGAGCGCTTATACCGATCAATGGCTACGGGAGCTTGCCGCCCAATTGAAACGCGCCCATGACCAAGGGGCGATCCCCTGGTGCATCTTTGACAACACGGCCAGTGGCGCCGCTGTCGGCGATGCGCTGTCGATGCGCAGTTACCTTGGCTGAGCGAAGCGGATCAAACTTTTCCCCAGCGTTGCGCTCTGCTCATAAAGACACCCTGTTCACGTTGGAGATGCTCATGAAAGACACTCACACTCACACCCACACCGGCGACAAAGTTCCGCGTCCGATTTCCTCAGAGCAAGCGCAAAAAGGCGATCAGTCACCTGATCCTGTGTTGGAACGCCCTGATCCGGCCACCGAGGCCATCGACAAGGCTATCACCCCGACTTCCATCAAGGAGCTGGACGAGCAGACCCGGGCGATCGAGCAGCAGACTGAAAACGTGGAGAAGCGCTTGAATCGTTAAGCGATGGGGTCGTTTTGCTGCATGCGCTGTGCTTTCCTGAAATTCAAGCCAGCGACTTATTGCTGCGATGGGCCGCAAAGCGGCCCTAAGATTTGAGCGCCGCCCTGATATTGCAGCGTCGCACCTTGAGTTGTCGGGGCAGGTCTGGCGCCCTTGCAAGGCTGCTTACCCACTGGCAGCGCGTAGCCTTGACGAGCCCCACGTCAACCCGGCTCCATCATCGTATTCTTTTTCCATCCCCGCAGATTCATGACACACAGCGTGAACTGCAGAATGATCAGCGCCCAAGCCTCGGCTTGCCAGCCCCAGGCCGCCCACAACAGGTTGCTTGCAGTGAAGCAGCAGAAGCCGACCTTGCGCCGGGCGGGTCGCCGCGAGCCTATGCACCATGCTGCCACTACCGTTAGCACCATGGCCGGCCATTCCAGCCAATCGATCCAAGCCTCCATCGAACGGTCCTCGGTCCTGGTTTGTTCGTGGGACCGGCCAGTCGAAGCCGGGTTCAGATCGATCCTCTTTCCCAGACACGCCTTGCGATGAAAGCGCGTACGCCAACGTTTTTTTGAACCTCACCCGGCCTCGGCTTGCCCACTTCAGAGGTATTGCTTTGAATCATGTTCTAGAGGAGGGGTGTCATGCCCAGCACAGCACGCAAGGTCCGTTATGGTGTAGTGGCCGGCGGTTCGATTTCCCAGGGTGCGTTCATGCCCGGTATCGGGCAAACCGACAACTCGGAAATTACCGTCCTGGTCACCGGAGATGAGGAAAAAGCCCGGCAGTTGGGCGAGCGGTATGCCCTGCGCACCTACCATTACGACCAGTATGCTCAGATGCTCGCTGCGCGGGAGGTGGACGCACTGTACATTGCAACGCCCAATTTCCGTCATCGTGAGTTCGTATTGCCGGCCCTCGAAGCCGGTATCCATGTGTTGCTCGAAAAGCCCATGGGCATCAGCGAAGCCGATTGCAAAGCCATGATCGAGGTTTCGAAACGCACGGGTGCCAAGCTGATGGTTGCCTACCGCCTGCACTGCGAGCCGGGCACGCTGGACATGATCGAGCGCGTGCATAAGGGCGATTTCGGCGATCCCAGGTTGTTCACATCCATCTTCACGCAGCGTGTCAAACCTAATAACCACCGTGCCCAGAATGGTTTCGAGGCCGGGCCGGTACCGGACATGGGCCCCTATCCCCTGAACATGGTGCGCCAGTTGTTCAACGCCGAACCCATCGAAGTCTCGGCCATGGGTGTTCGATCGCCTGGCAGCACCATGGATACCTGGGATACGGTCACCGTGAGCCTGCGCTTCGAAGACGAGCGGCTGGCGCAGTTCACCGTCAGCTATACCTTGCCGTCTACCGAGCGGTTCCAGCTATTGGGCACCAAGGGCGAGATCGAGGCTTCGCCGTGCTTCGGTTATGGGGAAGGGGTTGCGATCAGCTACAGGGCCACCATCGATGGCGAGACGCGTGTGCACGTCAACCCTGTGGTGGACCAATTTGCTGGGGAAACGGCCTATTTCTCCGATTGTATCCTCAACAACGTTGCGCCCGAACCCGATGGGGAAGAGGGGTGGCGTGATGTACGGGTAGTCGAGGCAATCAAGCGAGCGCTTGAAACCGGTACACCGCAACGACTCGAACCACTGCCCGCTCGGCCGTTCGCGCGTCGATCCGAGCAGCGCAGGGCTTTTGCCCTGGCCCCAGTACCGCCGATGGTTGATGCCGAGTCGCCGGCAGAATAACGGGCGAGCTGCGCGCCCCTGAGGGCGCGCAGGCTTGATTACGCGGCGCGCTGTTCCGACTTGCCCTTGAGCAATTTCTTCTGCGCCATCATCGCCTGGCCCATCTCCTCGAGTTGCTGCTTACCCAGCAGCTTGCGTGCCGTGGGGAACAGCTCGCTTTCTTCTTCCTCGATGTGGTGCTCCAACAACTCTTTCATCACCTTGACCCGCCCTGCGAACTCGACCGTGCCGGTGTCTGTGCCTTCAAGGTCAGGCAGCACCAGTGAATCGACGGTACGGTGCTCTTCCTTGGCCTCGTAGTACATCTTTTCTTCTTCCTTACCACCAGCTTCTTTGATGGCTGGGTAAAGGATTTCCTCTTCCAGGGCGGTATGAATGGTGACTTCCTGCTTGATGCGTTCCAGCAGGTCGGCACGCTTTTTCACTGCGCGCTCTGTTGTCGAAGACAGCTCTTCAAGCAGTTTCTTGACCAACTGATGGTCCTGGGTCAGCAATTCGATGGCGTTCATGGATCACCTCTGCAGGTTGTTGTAATCACGGTTGCCATGGGTTGAGTCAAGCGCCAGGCCATCAGTTCCGCTGCACAGATGACCTGCCTGGCGTGTCCCCTTATCGACACGGTGCGCGACCACCCAGTGCCAACGCTGCGCGTAGCGCCGCCAGGTGCGTGAGGCCTTGCGGCAGGTTGCCCAGGTACTCGGCGGTATCAGGATCGATCATCTCTGAATAGATGCCTGCGCCATGGTCAAGGCCTTGTAGGGCAGCTTCATAGGCGTGCTGCGCCCGTTGGTGCTGACCGAGCAGCACCCAGGCTTCCACCAGCCAGAACGTGCACGCCAGGAAGCAGCCTTCTTCCTCGACCGCACCGCTGTAGCGATAGTGGAAAGGTCCGGCCGACAGGCTGTGCTGCACAGCGTCCAGGGTGCTCTGCAGCCGCTCGGGCGCCGGATAGCCGAAGCGCACCGCCAGGGCGATGCCTGCGTCCAGCCTGTCGCTGCCTGGGTAGAACACATACGCCTGGCGGGCCTCATGCCAGCAGTGGTTTTCGATCCACTCGAAAACACGGTCACGCTCGCGCGCCCAGCGCTGCCGGCAGGTAGTGGGCAGATGCCCGCCGTCGGCCAGTTCGATGGCCCGGCTCAGGGCCTGCCAGCAGCTGATCTTCGACAAGGTGTAGTGCCGCGTTTCTGGCAGTTCCCAGATACCGGCATCCGGCTGGCGCCACTGGTCGGCGCATTGATCTGCCAGGCGTGACAGCAGCATCGCACTGCTGCCGTCCAGGATGTTGCCGGTGTCGATGAAGCAACGGGCAGTTTCGAATATGTCGCCGAATACGCCGTGCTGTAACTGGTCGCGGGCATCGTTACCCACTACGGGCGGCGATTGCTTGTAGCCCGGCAGGTCGATGGCGCGTGTGCATTCGCCCATGGCCCCGTCCAGGGTGTAGAAGACCTGCGCGCCATGCTCGGCCAGCCTGCGCAGCAACCAGGTAAATGCCGCCTTGGCTTCAGGCTGAGCGCCAATGCCGAGGAAGGCTTCGATGGTATACCCGGCATCGCGCACCCATGCGAAGCGGTAGTCATAGTTCTTGGTGCCGCCGATGCGCTCTGGCAGGGAGGTGGTGGCAGCCGCCATGATCGAACCGCTGGGCGATGACAGCAGCAGCTTGAGCGCCAGCGCGTTGCGTACCACCACTGACTGGTAGGGACCTTCATAGATGAGGCTTTGCGACCACTGCCGCCATTCGCGATCAGAGCCGTCGATTCGGTCATCGATCAAGCTGAGTGGCGGCACCACCAAGGGCTCGTCGTGTCCCGCGATCAAGGCCACTACAGTACGTTGCCCGGGCGAGGTGTCGAGCGTGGCGCGCACGCCCATATCGTCCTTGCGCCGCACGCTGAGCTGTTGGTCATGCAGGAACATCCCGAGAATATGGCCCGCGTGAAAAACGCAGCCGTTGTCGTTGGGCGTCAGGTACGGGCTCACCGTGTCGGCCTGGGTGCCGAAATCGATGGCGATTTCGAATGCGATCGACCCTTCGATGCCCTCGATACGACGGGCCAGTTCCGCCCAAGGTAGGCGCCCGGCAGGCCCACTGTTCAGCGATTCGGTCAACCGCGCCCGGCCGGTTGCAGTGATGTACTCGGTCTCCACCACGTTGCTGCCGGGGCGATACCGACGCTTTGCCTGATAGGGCTGGGTCGGGGTGATGGCGAAGAAACCGCCGGTCCTGGGCGAGAGCAGTCGATCGAACAGAGGGGGCGAATCCATGTGCGGCACGCACCACCAGTCGATGGAGCCGTCCAGGCCTACCAGCGCTACCGAGCGCCCATCGCCAAGGGCTGCATACTGCTCCAGCATCAGCCATCCACCGGCGTCCCGCTGGGGCTCGGCACATTGCCGCGGGCTTTCAGATACGTCTTCCACATTGCAGCTCCTGCACCATTGGTACTGATGTGACTGAAGCGAAGCGAGAACAGTTCGTCATCACGTGGGCAACGGCAAGAGGATGACTGTCGGGATAAAATAAATGGAATCTTTTGTTACGCCTTTGGCTCCATTAGGCTGAGTTTGATGGAGGAGAGTCCAATGGCAGGACAACAACTGTATGTAATCGAGTACGAGCTACACGGAGAATTCAGGACTTTCATCATTCGACTGGAACGCATGGACAACGCCGAGGCCTGGCACTGGGCTAGCTGCGATGCAGGTGTCGGGATCATTCCGCGGTTCGGTCAGCACAAGATCAAGAAAGTCAGCCGTCCCATGGCCGAGCGCTATGGGTTGACCAACGTGCGGTGGCGAGTCTCGGGCAAAGGTCCGGAGTTCGTCGCGCCCCCGGTGGACATGAAGAAATTTGCGGTTGCCACTGACAAGTCCTGAATTCGACCAGCTGCACGCCGGTGGCATATGCCCCGGCGTGTCCAAGCGTCTGTACCGAACCGTACAGGGCTACGGGTACAAGAATGTCGACAGTCGCACGGCGCTGTTGGCGCCGGCTCTCACGTGGCCTGTAACCTGGCCTGGTGCGTCATTGCGCACGGTCAGGTGAACAGTGGCCATTCCTGCTTCGTCGGTCGCCACTTCAATGAGCATCGCCTTGCCTTGAGTTTGAGTGCGCAGCGGCTGCGGTTGCACGGTTTCGATACTGGCTTCCTGAAGCATGCTTCCGCCTAGTTGTACCCAAACCGGCTTGCTCGGCGTTCCCTTCACGCTGATCGATAGCTCGACAGGGCTTGCGCTGCGACCTAGTCGCTTGTAGTGCACCTGTACCTTGCCATCAGCACTGGTCGCCCTGGCATCGATCAACCAAGGGCTGGCAGGCACCATGGCGATCGCCAAGCCCAGTGGTAGTAAAAGTGCAAGCCATTTGAAGCGTCCGGCGCGCCCAAAGCGGTGATGGGCAAAGGCGCCTTCGGGTGCTGGGTAATGCTTGGAAGTCATCGGGTACTCGTTCATCTAGGTGTGATCAGGCCCGTTCGCCGCGTAGCCAACGTTGGTGATAATGCGCCAGTTGCGACAGTCCATAGGCCGCCCCCTGGCGCATCACCTCGTCACGCTCGCCAAAAAAGCGTTGGGTGGCGGTGAAAACGGCAAGCGGCTCTCCGGCGAACGCCCAGGCAAAACACAGCGTACCGGGCGGAATTTTGCCTTGCGCGGCAGGTCCTGCGACCCCTGTGGTGGCAATGGCAACGGTCGCGTCGCTGTCTTTCAATGCGCCTAATGCCATTTCCCATGCAACCGCTTCGCTGGTCAGGCCATAACGCTCGATAGTCACCGGGCTAACGCCCAGCAAGCGTTGTTTGGCAGCGGGGGAATAGACAACGTAGCCGCTTTCGAGCACCTCGGCGGTACCTGGCAGAGCGGCCAATGCCGCTACCATGGCGCCTGCGGTGCAGGATTCGGCAGTGGTCAAAACTAGGTCATGTTTTTTCAAGTACTCGAAGACGGACTCAATCGCGTCGATGGCCATACCTGTAACTCGCGCAGCATTTTGCAGTGGACGCGAGCGCTACGCTGTTGGTTCACTGCAAGTGCGTCCGCCCGTCCATCGTGCAGCAATCGAGCTGAACTTAGCGGGACTTCCAGGCTTCCTTTTTAAAGAAGGTTGAGAAACCGATCAAAAGGGAGAGCGGTTATGAACGAGCCTGTGACGTACTTCTGGATCGCCGTGGCGGTCCTGATCCTACTGGTGGACCTGTGGGCCATCGTCAGTGTGTTTCGTAGCGACAAGACCGATGCCACAAAGGCGGCCTGGGCCCTGTTGCTCCTGGCTCTGCCTGTGGCGGGTCTGGCGATCTGGGGTATCTGGGGACCGCGTGGCATCAAACGCGGTACTGGACCCTCTTCCCCTGAACATAGCAAAGGCTGAGGTGTCTTCATGAGCACATCGAATGAGCAGGACGCCAAGCGCGTGGAGCAAGCGCGCACCACGGGCGAAAAAGAGCGAGACAACGACGCTCAGCGCCCAGACGGGTCTACGGGCACCGAGCAGGACACTACGGCGCAGAAGACCGCAAGGGATGTGCCTGCGCACAAGCCGTAAACCAATGTTCAGCCAGCTTTGCTACATCGCGCGATGTCTACGGCAGCCAATGCTGTTGACCCGTGCATGGGCACTCACCCTGGCCATGGATAGTTTCTAGGAGCCGTACTGTGCCACGTATTATCACCCCAGCCACCCCAGAGCACGAAATCCAGGAGCATAATGCTCGCATGTTCGGCTCGCCCAAGGAGCGGTTGGACTTCTACCGACAGGAAATCCAGTACGAGACGAGTATCCTTGCTAACCGTACGGATGCTTACCTGGCCGCCCAGTCCTTTTTAGTCATTGCGTATGCCTCAGCCATGGGCAATACCAATCAGAGCTGGGGCGAAATGTTCACGCTGGTGGTGCCGCCCTTTTTGGCGCTGCTTGGTGTACTCAGTTCACTGAACGCCTGGCCAGGTATTCACGCTGCCTACAAGATCATCGAGCATTGGCAACTCAAGCAAAGTCATCTGCTGCGAAGCGAACCCATGATGGGGCTGGCTTACGACGAATCGCCATTATTTAGCGAAACCGAGACTTCCCAGGCCGGCCATCGCAAGTCTTTGCTGTTCTCGCTGCGTACACCCTGGATTTTCCTCGTATGCTGGGTATTGCTCGGGTCATACGCCATATTTATTCAACTGGCGTGAAAACCAGACCTTCCAACTCTTGTGCGTGAGGCTCATCATAGGCGTCTTTTGCGCTTAATAGCGTGCCTGTAGCCGATGCTTGTTTTCAGGAAGTTCGAGGTCGATCGATGAATCAACGTACCGCTGGTGTCGCTACCAGTGGCCAGGATGATGCCGCGCTAACCGCAGAACGGTTGCAGCTTGCGCTGGATGCGGGTGCGATCATCGGCACATGGGTGTGGGATATACCCAATGACAGGGTGACGGCCGATGAGCGATTCTCGCATTCGTTTGGTTTGCCGCTGGCCAGATGCCTGACAGGTATGCCTCTGGCGGAAGCATTTGCCTCCATCTATCCCGATGACCGTGAACGCGTCGCGCAAGCCATCCAGGCGGCCATGGCCCTGGGCGGTCCGTTTCGCTGTGAATACCGGGTCCGCCAGGACGATGGCTGCTATCGCTGGGTTGAAGCCAACGGTCGGGTCGAGCTCGATGAGCAGGGCGTTGCGGTGCGCTTTCCTGGCGTGCTGATGAACATCGAGTCGCGTCGCAAGGCGCAGGCCGAACGCGACCGTATGTCCACGTTGCTGCGTACCTTCACTGCCGCGGTCCCCGGCGTTGTATATGCCAAGGACCTGGAAGGGCGCATGCTGGTGGCCAACCATGGCGCCACGCAGCTGATCGGCAAGCCGCCTGAGTTTTACCTGGGCAAGACCGACCTTGAGTTCCTAGAGGATAAGGAACAGGCCAGGCAGGTGATGGAAACCGATCAGCGTGTGATGGCCGGCGGGACGGCCGTCCAGGTCGAAGAGCGGGTGGACATGCCAGACGGCTCGGCCACGTATTGGCTATCGGTCAAGGCGCCGCTGCTCAGTGACGAAGGGGAGGCGATCGGCCTGGTTGGCTCTTCGATCGACGTCACCGCCCGCCGGCAGGCAGAAGAGCAACTACTTGAGCTTAACCGGACACTTGAGGCGCGTATCGCCCAGGCGGTAGCTGAACGGGAAGAGGCTGAAGCCGCCTTGCGCCAGGCACAGAAAATGGAAGCAGTAGGGCAGTTGACTGGGGGCATTGCCCATGACTTCAACAACTTGTTGGCGGGCATCTCGGGCAGTCTTGATCTGATCAGGTCTCGCTTGGCACAGGGTCGTCTTGAGGATGTGGAACGTTACATGACCGTGGCCTACGGGGCTACTCGCAAGGCCGCCGCGTTGACGCACCGACTTTTGGCGTTTGCAAGGCGCCAAACCCTGGTGCCCGTGCAGACCGATGTCCATGCGCTGATTGATGGCATGGCTGAGCTCGTGCGCCGTACGGTAGGCCCCTGCGTGAAGCTGGAGGTCCAGTTGTCCGCTTCGTTGCACACCTGCCTGGTCGATCCCGCCCAGCTCGAGAATGCATTGCTGAACCTCTGCATCAACGCGCGCGATGCCATGGACGGGAATGGCCGGATTTGCATTCAGACCGCAGACCAACGCATCGACGGTGATGCGGACCCGGAGATCGCTTCGGGCGATTACCTGAGCATATGCGTCACGGATGAGGGCATTGGTATGGACGCCGCGACCCTCTCTAGGGCGTTCGAGCCATTCTTCACCACCAAGCCGCTGGGTGCGGGGACAGGCTTGGGCCTCTCGATGGTGTACGGTTTCGCCCGCCAGACCGGCGGGCATGTGCATATCGATTCGGCACCAGGGCAAGGAACTCGGGTGTTTATGCAACTACCCAGTCACGGTGGGCCTGCCCGAGTGGTCAGCGACAGCGTGGCCCCTGTGGTGAGTCATCGGGCGCGGCCGGGTGAAACTGTATTGCTGGTGGACGATGAAGCGTCAGTTCGCCTGTATGTCAATGAAACGCTCAGTGGTATGGGCTACGTCGTCATCGAAGCAGCCGACAGCCTGGCAGGCTTGCAATTGCTGCGCTCGGACACTCGAATCGACCTGTTGATCACCGATGTCGGGCTGCCTGGCGGGCTGGACGGCAGGAAGATGGTGGACGTTGCCAGGGGAACACGGCCGCGGCTACCGGTGTTGTTCATCACGGGATACGCACCGCCCGCGCCTGGGCAGCAGAGCTGGCCTGCCCACGGCGGCATGGTGCTGAGCAAGCCGTTTGATCAACAGACGCTGGTCAAGGCCCTGATCACCCTGATGCACCCTTGAGGTCTGGCCTGGCCCGCTGGGCAGTGGGCCAGGCCCTGACAAGGCTCGGTGCCGCTTAGATCGCTATCTCAGGCGCCAACGTACCCGCTGCCGCCCCAGGTACCAGAATCACCTTGCGGCAATCATCCTTTTTCTGATCGAACATCTTGTAGCCCATTGCCGCTTCCTCAAGCGCCAACCGGTGCGTCACGATCAGTTCAGGTTGCAGCCGGCCAGCCTCGATGTGCTCAAGCAGTTCTGGCAAGAACTTCTGCACATGGGTCTGGCCCATCTTGAACGTCAGGCCCTTGTCGAACGCGTCCCCGAAAAGGAAGCCGTGGATGAACCCGGCATACACCCCAGGGACGCTGACCACCCCGCCGCGCCGCACGGCAGCAATGCATTGACGCAACGCCTTGCCACTGCTGCCTTCGATCTTGAGGGCTGTCATGACGGTTTCGGTGGTGCTGCCCTTGGCCTCGAAGCCCACTGCATCAATGACGGCATCAACGCCGCGCATGCCTGGGGTCAGCCGAATGATGCTGTCGGCAGGGTCATCGTCCTGCTCGAAATTGATTGGCACTACCCCATAGGTGTCACGGGCAAACGTCAGGCGGTAGTCGTTGTCATCGACCAGGAAAATTTTTTGAGCGCCCAGCATGCGGGCGCAGGCCGCACTCAACAGGCCCACGGGGCCCGCACCGTAGATAGCTACTGTCGACCCCTGGCCCACTTGCGCGTTGGTCACCGCCTGCCAGGCGGTGGGCAGAATATCCGACAAGAACAGCACCTTGTCGTCGGACAGCGAGGTCGGCACCTTGAAGGGGCCTACATTGGCCTTGGGTACCCGTACATAGTCCGCCTGGCCACCCGGGATGCCACCATACAAATGGCTGTAGCCGAACAACGCTGCACCGGGTGGAATGACTTTCTTGTTGATGATGGCGCCGCGGCCGGTATTGGTCGTCTCGCAGGCGGCAAACAAGTCGTGCTGGCAGAAGAAGCAGCCGCCGCAGGCGATCACGAACGGAATCACCACGCGGTCGCCAACTTGCACATTGGTCACCGCGCGGCCGACGTCCTCGACGACCCCCATGAACTCGTGGCCAAAAATGTCGCCGTGTTCGGTTTGTGGGATCTTGCCGTGATACAGATGCAGGTCAGACCCGCAGATAGCGGTAGCCGTGACTCTCAGAATGATGTCGTCAGCCTCTTGCAGGATGGGGTCCGGCACCGTGTCGACCCTTACATCCTGTGCACCGTGGTACGTCAATGCTCTCATGGTTCAACTCCTGCGAAGGCGGGTGTGCTATGCAGGTGAAACCACAAGGTAAGCAAAAGTTCAGGTCGAAAGCTTGACCGGTGTATGCCGGACCGTCCTTGTTCAGGCTGCCAGTAACGGCAGGCGTATCGTGAAGGTGGTACCAAGTGCGGCGTCCGAATCGACGGTGATATCGCCACCATGGGCCAGGGTGATCTCGCTCACGATAAATAACCCCAACCCGACAGAGCGTACCGAGTCGGCATGGTCCGTGCCCCGGGTCATGGGCGCAAACAGGGACGTAAGCAAGGTGTCGGGAATGCAAGGGCCATGGTTGTGTACGCTGACCACGGCGCCATGCTCATGAAGGTCAGTGGTAATGGTGACCGGGTGAGCGAGGTCACCATAGGCCACGCTGTTGGCCACCAGATTGCCAATCATCTGCTGCACGCGATCCGGGTCCAGTGCAAGTTGCCCTTTGCCTTTGCAAAGGTGACGAATGCGCGCCTGGGCGAAGGCGACTCTCAATTCGTTTACGCTCTGATCGACCGTTGAACACAGGTCTATCGGTTGGCGGCGGATGGTAATGCCTTGGCCAATTCTGACCGAGGCAAAGTCGAGCAGGTCAGCGATCATGCGCCTGGCGCGTTCCGAGGAATGGCTGATACTGCCCAGCAGGCGTCTTTCCTTGTCCCTGTGCTCGCCGCGTTCGAGCAACTGCGTAGCCATCTTGATCGCGGTTAGCGGGTTTTTCAGGTCATGGCTGGCGATGGCGACCATCTGCTCGGCAAAGGCTGCACGTCGTTGGGCGCTCTGGTAGGCGTCGGCCAGTTCAGCCTTGGCCTGCTGCAATGCAGCTTCGGCCTCAGTGGTCTGCGCCAGCAATTGCTCGGCTCGGCGCCGGGCGGTAAGTAATTCACGCTCGTAGCGATCACGCTCGATGGTGCCGAACAACGCCAGTTCGTGGAACACGCCGTGGGCATATTGACGGCGCACGCCATTGAGCAACATGGTGATGACGTGACCGGCGCGGTGCCGGACCTCGAGCTTCACCTCGGCCACCGAACCCTGCATTCTCATCAGTGGCGCCCAATGGGTCTGATGGAAGATGCGTCCGCCCATGGTCAACAGCTCCTGAAACCTGCACTGCGCCAGGTCCTCGGGCGCGTAGCCCAACCATTTGCAGAAGGTCTGGTTGACCTTCACGATCATTCCGGTCTCAGTGGTGACTACCAGACCGCAGGGTGCCCCTTCGAACAACACGTCGACAGGCGGTGTCTCGCCTGCCCCCGTCATGGCCCCGGTGCCCAGGGTTGCAGGAAAGCATCCATGGCCTGGGAACAGGCTGTAGGGGCACTCATGTGCGGGCAATGGCCGATGTTGTCGATCAGGCACAGCGTGCTGTTGGGTAGCACTGCATTGAGGTACTGGCCCACGGAAACCGGGGCGATAAGATCGTCGATGGATTGGAGAATCAGTACAGGTGTAGGCAAGCCTTGCACATCCAGCCGGTTGTCAGACAGGAACGTGACACGTGCGAACTGCCGCGCGATGTCTGGATTGGTGCGGCAGAAGCTGTTGGTCAGCTCCTCGCTCAGCATGGGCTGGCCGGGCGCCCCCATGATCACCGGCGCCATGGTGCTCGACCAGCCCAGGTAATTGCTGTCCAGGGTTTCAAGCAGTTCGTGGATATCCTGATGCGTGAAACCGCCAATGTAATCACCATCGTCGATATAGTACGGGGAAGGACCCACCATCACATGGGCCGCAATGCGACCCGGTTGCTGCCTGTCCGCCAGTGCGCCAATCATGGCGCTGACCGAGTGGCCGACCAGAATCACGGTGCCTTGGCCATATTCGGTGATTATCTCGTTCAGATCCGTCGCATAACCTGCCAAGGAGTCATAGCGAACGCGATCATAGGCAGTCAGGTCCGACTGCCCGGCGCCGACCAGATCGTAGGTCACGGTGCGAAAGCGCGCTTGAAAATGCGGTAAAAGGTACTTCCACATCGATTGATCGCAGCCAAAACCGTGGGAGAAGATCAACGTGACAGGGCCTGCGCCCGCAATGCGCACGTTGTTACGCTTAGATAAGGTCATGGCTTTCCAAGAGGCTGTGCAGCATCCGTGGCAGGGTGGGTAGGGCATGCTTGGCCATCGTCGGCAGTTCACGCTACCGCTTAACAGCAAGCGTAGGCTCTAGATGACGAATCGACATTGGCCATTGAACAATAGTTTCGTAAGCAGCCCCTGTTGGTGGAGCAATTTGCCGCTTGGCGTTGTCAAGAAGTGACCAGTTGCACCATTGCCCAACCAGGAGAGTCACGTGACGGACAAGAAGGCCCGCGTCAGCAATCAGGCGACCGGAGACATATCCAACCTGCCGCACGACATGTTTTTTGCTGCCGTGCAAACGACGCGCATGCCCATGATCGTGACCGATCCCGGCCGCGACGACAATCCTATCATCTTTGCCAACCGTGCGTTTCTGGAAATGACCGGCTATGACGCCGGTGAAATCATGGGGCGAAATTGCCGCTTCCTGCAGGGCCCGGAAACCGAGCGGACAGTGGTCGACGCCATCCGTGAGGCGATCGAGAAGCGCGTGGACATCGCCACTGAAGTGCTCAATTACCGCAAGGACGGCTCCAGTTTCTGGAATGCGCTGTTCATCTCGCCGATTTTCAACGAGCGTGGCGACCTGATCTACTTCTTCGCCTCGCAGCTGGACGTCAGCCGTCGTCGCGATGCCGAGGATGCGCTGCGTCAGGCGCAGAAGATGGAAGCCCTGGGTCAGTTGACGGGCGGCATTGCCCACGACTTCAACAACCTGCTGCAAGTGATGGGCGGTTACATGGGGCTGGTGGCCAGCGAGACCGACAAGGCGCAGCCTGACCTGAGTCGCATTCGCCGAAGCGTCGGGCACGCGCAAACGGCGGTCGATCGTGCCAGCACCCTCACCAAGCAGTTGCTGGCCTTTGCTCGCAAGCAGAAATTGCACGGCCGGGTGCTCAACCTCAATCATCTGCTCGATGACGTGGTCCCTATCATCGAGCGCACCTTCGGTGCCGAGGTGACGGTCGAATACGACTTGGAAGAGCACTTGCGCAACTGTCGCATCGACCCGACCCAGGCCGAAGTGGCGCTGTTGAACATCTTCATGAACGCCCGGGACGCCCTGATCGGCCGCAAACGACCCCATGTATTCATCGAAACGCGGAACGTGCATGTAAGCGACATCAATCTGTCCTTCGATGGCCTGTTGCCAGGCAGTTACGTGAGCATCTCCATTACCGACAATGGCATCGGCATGCCTGCCAGCATTCGAGACCGTGTCATGGACCCTTTCTTCACCACTAAGGAGGAGGGAAAGGGTTCAGGGCTAGGGCTGTCCATGGTGTACGGGTTCGCGCGTCAGTCCGGTGGTGCTGCCCGGATCTACACCGAAGAGGGCGAAGGCACCACGCTGCGCTTGTATTTCCCGGTGGACGAAGCCAGCCCGATTCAGGAAAAGCCCGTGAAGCTGGTTGAACGCAGTTCCGGCACCGAGAGGATTCTCATTGTCGAAGACCGCCCTGATGTCGCCGAGCTGGCCAAAATGGTGCTGGAAAACTATGGCTATGACGCCGACATGGTGCTCAACGCACGCGAAGCGCTAAAACTCATCGAAGCAGGTGAGCGCTATGACTTGTTGTTCACCGACCTGATCATGCCCGGGGGCATGAATGGGGTGATGCTGGCGCGCGAGGTGCGTCGTTTGCAGCCGCAGATCAAGGTGCTGCTCACGACCGGCTACGCGGAAAACTCGATTGAACGCACCGACATCGGCGGCTCTGAATTCGATGTGATTTCCAAGCCCTGCCAGCCCCATGATCTGGCACGCCGTGTGCGGCAGGTACTCGATGGGCATACGGGTATTGTGTGAGGTCGGCTCGCTAGAGCCCCGATCAAAGTGAACCATTGGTTGCTCCCTGGGCTCGATTGAAAAAGCGAGCACAGGGAAACTGGCATGACGGCATTCATTGAGCAGCCTACCAATGACCTGATGCACCTGGAGGCAATCAACCGTTGGTTCTCGACCTTCGATGATCACGCGTTACGCAACGCCTGCCCCAGTGCCTACCGCGAGGAATTGCTAAGCCAAGCAGACGAGATGAGACGTCTCCAACTGATCGCTTGGCAGCAGTGGCGGGATCTTCGACAACTGGTTGACAGGTCATTGCAGCGAGCATCAAAAGGCTTCGGTCATTCAACAAATGGATGATTCGGTTCGCATGCAACATTCGCCCACTGCTTAAACAAGTATTTTTCGCACATGCCCTGCTAGAACATTCAGTCGCTCAAGCGCTTTGACCTGATAATTTTGTCAGTCGTGTAATTCAAGGCAACTTGCTAACGTCTAGCTCTGAGTTCTGAATGCAAGGGTTGGGCGCAAAATGCGAATCTACTGTAGTGTCGGGGCATGTTTGCTTTGCGCGTTCAGCGCAGGCGCGCAGGCGGATTTTAACTTTGTTCACCCTGGAATACTGACGTCCGAGGTGCAGTTGCGGTATGTGCGTGACCACAAGCATCTCGAGCCTTGGGCGACATCCATGCACGCTGCTTTGGCGTCACCGTTGGCTGACAGAAATTATCGGGCTAGGCCTTGGAGCATTGTTCACTGCGGTGCGTATTCTGTACCGGATTACGGGTGCTCGGACGAAATCCGGGATGCTCAGGCTGCCTACTTGCAAGCGCTGTTGTGGCGTTATACAGGGGACCCTGCATATGCCGAAAATGTACGGGAAATCTTCAAAGCCTGGACTGAAACGTTAGAGCAGCATACGGGCAATAACAGGCGCCTGCAAGCCTCATGGGCCGCTCAATTGTTTACCCGTGCAGCGGAGATCGTCAAGTATAGCTATGGGGGCTGGCCGCAGGTTGAAAAGGATGCTGTGACGAGAATGTTTAGGGAGCAATACCGACCGTATGCCAGCCAGATGTTTCTGCCTAGTACCGGTAATGACTTCAAAAACAACAGTAACTGGCAGGCCAGTGCTGTAGAAGCCTTGGTTAATATAGCAATCTTCACTAAGGATGAGCAGGGCTTCCATGAAGCACTCAGCAAGTGGAAATCATTGCTGGGCAGTTATATCTATCTGCCGTGGGACGGAGCGCGACCCTTGGACGCAGTGTGGTTTGGACGCTCTTATAACGAAGTCATGCAGAAATGGGGTAACCCCACCCGACTCATTAGCGGCATGCCGATGGAATTTTGTAGAGACTTGCCTCACTCAGGCTATGGTGTCGCAGCACTGATCAATGTTGCGGAGACGGCACGCATTCAAGGGGTTGATCTCTACCAAGAATACGCTACACGGTTGACACAAGGGATGGAAACATTATCCCGCTATAGCCTGGACCTTTACGAGCAGAACAGTGATTATCCACAGATATGCGGTAAACGCGTTGACGGATGGCCTCGGGGCACCCTCTTCATCGGGTACAATCAATACGCCATGCGCCTCGGAATGTCGCTACCCTATACGCTTGAATTTATCGAAAAGCATCCGACGTTTGCTGGCCATGTACATTATCAGTGGGAGCGGTTGACCCATTACGGCGTGCCCTAGTGGGGTGTTTCAAACGTGTCGCTGAAAAGCGTTCGCCTAGCGCCCGCGTTGATGTGCAGAGCAATGGACAGCAAAGTGATTCCATGCCGTTTGGAGTTTTGTGTTCTAGTTGCAGGGTTGTGTAGGACGGGGTGAGCCTGCTGTATGGTGTTCAGGGCTTGAAGCCGGCTCTTCTCATATACGCAACGCATCAACGCACTAGGCGCGTGGGGCGGGGGTAATTTCAGCCTAACGATGGGTGAGGCTTGTCGACAAACAGCGTATCAGTGAAGAGCTAGAAGACCTTTCCAGGTGGGCTTGATTCCAAACGCTTGCCAGTTAAACATGGCGCAGGCTGGAAGAATCGCGTGTCACGACTCATCCGCCGTGTACACCAGTGGCTGCAGTTGCCGGGTTTACTTTGCAGCATTTGACTGCTGCAAAAGCCTTGGAACTTAATCATGCCGCTGGCTGCGCCCGCAGCGACGTTGAACGCGCAAGCTGATCACTGATCACGCCAATGAAATGATCCAGGGTCCAGGGTTTGGGCAGGAACACGGCGCCAGAGGGTAGGGCGTGGCTTGAAGGGTCGTGATAACCACTCATGACCACGATGCGAGTGTCAGGCTGCGACTGGCCGACCTGATAGGCCAACTCCAGGCCGTTGACCGCGCCAGGGGTGCGGACATCGGTCAGGAGCATCGAAAATGCAGAGCGCGAGGTAATTTCCAGACCTTCTTGTGCTGTTTCCACGCTGGTTACCGCTACGCCCAGATCCTCAAGGGCGATGGCGATCAGCTCACGGATGATAGGTTCGTCCTCAACCAGCAGAACGGTTGGACAGCTGGGGAATTCGCACGTTTTCATGGCAATACTCTGGCTCTGCGCACGCTGAATAAAGGGAACATCCGATGTAGGCTTGCAGCCAGAGGTGCAAGCGATAGCTGTGCGCTACCGTTATGACCTCGGGCTGTAGCAAAAAATTCCGTCTCTGAGCAGTTGCCTTTTCACCAGCGCAGAAATAGGGGTCAGGCGCCGGGTTCCTGGGCTACCCGTTTCAGCAATGCCTTGGCAGTTGCCTCTGACGATGCCGGGTTCTGCCCTGTGATCAAATGCCCATCCTCGACCACATGGCTTGCCCAGTCCTCGGCCTTGGCGTAGTTCGCCCCATGGTCACGTAGCATATCTTCCACCAGAAACGGAACGACGTCGGTCAGGCCCACAGCTTGCTCTTCACTGTTAGTAAAGCCCGTGACCTTTTTGCCCTTTACGACAGGGTGACCGTCAGGCGCTTTGACGTTCTTCAGAACACCTGGGGCGTGGCATACCGCTGCGATGGGCTTGTTGGAGGCATAAAAGGCTTGCAACAGCACGATCGAGTCCTGGTTCTCGGCCAGATCCCACAGGGGGCCGTGGCCGCCTGGATAGAACACGGCGTCGAAATCATAGGGGTCGATTTCGCCAAGGGGTACGGTATCGGCCAGGGCAGCCTGGCCCTCGGTGTCTTTGGCGAAGCGTCGGGTGGCCTCGGTCTGGGCATCGTCTTCGTCACTTTTCGGGTCCAGCGGCGGCTGTCCGCCTTTTGGCGAGGCGAGCGTGACGTCGGCTCCGGCATCCACGAATGCGTAATAAGGTGCCGCGAACTCTTCCAGCCAGAAGCCGGTTTTCTTGCCGGTGTCACCCAATTGATCGTGGGACGTCAACACCATCAGGATCTTCTTCATGCAGGTCTGTCCTCCAGCTCGGGATGTGCGGGCTGCTGCCCTGATAAAGGGTGTGAGTGCGGCAAACGGTCAGCGTTCCATGGAGGTGAGCGTCAGGCTTGCCGATGCTACGGTTCAACAGGGCGTAGGTCAGGGCCTGGCGTGGGTAAGGGCTCGCTGCCATGCGGCGGTCACAAAGCTGTAACACAGCTGATGCAAAGTGTGCCGGCCATCACACGGAGCGCTTTCAATGATACGCCTGATGAAGTCTGCTGCACTCGCCGTCGCGGTCTCCCTTTGCGCCACATCGGCTTCGATCGCCGCAGAAAACATTCGCCTGACCGGTTCCGGGGCCAGCTTCCCCGCACCTATCTACCTGACCTGGTTCAAGGACTTCAGCAAGAAATCCGAGGGTGTGACCGTCGACTACCAGTCCAAGGGCAGCGGCGCCGGGGTGCAGGATTTCCTGAACAGGACCGTTGACTTTGCTGCCAGCGACTCGGCCATGAGTGAGGCCGACATGGCCAAGGTCAGTGAGGGCGTGCAACTGCTGCCCATGACCGCCGGCGAGATCGTGCTGGCCTACAACCTGCCAGGCAACCCCAAAGGGCTCAAGCTGCCGCGCGAGGTGTACTCCAACATCTTCCTTGGCAAGATCACGCGCTGGAACGACCCCCAGATCGCAGCCGCCAACCCCGAGCTCAAGCTGCCCGATACCCCCATCACCGTCGTGGTGCGTGCCGACTCCAGCGGCACGACAGCGGTGTTCACCAAGCACCTGTCGGCCATCAATGCCGACTTCAAGCAAGAACTGGGTGAGGGCAATACCGTCAACTGGCCGGCTACTGACAAGTTCATCAAGTCACCGAAAAACGATGGCGTGACCGCCACCGTACGCCAGACCCCAGGCGCCATCGGCTACATCGAGTACGGTTTTGCCAAGCTGGCCAAGGTGGACTTCGCCCAATTGCAGAACAAGGCTGGGCAGTACGTGGTGCCCAATGCCGAAAGCGGCGCCGAGGCCCTGGCCGCCGTGAACATGCCGGAAAACCTGGTAGCCTGGCTGCCTGATCCGGACGGCGCCAAGTCCTACCCCATCACCTCCTACACCTGGATGATCTTCCGCAAGGACAATGGCAACCCCGCCAAGGCCAAGGCCATGCGCGAGATGGTCGAGTACAGTCTCACCGAAGGGCAGAAAATCGCCGACTCGATGGGCTACATCCCGCTGCCCCCCTCGGTGGTCGAGCAAGTGCGCAAAGCCTCCGCCAACATCAAGTGATACCGGCGTCCCCGGCGTGCGCCTGACACGCCGGGGGTGTCAGCACCCTGTCCCGGAACCTGCCAATGAACACACCTTTCGACCTACCGGATAACCCCGACTCCGCCTGCCGGCCGCCGTCTGCCAAGGACGTGCTGGTGGACCGCACCTTCCGTGCGCTGGCCCGCATTGGGGTTGTGCTGGTACTGGCACTGGTCTTCGCACTGGTTTACGAAGTGGGGCGCAAGGCCTTGCCGGGCATCGAGGAGCATGGCTTCGATGTGTTGTTGGGCAGCGTCTGGGACGTCAACCAAGGCAAGTACGGCATTCTTCCGGCCATCTGGGGGACGCTGTACAGCGCATTCATCGCCTTGCTGATCGCCGGTTTCTTCGGCGTCAGCATGGCCATTTTTCTTACCCAGGATTTCCTGCCGGCCAGGCTCGCGGCCGTCTTTCGCACCATTGTCGAGCTGCTGGCCGCTATCCCGAGCGTGGTGTACGGGCTGTGGGGCATCTATGTGGTGATTCCAGCCATACGGCCACTGACCACATGGCTCAACAGCGAGCTGGGCTGGATCCCGTTCTTTGGCACGTCCCTGAGCGGGCCGGGGTTGCTGCCGGCAGCCTTGGTGCTGGCGATCATGATTCTGCCGACCATCGCCGCTGTCTCCCAGGACGCGCTGACCAGTGTGCCGATGAAAACCAAGCAAGCCGCCTACGGCATGGGCACGACGCACTGGGAGGCGATTCTCAAGGTCATGGTGCCCTCGGCCGCGACCGGCATTTTTGGCTCGCTGGTGCTGGGCCTGGGCCGCGCCCTAGGGGAGACCATGGCCCTGGCGATGCTGGTGGGCAACGCCAACACCATCTCCCTGTCACTGTTCGCGCCGGCCAATACCCTGGCAGCGCTGCTGGCATTGAACTTCCCCGAAGCCGGGCCGAATGAGGTGCAAGTGCTGATGTACGCCGCCCTGGTGCTGATGTTCATCACCCTGCTGGTGAACGTATTGGGCTCGATGATCATGCTCTACGCGCAACGAGGTAACCGCTGATGACCGATCTCTCCACCCCAGTGGCCGCGCTGCCAAGCCTGCAGCGCAAGCTCGAAGGACGGGCGCTGCGCAGCGTACTGCTGACCACATTGGCCTGGCTCGCCGCGCTGGTGGCCAGCGTGCCCCTGATTTCGGTGTTGTACATGCTCATCACCCGTGGTGGCGCACGGCTGAATCTGGAAGTGTTCACCGAGCTGCCGCCAACCGGCTTCGAAATGGGGGGCGGCTTCGGCAATGCCATGGCCGGTACCCTGGTCATGGTCGGCATTGCAGCGGCCATCGCTGTGCCGGTGGGCATCCTGGCGGCCGTGTTCCTGGCCGAGCTTGGGCCTGACAGCAAGCTGGCCAACGCCGCACGTTTCGCCGCCAGGATGCTGACCGGCTTGCCGTCCATCCTGGCCGGCGTGTTCGCCTATGCCCTGGTGGTGATGACCACCGGAACCTACTCGGCGCCGGCAGGCGGCGTGGCGTTGGCCGTCCTGATGCTGCCAATCGTGGTCCTGACCGCCGAGGAAGCCATGAAGATGGTGCCCAAGATCATGAAGGACGCCGCCTACGGCATGGGTTGTACCCGGGCCCAGGTGATCTGGAAGATCGTGTTGCCCACCGGCCTGCCAGCCATCCTGACCGGCGTCATGCTGGCCGTGGCCCGGGCGGCCGGCGAAACCGCGCCGCTGCTGTTCACCGCGTTGTTCAGCAACTACTGGATCTACCACGATGGCAGCCTGGCGGTGATGAACCCGACCGCTTCGCTGGCGGTGCTGATCTACAACTTCTCCGGCATGCCGTTCGACAACCAGTTGGAGCTCGCCTGGGCGGCATCGCTGGTTCTGGTAATGATCGTGCTGGTTATCAACATTCTGAGCCGAGTATTCGGCAAGCCCAAGTACTGATAGGGAGCATTCGACGTG
This sequence comes from Pseudomonas sp. xss_4, assembly GCF_043104125.1. Classification (NCBI taxonomy): domain Bacteria; kingdom Pseudomonadati; phylum Pseudomonadota; class Gammaproteobacteria; order Pseudomonadales; family Pseudomonadaceae; genus Pseudomonas; species Pseudomonas sp. xss_4. The sequence goes on from NZ_JBICKJ010000069.1 coordinate 227,960, forward strand.
AACGTATCCACCGCCCAAAGAGCCGCTCCCCTGGCCAGCGAAACCCCCATCGTCATGGATTGCAAGCTGGACAAGATCTTCTACGGCAACTTCATGGCCGTGCGCGACAGCCACGTGCCGATCCGCAAGAACGAGATCACTGGCTTCATCGGCCCGTCCGGTTGTGGCAAAAGCACCGTGCTGCGCAGCCTCAACCGCATGAACGACCTGGTCAAGGGCTTTCGCTTCGAAGGCCATGTGCACTTTCTGGGGCAGGACGTCTACGGCAAAGGGGTCGATCCAGTCGTGGTGCGTCGCTACATCGGCATGGTGTTCCAGCAGCCCAACCCGTTCTCGATGAGCATTTTCGACAACGTGGCCTTCGGTCTGCGCCTGAACCGCTACAAAGGCGACATCGGCGACCGGGTCAAGCATGCCCTGCAAGGCGCTGCGTTATGGGATGAAGTGAAGGACAAGCTCAAGGTCAGTGGCCTGTCCCTGTCCGGTGGCCAGCAGCAGCGCTTGTGCATTGCCCGGGCCATCGCCACCGAGCCCGAAGTGTTGTTGCTCGATGAACCCTGTTCGGCCCTGGACCCGATCGCGACCCGGCGGGTGGAGGAGCTGATGGTGGAGTTGAAAAAGGATTACACCATTGCGCTGGTGACCCACAACATGCAGCAGGCCATTCGCGTGGCCGACACCACGGCGTTCTTTTCGGTCGACATTTCCCAAGGCACCCGCACGGGCTATCTGGTAGAGATGGGTCCCACTACCCAGATCTTCCAAGACCCTCGTGAACAGCTGACCGCCGACTACATCAGTGGCAAGTTCAGCTGACCCTCGCTTGAGAACGCCCGCGCGCCAGTGCCAGGACGGCCCAGGCCCGCGGCTGCCTTTACTCGAATACCGTACTCAGGGACATCCGATGCCAGCGACACCCCGCCTGGATCTCAATGCCGTCGAGCACGCCCTGCGCCAAGTGCAGGCGCATTTTGCCGAGCTCAGCCGCCACTTCACCGAGCCTCGCGACCCGTTCACGGACGAGGTGCTGTGCAACGTGCTGGAGGGCTACGCGCTGGTCGATCACTATGTGGCGCGCGGCATCGACCTGTTTCACCTGCAGCAGGTGAACCTGATGCTGGAAATCAATGCCACCGTGCTCTGTGGCAGCGACGCCGCCCGTCGCGAGGAGTTCGCCGCGCACCTGGCCGCTACCGAAGCCCATTTTTTCAACAACGTCGAAGGCGGCATCAAGGACTTGTACAACTGGTACTGCGGTTATGGCAGCGATTCGGTATGGAAGCGGGCTGCCGGTGTATACGTGCGCATCCTCAGCAAGCCGCAGCTGTTCATCGAAGGTAATAACCGTACCGGCTCGCTGATCGTCAGCTATCTGCTGATGCGCGCAGGCTTGCCGCCATTCGTGTTGTCGCTCGAGAACGCCGAAGGCTACTTCAATCCTTCGTCAGTCATCCGCAACTCGGCCAAGCATGGCGTCAAGGCGCTGTACGAGCTGCCCAAGATCAAGAAAAAGTACGCCGCGTTCCTGGAAGCCCATGCACCGGCGCCCGACACGTTTTTCCTGCCAACCCCCCTGCGCGAGAGGAGCCTTCGATGAGTCGCGGATCAGCCTGGCAGCGCTGCCGAGCGGTGCTCGACAGCGCTACACGTCAAGCCCAAGTGCGCATCTCGTTCGATATCGACGATACCTTGGCCTGCCTGCCCGAACACGCCGAAGCCGAGCCGAATCGGCTGCCGAGCTTCATCCACCGCTGGCTGGGCGAGCCCCTGCGCAGCGGTACCCGCGAACTGATCAGCGACCTGCGCCGCCAGGGTTGCAGCGTGTGGATCTACACATCCTCCGGACGCACGCCGGCCTATATCCGCCGCTGGTTGCTGCTGTACGGTATCCGTGTCGATGGCGTGGTCAACAGCGACCGCCACCAGCATATGCTGGGCCAGCGGGGGCTGGTCAATTCCCCGTCCAAGCTGCCTTCGGCGTTCGACATCGACCTGCATGTGGACGACTCCGACGGTGTACGGCTCGAGGGGCTCGAACATGGTTTTCGCGTGGTAGTGGTGTGCCCCCAGGACGACCAATGGACGCAGAAGGTCAAGCAAGCGGCTACCGATGTTCAGGCCATGCTGGCTTGGCAGCAACCTCATCGCTTTAGCACAGCACGTGCGCAGCGCGGATCGATGCTCGCTTCCTGACCCGCCAGAGGCCAGGCAGGCCACAGCTGGTAGGCGTTCCCATTCATACGCTTGGCTACCTGCCTGCCGGTCTTCGGTGTCCATCATTGATGCGTAAGCCCTAGGTCGCACGACCCGGCACAGCCCGTAGTGGTCCCAAACCACCGGGCCTTGCACGCCCTTCGCAAGCAGGCTCAAGACTGCGCCAAAGCAGCGTTTCTGAGCGCTACCCACCTTTCGATAATCGCCTCCGACACTCTGTCCCCGTTTGGAGCGCGCCATGCACAACAACAAAAACAAGTATCTGCCGCCTCAGTACCTGGCAGTTGCCATCGCCAGCCTCGCGGCTGTCAGCCTGAGCCCCTTGGCGCAGGCCGAGATCATGCTGTACGACCAGAATCAGACCACCTTTTCCACCGACGGCTATATCAACGCGTTCTACGTCAACAGCAAGGTCGACCGTGAAGGTGAACGATTCGACCGCCGCCAGTCCCGGGTGAAAATGGGTTTCCTGCCCAATTACCTGGGTTTCAACATGGGCAAGCAGGTCAACGACCTGAAGCTCGGTGCCCGTGCCTCGTTCTGGGTCACCATCAACGACAGCGAAAGCAACGGTACCGACACGGCCATCGATGTCCGGCAGTTCTACGGCACCGTAGCCAACCCCGAATGGGGCGAGGTGCTCATCGGCAAGGACTTCGGGCTGTTCGCCCGTTCGAACATCCTGCTCGACGAGTTGCTCGCCGGTTACGGCCAGGTCAGTGACACGCTGGGTCTTGTCGATGGCGGTGGGGTGTCGTTCGGCAACATCGGCAGCGGCTACCCATACCCGTTCCCGACCTCGCAGATCACCTACCGTACCCCGGTCATGGAGGGCCTGCGGATCGCCGTGGGGATCATGGACCCGGTCGACACCAACGACAGCAGCCCCACGGGCAAGGCTTACCAGAAGAACCCCCGCACCGAGTCCGAGATCACCTACCAGTTCGACCTGGCAGGCGCGCAGATCTACAGCTGGCTAAACGGCAGCTACCAGACCTCCGACAACACCGACGACTCGGTGCGGTCAGTCACTTCCAAAGGCCTTGGCTACGGCGTACAAGCCAAGCTGGGCGGGCTGTCCCTGACTGGGTCCGGTTTCCAGGCCAAGGGCATCAACCCGTTCTTCACCAACAATGCGGGCGAGCCGGTGTTGCGCAACGTGGACAGCGAAGGCTACCTGCTGCAAGCCTCTTACAAGGTCGGCAAGAACCGGGTTGCGCTTTCCTACGGCAAGACCAAGGACGACGGCAACGGCGCGGTAGGCAGCGGTGCCGATTATCAAACCCGCGGGGTGGCGCTGTTTCATGACATCAACGACAACCTCAAGCTGGTGGCCGAGTACAACCAGTTTTCCATTGAGGGCCATGACACCCGCGCGCAGAACGAAGACACCGATACCTTCGCCGTGGGTGCGGTGCTGACCTGGTAGCGATCTGGCGCAGGCCCGGTGTTCAACGGGCTTGCGCGGTATTCGAAACCCTCAGGGTCAGGCTCCTGTGCCGACTACGCCCAACGAAGCGTGCACCCGCGACCCAAGTAGCATTCGAACCCCAGCCCACGCTTCGTACACTCAGCGCTCAGCCAGCCCTTGCCGGAGATCCCGATGCAGCAAGCACATAACGAGGGCGTGGTCAGCGCCATGTCCCAGGCCAGCGATGCACGCGTGGCGGCACAGGAGCTTGCGCGGCAACTGCTGCATCCGCATTTGGGCTTCGTGCTGTTCTTCTGCACCGCCGAGTACGACCTGCAGGCCCTGGGCCAGGCCCTTGAACAAAGCTTTGGCGGCATACCGTTGGTAGGGTGTACCAGTGCAGGGGAGATCACACCGCTGGGCTATGGGCGCAGTTGCGTGACGGCCGTGGGCTTTGATCACCGGCACTTTTCCATCGCCACCGAACTGATCGACGAGATGGACCGTTTCAGCCTGATCGACGCCCAGCAGATGGTCGAACGACTGGTCGGCAGCTGTCGTGGGAATGCCCTGGCCCAAATCAAGGGGCACAGCTTTGCATTGACCTTGCTCGATGGCTTGTCCAGCCGTGAAGAAACGGTGCTGGCGGCCCTGAGCGCAGCGTTGGGCGATATCCCGCATTTTGGTGGCTCGGCCGGGGACGACAACTACCTGACCCAGACCCACGTCTTCTACGGCGGGGCGTTTCACCACGGTGCTGCCGTGGTGGTGCTGGTCAATACCTGGCTGGACTTCGAAGTGTTCACCACCCACCACCTTGAGCCACGGCAGGAAAAACTGGTGGTCACCGGCGCCGACAGCGCCCAGCGGCGGGTCTATGAGCTCAATGCCGAGCCTGCCGCCGAAGAATATGCACGCCATATCGGGGTGCCGGTCAGCGCCCTGGACCACAGGCTGTTTGCCGCCCACCCGCTCGCGGTGCGCATGCACGATCGGTACTACGTGCGGGCCATCCAGCAGGTACATGCGGATCTGAGCCTGAGCTTTTACTGTGCGGTAGAGAACGGCATCGTGCTCACGCCCATGACGCCCGGCCCGTTGCTGCCGAACCTGCAGGATCTGTTCGAGGGCCTGCAGCAGCGCCTGGGTCCGCTGTTGCTCACCATCGGTTGCGACTGCTTTCTGCGCCGCCTGGAGCTTGAGACCCAGCAAAGTCTTGAAGCGGTGGGCGATTTTCTGCGTGAGCAGCGGGTGATGGGCTTCAACACCTATGGAGAACAGTTCAATGGCATGCATATCAACCAGACCTTCACCGGGGTTGCCATTGCCCGCAACCGAACCCGCCCCGGCCGATGAGGTGCAGGCCGAACTGGCGCAGCTTCGCTACGAAAACCGCAAGCTGCAGCGGATCAACGCCGCGCTGATCGAGCGCATCGAGTCGGGCGTGACGCGCGGCAGCGACCCCTATGCGGCGTTCCAGCATTCGGTGGTGTTGGCCGAGCAGGTGCGCGAACGTACAGACGCGTTGAATCAGGCCATGGCCGAGCTCAAGGCGGGCAACCAGCTGCTCAGCGAGGCGCGTCTGCGCGCCGAAACCGCGCACCAGCACCTGATCGATGCCATCGAAAGCATTTCCGATGCATTCATCCTGTTCGACCGAAACCTGCGCATGGTGCTGTGCAACAGCCGCTTCAAGGCCTTCTGGGAAAACCGCCGCGTGCGCATCATTCCCGGCATGCGCCTGGCCGAAGTGCGCAGGCTGATGACCAGCAGCGGATTGTTCAGCGAGGAGCCGCGCAGCCCGACCGACGAACACCTGTTGTACCGACAGCACAACGGCCGCTGGCTGCAGGTCAATGAGCGGCCCACCTGCGAGGGTGGCCGGGTGATCCTGTTCACCGACATCACCGAGGTCAAACTCAGCGAAACCCTGCGCCGGGAACAGGCTGTGGCGCAGAAATCGCACCTGTTGCAGCGGGCGGTGGACAATTTGTCCCAGGGCGTGGCCATGGTCAACGCGGACGGTGTGCTGGAGTTGTGGAACCGCCGGTTCCTGGAGCTGAGCGGGCTGGCTCCGGTTGCCGCCCACCGTCCCTTCGCCGACGTGATCGCCGACAGCGAGCTGCGTTTGCTCACCCCCGAAAGCCGCGACGACAGCGGGCGTGTCGTGCACGAGTGCGAGCAACGCCTGTTCGACGGGCGCATGCTGGAGATCCGCACGCACCCACTGCCCACTGGCGGATTCGTCAACACCTTTACCGACATCACCGAACGCTACCTGCATGCCAAGGCCCTGAGTGAAAGCGAGCGCTGGATTCGCTTGATCACGGACCATGTGCCGGCGCTGATCGCTTACCTCAACGCCGACCTGGTGTATGAGTTCACCAACAAGGTCTATGAGCAGTGGTACTGCTGGCCCAGTGGGCTGATGCTGGGCCAGAGCCTGCGCCAGGCCCATAGCGAACAGCACTACCAGCGCCTGGAAGCCTACGTGGCGCAGGCGCTGGCAGGGGAGAGCGTTACGTTCGAATTCCCGGAAACCAACATCAGCGGACAGGAGCGCCACATGCTGCGCTCCTATGTGCCAAACCGGCTGGCCTCTGGCGAGGTGGTGGGTATCTTCGTGTTGATCCGTGACATCACCGAACGGCGCAACACCGCCCAGGCGTTGCACCAGGCTTATCAGCACCTGGAGCTGCGGGTCAGGGAACGTACGGCCGAGTTGACCAGCCTCAACGAACAATTGCTGAGGGAAATTGAGGAGCGGCGACGTGCCGAGGCGCGCTTGCGCGAGGCCAAGCATGAGGCTGACCAGGCCAACCTGTCCAAGACCAAGTTCCTCGCCGCGGTCAGCCATGACCTGCTGCAGCCCCTGAACGCGGCGCGCTTGTTCACCAGCGCCTTGCTCGAGCGCCGTGATCCGCAGGCCAGTGCACAGCTGGTGCGTAACGTCAGCAACTCCCTGGAAGACGTAGAGAACCTGCTGGGAACGCTGGTGGACATCTCAAAGCTCGATGCCGGTGTCATCACGGCCGACGTGGCACCCTTCGCCCTGGCGGAGCTGATGGACAACCTGGCAGCAGAATATGCCCAGGTTGCCCGCAGCGAAGGGCTGGCCCTGCACTTCATAGGCTGCTCGGTCGTGGTGCGCAGCGATATCCACCTGCTGGCGCGCATTCTGCGCAACCTGCTCAGCAACGCCATTCGCTACACCCCAAGCGGACGCGTGGTGCTGGGCTGTCGCCGCCAGCCGGGTCGCGTGCGCATCGAGGTGTGGGACACCGGTATCGGCATCGCCGAGGAGCACCTGGAGGAAATGTTCCAGGAATTCAAGCGTGGCGCCGTGCAGCGGCCGGATCAGGACCGCGGCCTGGGCCTGGGGCTTGCCATCGTCGAGAAGATTGCGGGCATCCTCGGCCACCGTATTGCCGTGCGCTCCCGGCCCGGCAAGGGGTCGGTATTCAGTGTGGAAGTGCCATTGAGCACCACCGCCCCGATTGCCAGGGCCCAGCATGCCGTGTGCGAGTCGATGCTCGAGTGCCTGCGCGGGGCCCGGGTGTGGGTGCTGGACAATGACGCTGCCATCTGTGCCGGCATGCGCACGTTGCTAGAAGGCTGGGGCTGTTGCGTGATCACGGCACTGTCGGAGCAGGACCTGGCCCGCCAGGTGGACAACTACCACGCCGATGCCGACCTGCTGATTGCCGACTATCACCTCGACGACGATTGCAATGGGGTCGATGCCGTTGCACGCATCAATGCCCGCCGCGCCAGGGCGCTGCCGGCGCTTATGATCACCGCCAACTACAGCAACGAACTCAAGCAGCAGATCCGCGAGCGAGGCCATACGCTGATGCACAAGCCCATCCGACCCATGAAGCTCAAGACTGCCATGAGCCACTTGCTGGCCACCCGAGCCCCTAAGGGATCAGCGTCGTAGGTAGTCAGCGAAGTCGATGTCGCCGGCACTGAGGATGGCCTGCACCCGGTTGTGCACGTTCAGCTTGCGCAGGATGGCCGAGACGTGTGCCTTGACCGTGGTTTCGGCGATGTCCAAGGCATAGGCGATCTGTTTGTTCGATTCGCCCTTGGTCATGCGCTCGAGCACCAGCAACTGCTTGCGGGTCAGGGCCTGGAGCATTTCCGGCGGGAAACTTGGGGCATCGCTCAAGCGGCGGCTACTGCTTTTCTGTGCGCGGATGATATCCGGCGGCAGGTACACATTGCCGTTGAGGATCTGCTCGATCGCTTCGATCATCTGCGCGCGCGGCGAGGACTTGGTGATGAAGCCCACCGCACCATAGGTGATGGCTTGCAGCACGATCTGCTTTTCCTGCTCGGCAGAGACGATTACCACCGGGGTGGTGGGTGCCTCGTTGCGCAAGGTGATCAGCCCGTTCAGGCCATGCATGCCCGGCATGTTCAGGTCGAGCAGGATCAGGTCCAGGTCGTCATGGTCCTTGGTCAGGGTCAGCGCGCTGTCAAGGTCAGCGGTTTCCATGATTTCACTGCCCTGGAACCCGTCGCTGATGACGTTGTGGATCGCTTCGCGAAACAGCGGGTGATCGTCGGCGATCAAGATTTTGTACATGGCCTATTCACCTTGTTCTTGTTTGAATGATTGAGCGCGCAGGGGCAAGGGCCCGGTCAGGGAAACGGTGCTGGCTGGGCCGCCTGCACGGGCAGGTTGGCCTGTTGCCAGGCGTCGAGCCCGTCGCGGTACCAGTAGAGGTTGGTGTAGCCCAGGTGTGCTGCGCGTTTTACCGCGTTCCAGCTCAACCAGCAATCGGCCCGGCAGTAGAAAACGACGGGGTACTGAGGCTCGCCCCCTGTGGCCAGACGCAGGTGATGCTCGAAGTAACGTTGCCAGTCTGGGCTGAGCACGCCGTCCCCGGTGTTGGGCAGCCACAGGCTACCGGGCAGGTTGGCATGGGGTTCATCTTCGATGAAGCGTTCATGCAGCCACTGACGGCGGTAAACGTCAATCAGGACAGGCGCCGGATGGCCCCGCATCATCGCCTGCAGTGCGGCAGTGTCTATCACCCTGCCACCTTCGACCTGCGGTGGGGTCGGGCTGCGGTACAGCGTGGCGCGGTAGCCATCTGGCGTGAACGTCGGTGGGGTGTCGGCCTGGGCATGGCCCAGCAGAAGGCTCAGCGAGGCGGCGGCCAGCAAACGCAGGGGCAGCCTTTGGAGGGCACGTGGCATGGTCTGTTCCTTCTTGTTATAGGCGCATTACATGCCAGTGCCGTGGCTTTGTGAATGCGACCATAGACACCCTGGGCAGTACCAAAGTAGTAGAGGCGAGGGCCTGGCTCACCGTGGCTTGCGCAGGGCAGCGTGCTGCGGGTTGAAGGTGACGATGGCCAGCAGCGTGAACAGCACGCTCAGCGCCAGGCATACCGCCAGCGCCAGCAGGTTCAGCCGCTCGTAGAGCGCAAAGCGCACCAGCTCGACGGCATGGGTGAACGGGTTGACCGCGCACAGCCAGTACAGCCACTGGCTGGCCTCCTGCATTTTCCACAGCGGATAAAGCGCCGACGACAGAAAGAACAGAGGGAAGATCACGAAATTCATCACCCCGGCAAAATTCTCCAGCTGGCGGATGGCATTGGACAGCAGCAGTCCCAATGCACTGAGCATGAACCCCACCAGCAGCACTGCGGGCAGGGCCAGCCCCAGGCCGCCGACCGGGGGCTCAATGCCGTACAGCCAGGCGATGACGAGGAAGATGTACACCTGCAACACGGAGATCAGCGACGTCGCCATAAGCTTGCTGCACAACAGAAAAGCCCTGGGCAGCGGGCTGGTCAACAGCACCCGCATGCTGCCCATCTCCCGGTCGTAGACCATCGATAGCGAACCCTGCATGCCATTGAACAGCAGGATCATGCAGGCCAGCCCCGGCACGATGTAGACCTCGTAGGGAATGTAGCTGTCGTAAGGCTCGATGATGGCGATGCCCAGTGCCGCACGAAACCCGGCAGCGAATACCACCAGCCACAGCAAAGGGCGCACCAGTGCGCTGAACAGGCGTGTGCGCTGGCGTATGAAGCGCAGTGCTTCACGCATGAGGATGCCGCTGAAGCAGTACCAGTAGGCGTTCATCAGGCGGGTGCTCCGGCCATGTCCCGCGTGTGATGGGCGAATGTCCGGCCCAGGTCGCCGCCGTGGGGCTGCATCATGGCTTCGGCAGGCCCACTTGCCACCACCCGACCCTGGTGCAGGATGACCAAGTCATCGGCCTGCTGCACTTCATCGAGCAGGTGGGTGGTCCACAGCACACTCAAGCGCTGATCGCCACGACACAAATCGCGTACGTGCTGGTTGAGCGCCTGCCGGCTGGCCGGGTCCAGGCCCACGCTGGCTTCGTCGAGCAGCAACAGGCGGGGCCCGTGCAGCAATGCCCGGGCAATTTCGACGCGGCGCCTGTGCCCGGCATTGAGTTCACGCACAGGGTCACGACGCCGTTCCCCCAGCCCTTGGCGGGCCAGCTCGGCGTCCACGCGGCGCTGGGCTTCCCGTCGGGGCAGGCCATGCAGCGCCGCGTGATAGCGCAGGTTCTGCTCCACGCCAAGGTCCAGGTCCAGCGTGCTCTGCTGAAACACGACGCCCAACTGGCCCAAGGCCGCCCGCGGCTGGTGGCGCAGCGAACTGCCCAATACCTGGATATCGCCGTGCTGCAAGTCATACAGGCAGGTCATCAAGGCAATCAGGGTCGACTTGCCGGCGCCATTGGGCCCCAGCAAGGCGGTAAAGTGGCCCGGCGCCAGGTTGAAGGTCACGTCCCTGAGCGCTGCGCGCTGACCGTAGGCGAAACTGACCCCCGTTACGTGCAGTGCGTTCATGGCGTGACCACCACACCCCATGGGTAGCGGCCGACCTTGATCGACTTGAGCACCTTGAGGCTGGCCACGTCGATCACCGACACGTCGCCGCTCACGCCATTGGTGGCCAGCAGCTGCTGCTGATCAGGGGTGAAGGCCAGCTGCCAGACGCGGCGCCCCACCAGCAGGTAGTCCAGCACCTCGAATGTCCTGGCATCGACCACCGCCACATGATTGGCCGGGCCCAGCGCCACGAACGCGTACTTGCCATCGGCGCTGAGCTTGACGCCCACCGGCTGGACTTTGTCAGGGTGCACACCCTTGATGGCGAAGTTCAGGGTCTTGAGCACCTGGCGCGAAGCCACGTCCAGGATGGTGACGGTCCCGCCAATTTCTGCCGACGCCCACAGGTGTTTGCCGTCCTGGCTGAATTCCACGAAACGCGGGCGCTGGTCCACCGGCGTGCTGTCGGCCAGGGTCTGGGTCTGGGTGTCGATCCAGTGCAGCATATTGGTGGTTTCGCTGGTATTGACCGCCCATTTGCCATCCGGGCTCACGGCCATGCCCTCAGGCTCGATGCCCACCTCCACCTGGGCCAGTACCGTGTCGGTCACGGTATCAATGACCGTGACCAGGGCATCGTCTTCGTTGGACACGTACAGCCAACGGTCATTGGGATGCAGGGCGAACTGCTCGGGGTCTTTGCCTGAGGGCAGTTCCTTGACGAGGGTACGGCTGGCCACGTCCATCACCTGCACCCGATCCGAATCGCTGGCGCAGATGTACAGCAGCTTGTTGTCGTGTGACAGCAGCAGGCCGCGCGGGCGTTGGCCGACGGGCAGGGTGTCGGTTACCGTCAAGGTCTGCAGGTCGATCAGGCTCAGGGTGTTGTCCTTCTCGTTGGACACCCAGGCGGTGGCGGCCAGGGTAGGCTCGCAGGCCACGGCTAACACGGCCGGCAGCAAACTGGCGCACAGCAGGCTGCGTGATGAGGGGAGGCGGCGCATGGCAGATTCCTTGTTATTGTTTGGGCGTGTCAGGGGTACGTACAGGTCACGTCGGCCTTGTCGAACCCCAGGCTGTCCATCTCATTGGAAGGGTGCAGGAAGCCTTCCTGCGGTGAGGTGCTGACCAGGGCCCTGGGCTGCACCAGGGGGATGGGTTGGCGCAGCTCGCCATTCCAGGGCCTGTAGCTGAGCTTGCGCCCCTTGAAGCCATCGAGTGGCAATTGTTCGCTGACAAGCAGCTGCTGCAAGGCCTCGGGCCTGGCTTCACCCAGCTTGCTGACCGCCGTAGCGATGCTGCGCACGGCCATCCAGGCTGCGAAGTCACGGTCGTTCATCCAGCGGCCGGCCTGCGCTTGGAAACGTTTTTGCAATTGCGCGGCGCCGAACGTTTCCACGGTCATGTGCCAGCCAGTGGGCGTCAAGCCCTGAGTGCCGGCGACCGGGCGGGGTAACCAGGTCTGGTAGGGCACGTATTCGCCGAAGTCGCCACGTTCATCAGCCACCAGCACCACGTCGTATTCGCGCGCCTGGGTGAACAGCGGCATGTCGGCCTGGGCGCTGCGGCGCTGGTCGTTGTCGAACGTCCAGCGTTTCTCGGCCACCAGGTGCAGGCCAAAGCGCTTCGCCGCGCGGCGCAGTGCGGCGGCGTAGGCTTCATCGTCCGGGGTCTGCCCGACGATCAGCAAGCCGCGCTGCCATTTGCGCAGCACCAGAAACTGCACCAGCGCATCGGCCAGCATCGCCCGCCCAGGCAGGGCGTGCAGCACATTGCCCAGGCACTGCGTGCTGCGTACGGCGTCATCCGGGCTGCCGGCATTAAACAGCAGGCTGTCGGGCAGGGCCACAGACAAGGCCCGCAGGCTGGCGACCGGCGCATTGACGACGAACAACCGCACGCCTTCCCCATGCTGGGCCTGGGCAGCATGCAGCAGTTGCTCGGCGGAGTCGGCACGGGCGCTGACCAGCTCGAACTGCTGCTTGAGAAACCGCCCGGTGCTGTTGCTGTCGGCAATGGCCAGTTGCGCCCCTTGCAGGCCGGCATCGTCCGGTTCAGGCAGGATGTTGGACAACAGCGGCCCGCTGTCAGGACGATAGCCCAGGTAGCCGATGCGGATGTACAACGCGCTCGCAGCCCGGGTGTCAGCCTGCTGGTCTTGCGCCCAAACCGTCGGCGCGAGCAAGGTCAGCAGGCAGGTCAGGACAAGGTGGGCAGGCTGGCGCATATCGCACTCCACGGCAGATGGCGCCAGCATAGAAAGCCTGCCGGGGCCGGGGAATATGCAGAAAGTAGCGCCCAGCCGCTACCAAGGTAGTAGCCGATGCGCCCGCGCCGGGCCCTAGGATGACAGCAGTTACCCTGGAGTCCGGTCATGCTCGCTGCCAATCTGTCTGCCCTATGGCGTATCAACCTGTGGGTCACCGGCTGTTTCGCGGTGTTGACCCTAGCCTGTGCGGGGGTCGTGCTGCATCAGGCATCAGCCGATGTGAAACGGGAGTTGCAGTCGGCCGAAGCGGTGATGGCGTACATGGCCCAAGCCGCCAGCCACAATCCGGCGAGCCTGGAACCTACGCTGACCGAGCACCTGCGCCACGTGCGCGTGCAGTGGCTGGTCCCTGGCGAGGTTGAAAAAGCGTCGGTGCCGTCCGCGGCCGGGCTCGATGGCTGGTTGGGCGCGGTGCTGGCAGGCAAGTACTACGACAGCACGCGCCTGCTGGCCCTCGATGACGGCCGGCGCGTCGCGCTGAGCGTGGACGCCCGCGATGAGGTGGACGAAGTCTGGGATTCGCTGCAACAGTTGCTGGCGGTCTGTGTTGTCGCGTTGACCCTGAGCCTGCTGTCCATCAGTTGGGCCGTGCGGCGCGGGCTGCGGCTGCTGGCCGCGCTGCTGTGTGCATTGCGTCAGGTGTCGGGAGGTCAGCTGGACGTGCGCCTGCAAGAGACCGGTGGCCCGGAAGCGCGCCAGTTGGCCGGGCACTTCAACCAGATGGCTGCGGCGATCGAGCAGGCCCAGGCCGACAACCGGCAACTGACTGGCGCTTTGCTGGCGGTTCAGGAGCAGGAGCGGACCAGACTGGCTCAGGCGTTGCACGACGACCTGGGCCAGTACGTGGCCGGCATCCGCGCCCAGGTGTGCCTGTTGCAATTGTGTGCCCACCAGCCTGAGCAGGTGCGGCAAACCACCCAGACGCTGGAAAGCAATTGCGCAGGCTTGCAGTTCGGTTTCCGCGCCTTGGTACGGGACTTGTATCCGGTTGCGCTGCAGCACCTGCCCATGGCGGAGGCGCTCAACCAGTTGGTGAGCCAATGGCGTGCCAGCCAGGCCATCGAGTGCCAGTTGCTGGTCGGCGCCCAGTTGCCGGCGCTGTCACCCACTCGACGCACGCATCTGTACCGGTTGTTGCAGGAAGCGCTGACCAACGTCGCCCGTCATGCCCGCGCCCGTCAGGTGCGGATACGCCTGCAACGCGGCGCCAACGGGCTGCGCCTGCTGGTTCGCGACGATGGCTGTGGTGCCAGCCAGCCTGGGCGCCCAGGGGTAGGCCTGCATTCGATGGCCGAGCGCGCCCGCAGCCTGGGCGGTGAATTGCGCATACTCAGCCATCCCGGTGCCGGGTGGGCACTGGCCCTGACGATCCCTTTGGAGGTGTCATGAATATCGTGCTGGTCGACGATCACGCCGTGGTCCGCCAGGGCTACGCCAGCCTGTTGCGCGCCGTGTTGCCAGCGATGCAGGTGCGCGAGGCTGCCAGCGGTGAAGAAGCCCTGGCCCGGGTGCAGGAGCAGGTACCGAACCTGGTGATCATGGACTTCGGCCTGCCCGGCATCAGTGGGTTGGAAACCACCCGACGCCTGCGCCAGCGCCTGCCGCAGTTGCGGGTGCTGTTCTTCAGCATGCATGACGAGCTGCCACTGGTACGCCAGGCGCTGGACGCCGGCGCCGCCGGCTACCTGACCAAGAACTCGGCCCCGCAAGTGTTGGTCGAGGCCGTACAGCGCGTGCTTGCCGGGCACGCCTACATCGAGCAGGGGCTGGCCACGCAGCTGGCCTGCAGCACGACGCACGATGCCTGTGACCCCAGGCTGCAACGCCTGACCCAGCGTGAACTGGAAATTTTCGTGATGCTGGTTCGTGGCACACCGGCCCGGTCGATCGCCGAGCAGCTGTGCATCAGCGCAAAGACCGTCTCCAATCACCTGACCATGCTCAAGAGCAAACTTGAGGTCGGCTCCCATGCTGAACTCGTGCACGTGGGTATCGACCTGGGTCTGGTACGTATAGCGGGTTAGGCGGGTGCCAGAAATCAATGTTCCCAGGTCGCTGGGCAGCCGGTGCAGCCTTGCATGTTGGCGTCCTGGAAGTTGCCGTAGTGAAGGCGCGCGCCCTCCAGATGGGCTTGTTCGAGGTTGCTCTGGCCGAGCTTGGCTTCCTGAAGGTTGGCATCGTTCAGATGAGCGCCGCGCAAGTCGGTCTTGCTCAGCCAGGCCATTTCCAGATCGGCCGCCTGCAAGTTGGCCTGCTGCATCCTGGCACCGGAGAGCCGGGCGAATTGCAAGTAGGCGGCGCTAAGGTCGGCGCTGGCGAACTGGGCGCCTTGGGCGAACAGCCCCCAGCCCTGGATGGCCATCAGCCGTGCGCTGCTTAGGTTGGCCAGGCGCAGGTTGCTTTGCTGCAGGCTGGCGCGGGTCAGGTTGGCGCCCTGCAATCGGGCCTTTTCGAGGTTGGCCAGGTCCAGCCGGGCGTGGCGCAGGTCGGCATCGCGCAGGTCGGCGCCGGCCAGGTTCATCTTGCGCAGGTCCTGGTTGGCCAGTTTGGCGCCCCGCAGGTCGGCGCCGGGGCATTGGCTGGCTTCGGCAATCACGCAGCCGTTGATGTTCAACGGCGTGTCGCTGTCGTCGATGTCAGTGGCCAGCGCCATCGCGGGTGTGACGGCCAGCAACAAGGCCAGGGGTAGAAAAGTCATGATCGAGCTCTCTGGGCAGACGGAAAAGGGCAGGGCGCAGCCAGACCGCACCCCGCTGTCGGTCAACGTTGAGCGGTCGGGTTGTCCCAGCTCGGTATCTTGAACACCCAGAACGAACCGCCTTGGGCAACTGGCTTGGTCAGTTCGGCCATGTCGCCACCCCACAGCGGTACCGCGCCGCCATAGCCGACGGTGACGCCGATGTACTGCTCTCCGTCCTGCTCCCAGGTAATGGGCGGGGAAACGATGCCGCTGCCGGTCTGGAATTTCCACAGCTCCTTGCCGGTCTTGGCGTCGAACGCCTTGAAGAAACCGTCACCGGTGCCGGTGAACACCAGGTTGCCCTTGGTCGCCAGCACCCCGGCCCACAGCGGCAGGTGCTCCTTGTGTTCCCACACCAGCTTGCCGGTGGTCGGGTCCATGGCACGCAGGGTGCCTACGTGGTCGTCGTACATGCGCTTGATGCGAAAGCCCATGCCCAGGTAAGCGGAGCCTTTCTTGTAGTTCACCTCCTCGGTCCAGTACTCCTCTTTCCACTGGTTGCCCGGGATGTAGAAAAGCCCGGTGTCCTGGCTATAGGCCATGGGGTTCCAGTTCTTGCCGCCCAGGAAGGGTGGCGACACTTCCACCGGCTTGCCCTTGGTTTCGCCCGGCAGCGGCTTGGCGGGCCGTTGCCCTGGATTTTCCACGGGGCGGCCGGTCTTGAGGTCGATGTGGCTGGCCCAGGTGATGTTGTCGACGAAGGGGAAGGCGTTCTGCAGCTTGCCGTCGTTACGATCGACCACGTAGAAGAAGCCGTTGCGGTCGGCATGCCCCGTGGCCTTGATCACCTTGCCGTGTTTGTCCTTGTAGTCGAACAGCACCAGCTCGTTGTTGCCAGAGAAGTCCCAGGCGTCGTTGGGGGTGTGCTGGTAAAACCATTTGACCTCGCCGGTGCTGGGGTCCACGCCCACCTGGCCGGAGGTATAGAGGCTGTCGTAATCGTGCGGGTTGCCGTCCTTGGCGGTGCGTGCCCAGGTGTTCCAGGGGCCGGGGTTGCCGGCACCGACGATGATGGTGTTGGTCTCGGCATCGAAGCTTGCGCTCTGCCAGGGTGCGCCGCCGCCATGGCTCCAGGCCTCCACCTTGCCGGTTTCGGTGGTCGGGTCATCCGGCCAGGACGGTGCCTTGACGTTGCCGGTGGGGGTGCTGTCCTTGCCATTGAGGCGGCCCATGTGGCCCTCCACGAAGGGGCGCATCCACACTTCCTCGCCGGTTTCCGGGTCACGGGCGAACAGCTGGCCCACCACACCGAATTCATCGCCCGAGCTGCCGTGGATCAGCAGCACCTTGCCGCTGGTCTTGTCTTTGACCAGCACGGGCGCCCCGGTCATGGTGTAGCCGGCGCTGTGGTCGCCGAACTTCTTGTTCCACACCACCTTGCCTGTGTTCTTGTTCAGCGCGATGACCCGAGCGTCCAGGGTGCCGAAATAGACCTTGTCGCCGTAGATGGCAGCGCCACGGTTGACCACGTCGCAGCACGGACGAATGTTGTCCGGCAGGCGGTGGTTGTAGGTCCACAGGCGTTTGCCGGTCTTGGCATCGAGGGCGAATACCCGCGAGTAGGAACCGGTAACGTACACCACGCCGTCGCTGACGATGGCCTGGGACTCCTGGCCACGCTGCTTTTCGTCACCAAAGGAGTAGGACCAGGCCGGGGTCAGCTTGAACACGTTCTTGTCGTTGACCTGGGCCAGCGGGCTCCAGCGCTGGGCGTTGGTGCCCATGCCGTATTGCAGCACATCGCCGGGCGTGAGGTGGTCGTTGGCGATGTCTTCCCAGGTCACGTTCTTGCTGGCAGGTGCCGGGCTTGTGGTGGCCGCCGTGGCCACTGTCCCGGTGGCCAGGCTTGCGGCCAGCAGCAGGGCCCTCACGCTCAGGGCCAGGGGAGACGGGGCGGGTAGCGATCTTGTTGTCATGGTTGCGATTCCCTGTGGAGTTTGGCCCGCACAGCGTGGTCCGCCTGGGCGCTGCGCAACAGGGAGAAAATCCCGCCGTGGCCGGGAAAACTTCCCAGCGCCAACCTCTTTTCGCACTTCGTCGCAAGCCCTACTACCAAGGAACGAACACCCGACCACCAAAGCAGCATACGGCCCCGGCGCTGCGCTTTCTAAGATGGCGGCACGGCCTCTGTGGTTGAGGCCTTGGGTGCAACCGTGAGGGCATAACAATGACAATCAAACGCAACGTCGTGCTTGCTGCAGGCCTGTTGGCCGGTGCCGTGTTGACCGGGTCGGCCTGGGCCCACGGCAACGTGGTGCCTCAGGCGGTAGAAACCCAGGGGCTGACCCCGATCAAGGATGCCGGCGTGAGCCTGGATGCCGATGGCTGGGCGGCGGTCAACCCTTACCGGGAGTCTCCCGAGCACGACAAGGCGGTTGAAATCGGCGCGTCGGCGTACAACCAGAACTGCGCAGCGTGCCATGGTCTGGAAGCCAAGTCCGGCGGCATTGCACCTGACCTGCGCATGCTCGACGTCGGCGAAGCGGGCGATGAGTGGTTTGTCGAACGTGTGCGTCACGGTGCCGTGCGCGATGGCCGCGTGTACATGCCCAAGATGGCGGACTACCTGAGCCAGGAAGCGCTATGGGCGGTGCGCACCTACCTGGACAGCGTACACGTGGACGAATGAACGTCGTGCGCCACTGGGCAGCCAGGCTTTGCGCCATCGCCGGCCTGCTGCTGTGGGGGGCGGCGGTGCAGGGGCAGGTGCGCAATTACGATTCGATCATCGCCGCAGGCGAGCTCAAGGTCGCGGTCTACAAGGACTTTGCCCCCTACAGTTTCCAGGACCATGGCCAGGCGCGTGGGGTGGACGTGGAGCTGGCGCAGGCGCTTGCCGACGCGATGGGCGTGCGGCTGCAGCTGATCTGGGCGCCGCCTGGCGAGAAGCTCGACGACGACCTGCGCGATTACATCTGGCGAGCAAGTCCGCTGCGTCACCAGCAGTTGGCCGATGTGATGATGCGCGTGCCTTACGACCAGGCGTATACCCAGAAGCGCAACGAACTGGGCGAGCTGGAAAATGGCCAGGTGGTGATGTTCGGCCCTTACCAGCAGGAGCGCTGGCAGGTGGCGTTCGATCGCAGGCGCCTGCCGTCGGTTGGCAGTATCGCGGCACTCAAGGGCCACCCGGTCGGAGTCGAGGTAGACAGCGTACCTTCGTTCTACCTGACATCGGTGTTCGACGGGCTACTGCGTGCCAGCGCACGCCACTACCCCAGCGTGCAGCGGGCGTTTGCGGCCCTGGGCCAAGGCGAGGTGGATGCGGTGATGGCCATGCGCGGTGAAGTGGACTGGCAACTGCACCAGGCCCGCAACCCGCATCTGCAGGTGGCCGAAAACGCCTACCCCAGCCTGGGCAAGCAGGTGTGGGAAATCGGAATGGCGGTGCATGAAAGCAACCGGCAGCTGGCCTACGCCCTGGAAGAAACCCTCGAAGCGATGATCCGCGAGGGTCGCATGCAGGCGCTCTACGCGCACTACGGGCTGCGCTATGAGGTCCCGGAGATGTACCAATAGGAGCGAGCGATGAACTGGCGAGCGGGGTTGGGGCTGCTGTGCATCCTGAGCTGGTCGACTCATGGGCTGGGCGACGCGCCCGCCAGCAATGCCGACCCTGTCCCTTCGGTGATGTGGGCGTTCTACCACAAGCAGATCCTGAACCAGGCGCCGTTCGTCTTCGATGATCGGGTCAAACTGCTGGCGCCGCCTTTTGCCGAGGATGCCCGCCAGGTCCCGCTGGAGATCGATGCCAGGGCTTTGCCTGATGTGGTGCGGATTCTGGCCTGGGCCGAGCTCAATCCATTGCCGCGCATCGTCGACTTCGAACCAGGGGAACAGGTCATGCCTTGGCTGTCGGTGCGCATCCGGGTCGAGCAGGCCACGCCGTTACGGGCAGCTGCGCTGACCCGCGACGGCATCTGGCATGTGGGATCGGCCCTGGTCGACGCAGCCGGTGGGGGTTGCACCGCACCCAGCGTGGTGCGCACCCAGCCAGGGTGGGAGGAGCATCTGGGTGAAGTGCTCGGCGGGCGCTATCGGCGCCAGGAAGGCAGCCGCTTGCGCCTGCAGATCGCTCACCCCATGGACAATGGCCTGGTCAGCGGGATTCCGGAATTCTTCATAAACCAAGCTGAGCTGCTGGATGAACATGGGCAGCGGTTGGCGGCTTTGGTGCTTTATCCGGCGGTGAGTGAAAACCCAAGCCTTGGGTTCGATGTGCGCGCACCAGGGCCTACCCGCCTGGTGCTGCAGGATAACAGCGGCAATCGGTTCGAAGCCGCCGTGCCCTGAACGTGACTGGCTTGTTTTCATGCTCAACAGGAGGCACCTGATGCGATGGATGATGCTCTTGCTGCTGGGCGTGTGCCTGCCGGCGCTGGCCGACTTCGACTACCGGCTGGCGCCGCGCCAGATCGCCCAGGGCACCTGGGTGCTTGAAGGTAGCACCGAGAATTTCGCCAAGGCCAACGGCGGCAATGTCGTGAACACGGCGTTCATCGTGACCGATGCCGGCGTGGTAGTGATCGACAGCGGGCCGTCCAAGCGCTATGGGGAGGCCTTGCGCCAGGCCATCGCCGGGGTTACGGACAAGCCTGTCATCGAAGTCCTGTTGACCCACCACCACCCTGATCATGTGTTGGGTAACCAGGCATTCGCCGATGTGCCGATCGCTGCGCTGGCCGGTACGACCGAGCTGTTGCGCCAGCAGGGCGATGCGATGGCCGAGAACATGTACCGTTTGGTCGGCGACTGGATGCGTGGCACCGAAGTGCTCTTGCCGACCGAGGTGGTCCAACCCGGCGTGCGTGAAGTGGGCGGGCATCGATTGCGCCTGTTGGGGTTGGCAGGGCATACCGGCGCTGACCTGGCCATTTACGATGAGACGACCGGCGTGCTGTTCGCTGGCGACCTGGTGTTCTACGAGCGCGCCCTGACCACGCCCAACAGCCCGGGGCTGGACGTGTGGCAGCGTGACCTGGACACGTTGCAGGCCTTGCCCTGGAAGCAACTGGTACCGGGCCATGGCCCTGTCGCAAGCGATACCAGGCCCTTTGTCCAGATGCACGATTACCTGGGCTGGCTGGACGGCCTGATGCGCGAGGGCGCCGAGCGGGGCGCCGACATGGTCGAGCTGATCCGCAGCCCTGTGCCTGAGCGGTTTGCCGCGATCAGCCTGACGCGCTATGAGCTGATTCGAAGTGTCAGCCACCTGTACCCGCGCTATGAAAAGCAGGTAATGCAACGGGTGGATCTCAGGCCCTGATAACGGCCAGGCCTAGTGCTCTTGTACCAAGGAACTAGGGTTTTGCGTATTGCGGTCAATTGCTGGCAGCCAGGGCGGGAACAAGAATTCCCGCCACACCGGGAAAATTTCCCGGCATAACAAAAAGCCAAAGGTACTGCCATGACCCGTACTCCATGCCGTCCCGTGTTTGCCTTGAGCCTTGTGTTCAGCGCCTTGCTGCTCGCCGGCGCAGCCCATGCCGGCGTCACCGATGCCGAAATCCTGCAAGACCCCAAGAACCCCCAGCAGATCGTGACCAACGGGCTGGGCGTGCAGGGCCAGCGCTACAGCCCGTTGGACATGCTTAACACCGGCAACGTCAAGGAGTTGCGGCCGGTTTGGGCATTCTCCTTCGGCGGGGAGAAGCAACGCGGCCAGCAGGCGCAGCCGTTGATCAAGGATGGGGTCATGTACCTCACAGGCTCCTACTCACGGGTATTTGCCGTGGACGCACGCACCGGCAAGAAACTGTGGCAATACGACGCCCGCCTGCCCGACGATATCCGCCCTTGCTGCGATGTCATCAACCGGGGTGTTGCGCTGTACGGCAACCTGGTCTTCTTCGGCACCCTGGATGCCAAGCTGGTGGCCCTGAACAAGGACACTGGCAAGGTGGTGTGGAGCAAGAAGGTGGCTGACCACAAGGAAGGCTACTCCATCAGCGCTGCACCCATGATCGTCAACGGCAAGCTCATTACCGGCGTTGCCGGGGGCGAGTTCGGGGTGGTGGGCAAGATCCAGGCCTACAACCCGCAGAACGGCGAGTTGCTCTGGATGCGGCCCACCGTCGAGGGCCACATGGGCTATGTCTACAAGGACGGCAAGGCCATCGAGAACGGCATCTCGGGCGGTGAAGCCGGCAAGACCTGGCCGGGCGACCTGTGGAAGACCGGCGGTGCTGCTCCCTGGCTGGGCGGCTACTACGACCCGGAAACCAACCTGATTCTGTTCGGCACCGGTAACCCCGCCCCCTGGAACTCGCACCTGCGTCCCGGCGACAACCTGTATTCGTCCTCGCGCCTGGCACTGAACCCGGACGATGGCACGATCAAGTGGCACTTCCAGAGCACGCCCCACGACGGCTGGGACTTCGACGGCGTCAACGAGCTGATATCGTTCAACTACAAGGATGGGGGCAAGGAGGTGAAGGCCGCCGCCACGGCTGACCGCAACGGCTTTTTCTACGTGCTCGACCGCACCAACGGCAAGTTCATCCGCGGCTTCCCCTTCGTCGACAAGATCACTTGGGCCACGGGCCTGGACAAGGACGGCCGCCCGCTCTACAACGACGCCAGTCGCCCGGGTGCGCCGGGCAGCGAAGCCAAGGGCAGCTCGGTCTTCGTCGCGCCAGCATTCCTGGGCGCCAAGAATTGGATGCCCATGGCCTACAACCGTGACACCGGGCTGTTCTACGTGCCTTCGAACGAATGGGGCATGGACATCTGGAACGAGGGCATCGCCTACAAGAAAGGCGCAGCGTTCCTGGGCGCAGGCTTCACCATCAAGCCGCTCAACGAGGACTACATCGGCGTGCTGCGTGCCATCGATCCGGTCAGCGGCAAGGAAGTCTGGCGCCACAAGAACTACGCCCCGTTGTGGGGTGGGGTGTTGACCACCAAGGGCAACCTGGTCTTCACCGGCACCCCTGAGGGGTTCCTCCAGGCTTTCGATGCCAAGACCGGCGAAAAGGTGTGGGAGTTCCAGACCGGCTCCGGTGTGCTCGGCTCACCCGTGACCTGGGAAATGGACGGCGAGCAGTACGTCTCGGTGGTCTCCGGCTGGGGGGGCGCAGTGCCGCTGTGGGGCGGGGAGGTGGCCAAGCGGGTCAAGGACTTCAACCAGGGCGGCATGCTCTGGACCTTCAAGCTGCCCAAGCACCTGCAAGGCACCAGCGCGACTGCGCAGCGCTGAACCCTACTACCAAATGACGAGCGCCCCGCTGCCAACGATGCATTCGCCTGGCAGGCGGGGCTTTTTACCATCGTCGTATCGCCTGTCGCAGGCAGGCATCGACCCGCAGAGGCTCAGCATGATCTACGCACAACCCGGAACCCCAGGCGCCGTCGTGTCTTTCAAACCACGCTATGGCAACTTCATCAACGGCCAGTTCGTACCGCCAGTGGCGGGGCAGTATTTCACCAACAGCTCGCCGGTCAACGGCCAGCCGATCGCCGAATTTCCTCGGTCCACGGCCCAAGACGTGGACAAGGCCCTGGACGCCGCCCACGCCGCCGCCGATGCCTGGGGCAGGACGTCGGTGCAGGACCGCGCGCTGATGCTGCTGCGCATCGCCGATCGCATCGAGCAGAACCTGGAGGTACTGGCGGTCACCGAAACCTGGGACAACGGCAAGGCCGTGCGTGAAACGCTCAATGCCGACGTGCCGCTGGCGGCGGATCATTTCCGCTATTTCGCCGGCTGCATCCGAGCTCAGGAGGGCGGCGCCGCCGAGATCAACGAGGGTACCGTCGCCTACCACTTCCATGAACCGCTGGGTGTGGTGGGGCAGATCATCCCCTGGAACTTCCCCTTGCTGATGGCCGCCTGGAAGCTGGCCCCGGCACTGGCCGCCGGCAACTGCGTGGTGCTCAAGCCCGCCGAGCAGACGCCGCTGTCGATTACCGTCTTCGCCGAGCTCATCGCCGACCTGCTGCCAGCTGGCGTGCTCAACATCGTCCAGGGGTTTGGCCGTGAAGCCGGGGAGGCCCTGGCCACCAGCAAGCGCATCGCCAAAATCGCTTTCACAGGCTCTACGCCGGTGGGCTCGCACATCATGAAGTGCGCCGCGGACAACATCATTCCCTCGACGGTAGAGCTGGGCGGCAAATCGCCGAACGTATTCTTCGAGGACATCATGCAGGCCGAACCGGCCTTCATCGAGAAGGCGGCCGAAGGGTTGGTGCTGGCCTTTTTCAACCAGGGCGAGGTGTGCACCTGTCCGTCGCGGGCGCTGATTCAGGAATCGATCTACGAGCCGTTCATGGCCGAGGTGATGAAGAAGATCGCCAAGATCAGCCGTGGCAACCCGCTCGATACCGAGACCATGGTCGGTGCGCAAGCCTCCGAACAGCAGTACGACAAGATCCTGTCCTACCTGCAGATTGCCCAGGACGAAGGCGCTCAGTTGCTGACCGGCGGCGCTGCCGAGCGCCTGCAGGGCGACCTGGCCAGCGGCTATTACATCCAGCCCACGCTGCTCAAGGGCGACAACAAGATGCGCGTGTTCCAGGAGGAGATCTTCGGGCCCGTGGTGGGCGTGACCACCTTCAGGGACGAAGCCGAGGCGCTGGCCATCGCCAACGACAGTGAATTCGGGCTGGGTGCCGGCGTGTGGACCCGCGATATCAACCGTGCCTACCGCATGGGCCGCGGGATCAAGGCCGGGCGTGTCTGGACCAACTGCTACCACTTGTACCCGGCGCACGCCGCATTCGGGGGCTACAAGAAGTCGGGCGTGGGCCGTGAAACCCACAAGATGATGCTCGACCACTACCAGCAGACCAAGAACCTGCTGGTCAGCTATGACATCAATCCACTGGGCTTCTTCTAAGGCCCAGGCACTGTCGTCCATGGGCGCCGTGAGTTCGTTCCAAAGTAGCATTTGGCCCTGCGGCTGCCCGTGCATTAATGGCTGTACCGGAATCGTCCGGCACAAGAAGAGGACACGCCATGTGGACCAAACCCGCCTTCACCGACTTGCGCATTGGCTTTGAAGTGACGATGTACTTCGCCAACCGTTGATCCGCCCTCCGGCCACCCACGCGGTGGCCGGTGTCTTTCTACCCGCCAGGAACAATCTGGGCCGTGGAGCCGATCACCCGTCATCAGGCCTTGCAAGTGCACCGTCGGGCCCGCTTGCGCTGGGAACCGAGCACAGGCATGCATGTGCTGCAGTGCCCGGGCGTGGTCATCGAACTGAACGGCAGTGCTGGCTGGGTGCTGGAACTGCTGGACGGTCAGCTCAGCGTGGCGGGTGTCATCGAGTGCTTGCGTCAGCGCTTTGCCGATGTGCAAGGTCTTGAGGAGGACGTGCTGGGCTTTCTCGAGCTCGCCAGGGCCAGGGCCTGGGTCGAGTGAACACGATGCCACCTAGGTCTGGTTGCTTTCGTCGATGGATGCATTACGCTGGCACTCACCTTCCAGAACAATAAGAACAGGCTTGCCCATGAGCCAGAGTTTCAGCCCGCTTCGCAAATTTGTTTCGCCTGAAATCATCTTCGGTGCCGGCTGCCGGCATAACGTGGCCAATTATGCCAAGACCTTCGGGGCCCGCAAGGTGCTGGTGGTCAGCGACCCTGGGGTGATCGCTGCCGGGTGGGTGGCCGACGTCGAGGCCAGCCTGCAAGCCCAGGGCATCGACTATTGCCTCTACAGCGCGGTGTCGCCCAACCCCCGGGTCGAGGAGGTGATGCTCGGCGCCGAGATCTACCGGCAAAACCATTGCGATGTCATCGTCGCCGTCGGCGGGGGCAGCCCGATGGACTGCGGCAAGGCCATCGGCATCGTGGTGGCGCACGGGCGCAGCATCCTTGAGTTCGAGGGCGTGGACATGATCCGCGTGCCCAGCCCCCCGCTGATCCTGATCCCGACCACGGCCGGCACCTCGGCGGATGTGTCGCAGTTCGTGATCATCTCCAACCAGCAAGAACGCATGAAGTTCTCCATCGTCAGCAAGGCGGTGGTACCCGACGTGTCGTTGATCGATCCACAGACCACCCTGAGCATGGACCCGTTCTTGTCGGCCTGTACCGGGATCGATGCCCTGGTGCACGCCATCGAGGCGTTCGTCTCCACTGGCCACGGCCCCCTGACCGACCCGCATGCCCTTGAGGCCATGCGCCTGATCAACGGCAACCTGGTGCAGATGATCGACAATCCGACCGACATCAGCCTGCGCGAAAAAGTCATGCTGGGCAGCATGCAGGCGGGGCTTGCCTTTTCCAATGCCATCCTCGGCGCCGTGCACGCGATGTCCCACAGCCTCGGCGGCTTCCTGGATCTGCCCCACGGCTTGTGCAACGCCGTGCTGGTCGAGCATGTGGTGGCTTTCAACTACAGTTCGGCGCCCGAGCGCTTCAAGGTGATTGCCGAAGTGATGGGCATCGATTGCCGGGGCCTGAACCACCGGCAGATTTGCGCGCGCCTGGTCGAGCACCTGATCGCCCTGAAATACGCCATGGGTTTTCATGAAACCCTTGGGCTGCACGGTGTGCGCACCAGCGATATTCCATTCCTGTCGCAGCACGCGATGGACGATCCGTGCATCCTGACCAACCCACGCGCCTCCAGCCAGCGCGACGTCGAGGTTGTTTATGGCGAAGCCCTCTGAAGCGCAGCAGCGAGCCCTGGCCGGGCTGCTGGGACTGGGCGACCAGTCCGCGCGCAAGAGTCATTACCCGGAACTGGCTGCGCGGCTGGAAGAACTGGAAGCTGAGCGCAACCGCTACAAGTGGTTGTTCGAAAATGCCGTTCACGGGATCTTCCAGGCCAGCCTGCAGGACGGCATGCGCGCCGCCAACCCGGCCCTGGCGCGGATGCTGGGCTATGACGACCCCCAAGCCGTACTGTTTTCGCTGACCGACCTTGCCGCCAACCTTTTCGTCGGGGGCGCTCAGGAACTGCACGCCATCACCACGACCTTGGCCCGCGAGCATAGCCTGCACGGTTACGAAACCCGCCTGCGCCGCCGCGATGGCCGCCACATCGACGTGCTCATGAACCTGCTGCGCAAACCTGGGCATGAAGGCTTGGTGGAAGGGTTCGTGGCCGATATCACCGAGCGCAAGCTGGCGCAGCAGCACTTGCAGCAACTCAACGATGAGCTTGAGCAGCGGGTGGCCGACCGCACCGATCAACTGCTCGAAGCCAACCGCAACCTGCACCAGCAGATCACCGAGCGCAAGCAGATTGCCCGGGCCCTGCGCGATGCCCGGGACGCCGCACAGCTGGCCAACCGCAGCAAAGACAAATACCTGGCGGCGGCCAGCCATGACCTGCTGCAACCGCTCAATGCCGCCCGCTTGCTGATTTCGACCCTGCGCGAGCGGCCGCTGGCGCAGGCCGAACAACTGCTGGTGGAACGCACTCATCAGGCCTTGGAAGGGGCCGAAGACCTGCTGACCGACCTGCTGGACATCTCGCGACTTGATCAGGCCGCCGTGAAGCCGGACATCGGCGTGTACCACCTGAGCACCGTGTTCGCGCCACTGGTGTCCGAGTTCGAATCGGTGGCCGAAGCCGCAGGCCTCAAGCTCAGATCACGTATTCCCGACGTTGCCATGGGCACCGATGTGCGGCTGATGACCCGCATCCTGCGTAACTTTCTCAGCAATGCTTGCCGCTACACGTCAAAGGGCGGCGTGCTGTTGGCGGCGCGGCGGCGTGGCCCTAACCTCGAACTGCAGGTGTGGGATACCGGGCGCGGTATCCCGGACGATCGCCTGGAGTCGATCTTCCTCGAGTTCAACCAGTTGGATGTGGGCCGGGCAGCCGAGCGCAAGGGGGTTGGGCTGGGCCTGGCGATCGTCGAGCGCATCGCCAAGATACTCGAGCATCCGGTACGGGTGCGCTCACGACCAGGGCGAGGGTCGGTGTTCACGATTCAGGTACCGATGGCAAGCTGTCTGCCAGCGGCCACGGCAGTGGCGCTACCGCAGCCGAGCATGGGCGATCCCCTGCCGGGGCGGCGGCTACTGGTGCTGGACAACGAGTCGAGTATCTTGCACAGCATGGGCGCCCTGTTGGGGCAGTGGGGCTGCAAGGTCGTCACGGCCATCGATCAGCATGCAGCCTTGGACGCGCTGCAAGGGCAGCCGCCGGAATTGATCCTGGCAGATTACCACTTGGACCACGGCATTCTGGGGTGCGACGTGGTGGAGCGGTTGCGTGAGCAGTTCGGGTGCACGATCCCCGCCGTCATCATCACCGCAGACCGCAGCGACGAAGGCAGGCAGGCGTTGCAGGCGCTGGGCATGCCGGTGCTGAACAAACCGGTCAAACCCGGGAAACTGCGCGCGGTGCTGAGTCAACTGCTGACCTAACCGACAATCGGGCAGCGCATTTCACTGAATTTAAGCATTGGCACGGATATCTCATGGAAGTTGGCCATGTCCGGGTTGGGTAGGTCATGGGACCACGCTCTGGTGAACAAGAACAAGAAGGGGGCTTATATGAGCTGTCTGATATGCGCAGGACAAGCAGAGTCCATCGAATGTGCCGGCGGGTGGGAGCAGCGCCAGTGCGCCCAGTGTGGGTGTTACCGAATGTCCCAGGCATTGATTCTGACGATGATGGAAGAAGGCCAGATATTCGACACTGCTCGCATGCGTCAGTGGCTCATGGTGAGCAGAGACAGTATGCCAGTGCCTTCCATCGACCGCGCCCAGGCGATCCTGATGCCGTGAGGTGGCGCAAGGGCTCTGTCGTGCAGAGCCCCGCGTCAGTCAGAGAATGGGCTTGCCGCCTGTGACCGCATAGCGCGAGCCACTGATATAGCTGGCTTCGTCCGAACCCAGCAGTACGTAGATCGGCGCCACTTCCACCGGTTGGCCAGGGCGGCCCATGGGGTAGCTGGAGCCGAAATTCTTGACGGCTTCGTCGGGCATGGTCGCGGGGATCAACGGCGTCCAGATCGGGCCTGGCGCGACGCTGTTGACGCGCACGCCTTTTTTGGCCAGCAGTTGCGCAAGCCCTGCAGAGAAGTTGGCAATGGCGCCTTTGGTCGCCGCGTAGGCCAGCAGCGATGAAGACGGATCATCGGAGTTGACCGAGCTGGTGTTGATGATCGAGCTGCCTTTGGGCATGGACGGCAGGGCGGCCTTGCAGATGCGGAAGATGGCCGTGATGTTGGTGTCGAAGGTCTTTACCCATTCCTCGTCCTCGATTTCCTCGAACGTTTCGTGGGCCATCTGGAAGGCGGCATTGTTCACCAGAATGTCGATGCGGCCGAACTCGGCAACGGTCTGCTCCACGATCGCGTGGCATTGCTGCTTCTGCGCCAGATCGCCTGGCAGCAGTAAGCACTTGCGCCCGGCTGCCTCCACCCAGCGCTTGGTCTCTTCGGCGTCTTCGTGTTCATCCAGGTAGGAGATGGCGACATCGGCGCCTTCACGGGCATAGGCGATGGCCACCGCGCGGCCGATGCCGCTGTCGCCGCCGGTGATCAGCGCCTTCTTGCCTTCGAGCCGGCCATGGCCGACGTAGGTCTGCTCGCCGCAGTCCGGTACCGGGTCCATTTTCGGCTGGGAGCCGGGTACGGTCTGGGGCTGAGAGGGGAAGGGTGGGGTAGGGTAGTCGCGCATGGTAGAAGCTCCTGCAGTTGAGAATGCTCGTACCTGTTCGAAAGGTCCCGTTGCCCTGGGTTGACTTGGATCGACGATTGGGACGACGAGCGGCCGTGGGCAACCCCTCAGCGTGTTTCCCCATGCGCTTGAGCATGGGGAAACAGCTTGGACGCTATCAGTGTTTACCGCGCACGCGCCATGCGCCCCATGCCAGGCCCAGCGAGGCCGCAACCACCGAACCTGCCAGCACGCCCAACTTGGCCGCACCCAGCGCCGCAGGGCTGGCGAACGCCAGGTTGGCAATGAAGATGGACATGGTGAAGCCGATACCTGCCAGCAGCCCGATCAAGGTGATGCCGCTCCAGTTGACCCCTGGCGGCAACGAGCAGAGCCCCAAGCGCACCATCAGCCAGCTGATGCCGACGATGCCTACCGGTTTGCCGATGACCAACGCCGCCATCACCGACTCCATCACCCAGCGCGGTGTTTCGCTGTCCAGGTTGACGCCCGACAGGCTCACCCCGGCATTGGCCAAGGCGAACAGCGGCATGATGCCGAATGCCACCCAAGGGTGCAGCGCACTCTGCACACGCACCACCGGCGGCAGCACTTCACGTTGCGCCACCCGCAGGTGCTTGAGTGGCGTAAGCAATTGGCTGGCGTCCTGGGTCGCGGCTTTGGCCCGGCCGACCACTTCTTCGCTCAGGCGCGATACGGCCTCTACAGGACGTTCCCACATAGGGCGGCTGGTGACGGGGGTCATCAGCCCCAGGACGACGCCTGCCAGGGTAGGGTGGGCACCGGTCATCAGCACACCCACCCATGTGATCGCGCCTGGGATGACATAGGCAAAGGCCGAGCCCACGCCGATGCGCTGCATGATCAGGACCAGCAGCAGGCCCGCTGCCGCGACGGCAAAGCCCAGGTAGTCCAGGCCACCGGAGTAGAACACGGCGATGATCAGCACCGCGATGATGTCGTCGATGATCGCCAGTGCCAGCAGAAAGACGC
The DNA here is from genome assembly GCF_043104125.1 of Pseudomonas sp. xss_4. Lineage (NCBI taxonomy): Bacteria > Pseudomonadati > Pseudomonadota > Gammaproteobacteria > Pseudomonadales > Pseudomonadaceae > Pseudomonas > Pseudomonas sp. xss_4. The sequence goes on from NZ_JBICKJ010000069.1 coordinate 258,004, forward strand.
GAATGTTCGACGGGATCGACTTGCCCAGCAGCGCCAAGACGCCGACCGCGAACGCGATATCGGTGGCTGTCGGCACCGCCCAGCCTTGCTGCTCGCTAGGCGCATGGCCGAAGCCCAGGTAGACCATGGCAGGCACGGCTACCCCACCCATGGCTGCCAGCATGGGCAAGGACGCCTGGCGCAGGCTGGAAAGGGCACCTTCATGGATCTCGCGGCGGATCTCCATCCCGACCACCAGGAAGAAGATCGTCATCAGGCCATCATTGATCCAGAAATGCAGGGACTGGGAATAGACCAGCGAGCCGATACCCAGCGTGATTGGTGTGTGCCAGAGGGCGTCGTAGCTGGCGGCGGCCGGGGAATTGGCCCAGATCAGGGCGGCGATGGCGGCGATCAGCAGTACCACACCACTGACGGCTTCGATGTGCAGGAAACGTTCGAGGCTGGCCAGCGCACGCTCGGCCAGTTGCTGTGCTTTGGGGACCTTGGTGTTTTGCATAGGCGCAATGACTCCCGCATGGCGGCCCGACCTGCGTAGCTTTTTTAACCTGCGTCACTGCCCCAAGCAGCTAGCACCCGGGCGCGATTGTAGCGCAAATGACCGTTTCAGGGGACGTGCAGTTGCGTGGAACACCGCTGCTGTTTCGATGGCTCTAGATAATTACCTCGGGGCTGGCTGCCGGAGCTGGCTCACTTTCGGTTTTACTACGTGCAGGTGCTACATGACCAACCAGCCCTTCCCCGATGACTCCGTTGATACATTCATCGCCAATCGATTACCGCCTTGGATGACGAGCGCTACGGTTGAGCAGATCAAGATCCTGCACCAGGCACTAAGCGCCCAGCAGCGCGCCCGCGAGCAGGTTCAAGCCGTATTCGCCGGCATAAAGCCGCTCGATACGTTCGCCAGCACGCTGCTGGAGGCCGCATTGGAGAAACTTCTGCATCGTCCGGTAGACGTTCGTACCGCCAAGCTGCGCCGCGCGGTGCATGTGCGTTACCCATCCGGTCTCGGCACCGTGCCTGATCACGTGGTCCTGACGACCTTGGTGCAACCGTTGCTAGTCTGTGCGTTGCATAATTTCGATAGACGTGAGACTGCTGAAGTAGCCTGGTTGCCGAAATCGGACCTGGTGGACGCCGATGGGAATATGATTGCCTTGCGTCCCCGTGCATTCGCGGGGGTCTGTCGATCCCTGGATCTGGGCGCTACTTATCAGCAACACCTCAAGCACGTGCTGTTCGCCGACGATAGCCGCCGACGTCACGTTAACGCCGTGCTCGAAGAAGGTTGGCGCACTAGCCTGCTGGCTGCAACTGAGCTGGCGCGTGTGCAAGGTGTCGTTGCCGGGCAACTCCTGGACTACCTGAGCGGCGCCGTTGAAGGGAAAGGCGAAAAGTCGCTGGGTACGTTCAGCGAGCTTCGGCTGCTGGGTCGGGTCATCACTGGCATCACGGTATTCGAACCGCAGACTGATCACGGCTCCTCCACGGCGCAGGGCCTGCTTCTGTGGGTACCGGACGATCCGCATGGTGCCATCGCTACCTTTGCTTCGTGGTCGGACTTGTTCCGCAGCTTGGGTATGCGTTTGCGTGAACCTGCCTACCGGCAGTTCTTCCAACGCTTTGTCAAAGAGCGCGACCGACTGCACTTTGTAAAGGGTTTCAAGCACTTGCTGGCCAGCACGGCTGCCCAAGAGCCAATCGCACTGGACGGGCGACACCAAGCCATTCAGGGCGACTTGATCCGGTATCTGCGTGAAGTGCAAGTAGATACCGTACTTGATAATGCTCAGGTGCTGGCCGTGCCCAATGGCTCCGTAGATAGCAGTGCGCGCGACCGACGCACACATTTCCTCCACGGACTGGGCATTGACTTGCTGGGGCTGGCGAGTTTTTTCGTACCGGAACTCGGGCTGCCATTACTTGCGCTGGCAGCACGTCAGATCACCGATGAGGTAATCGAGGGTTATCATGATTGGACGCTGGGCGATCGGGAGGCAGCGCTCAGTCACCTGGTGTCTGTGGCGCAGAATGTGGTCATGATCGGGGTGAGCGCAGCGGCTGGGGCGGCCGGGAATGCAGTGGCGCGGGAGCGTGTGATAGATGAACTCGTCCCCGTACTGTCGCGCGCCGGCGAACACCGCTTGGCCCGCGTCGATCTGCCGGGTTATGCGGTACCGGACATGCACCTGGCACAGGGGCAGCGTGGCCTGTTGCATGACCGCCTCCATGTAGGTATCGACAGCAGTGCTTACCGACTCGAGGCAAGTGGTCAGCGACTCGCCATCGAGCATCCCGAGCGTGACCACGCACCCACTATCGGCCTGGAGGACAATGGTACAGGCGGTATGCGACATGCGCTTGAGCGCCCTCAGGAGTGGCATGAAGCGCATGTGCTAATGAGACGTCTAGGTTCGAATCTTGCTCTGGTCGGGCAATCGGCTGCGCGAGCAGTACTGCGTAGCGTAGGCATGAACGAAGCCTCCCTGCGACGCCTGCACCTGGAAAATGCACCCGCACCAGCGCGGTTGTGTGATGCCGTGCAGCGCTATGAGTTGCATGACGCGTTTGCGCGGCTACGTGGGCAAGCATTCGAAGCTCACTGGCGGGCTGTACAGACGGTCCCTGAGCGGGCAGCAGGCCCGCTGCACCGGGACTTTCCTACGCTTTCCACCCGGGCAGGCCGAGAGTTGCTCGCCACTGCCGGCGATGGTGAACGCAAACAACTGCTGGAACAGCACAAAGTCCCGCTTGCGCTGGCCGAGCGAGCCCGATGGGCTTTGCATGACGCTCGCCTGGACCGCGCGTGCGCCGGTTTCGAGCAGACGAACGCCGTGAACAGAGACACCGAGCAGTTGGCTTTGGGTTTACTGGACGCCAGCTGGCCTTGGGATTCGTCAATCAGGGTGGAAGTGCGCGAGACGAAGCCAGACGGCGACGTACGGGCCAGCGTGGGCGCTGCAGCGGCGTCTGAGACGCGTTTTCTTATCCTTACGAAACAGGGCTATCTGGCAGCCGATCACACAGGACGCGCTCTGCCCGGTGCCGTCGTTGATGACGGTTTTTTTCACGCACTTCTGCGCACCCTTGATCCATCACAACGCGCAGATATGGGGGCAGTCTCGGCCACGCCAGCCAAGCTTGCCAATGCGCTTGCAGACCATGCTTTTGCTGACCGAGTGCAGGCTGCGCAGCTCTTGGGCATGGCGCCGCCCGGTAAATCCAGGCCCCCGATGCGTCTTGGCGATGGTCGCATTGGCTATGCGCTCAGTGGTCGTCCGGAAGGGTCGCGGCGAGCCATGCTTCAGGGCTACCAGCAGATCTTTCCGACACTCAGCGAGATGGACATCGAAGTGTATCTTGAGCGGGTACGTTTGCAGGGTCAGCAACCATGGGATCACCTGCGTACCTTGCAGCAATGCCTTGTGGATCTGGGTGACAATCTGACTGCCTGGCGCCGGGAAGCGACTACGGCACCGCTGCCCGAGCGCCGTCGACAGATTGCCCGTCGCATCCGCCAGTGCTGGCGGCGCAAGCGACCTGACCTCGACGGCGAGTACCGCCTGGTCATCGACAGCGAACGCATTGACAGCCTGCCAGTGCTGCCTGCGCACGCTATATTCGATCACGTTACGCACTTGACGCTGCGCCGCGCCCATTTGTCGAACATCACCGAGGGGTTTCTCGAGCGATTCCCTAATGTGCGCACCCTGGATCTGAGCCACAACTTGCTGAGCAGTGTTCCAGAGGGCGTCCAGGCACTGACCCAGCTCACCGAGCTGCGCCTGACGCGCAACCAGATCGTTATCGACGACGCAGGCCTGGCAAGGCTCAGTGCATTGACCCGGTTGCGCACCCTTGACCTGTCGCACAACCCGATCGGCCAACTGCCACCTTTGGGACGGCTGCTGGATCTACAGCGGCTACACCTGCGTGACACGGGCCTGGCTGAGCTGCCGGTCGAGGTTTACATGCATCCTGCCTTGGAAGAAATCGATCTTCGCGATAACCGCATTGCGGACATGAGCCCAACCCTTGCTCACTCCCACCGGCGGCTGGCCGGGCTCAGCCTGCATGACAACCCTGTTCCCGAACCAACCCAGACCGAGCTGCGCGGCACCTTGGGCGATGCGGGTGCAACGGCCTTGCCCCTGCGCCGTCATGGCCCTGGCGGGCAGGAATCCCTCGAACGGTGGTTGGCTGACTCCAGCCCTGAGGAGCGTGTGCTCCGCTCCGAGCACTGGAAGGCGCTGGCCGACGAACCTGGCAGCGATGACCTGATGCGGTTCTTCAACGACCTCGGGCGCTCGAACGATTATCACTTTCAAGGCATCGATCTGCGCAGGCGCATCTGGGCGTTGATCGAGGTTTGCGTTGAAAACTCGCAAGTCCGTGAAGCTGTCTTCCAGCAGGCAGCAGGGCCGCGCACCTGTGCTGATCAGATGCTGCTGATGCTTAGCCTGTTCGAGGTACGTGCACTGGTCACGACTCGCACCGCAGGGCTTGCCGCCGCAGACACGGCGCCTGCGCTGGTGCGCATTGGTCGCGAGCTCTATCGCCTGGACGAGGTGGACCGCGTTGCAGCCCAGCACATTGCCAGGGAAAGGGCCACCAACCCCTACGGCCTGATCGATGAAGTGGAGATACACCTGGCGTACCGGGCCGGATTGGTCCGGCCGTTGGGGCTGCCGGCTCAGTCGCGCTACATGTATCACCGGGTATTTTCCGACGTCAACGATGTGCATCTGCGTGACGCCGCGCGCAGCATTCTGCTGGCAGAAAGCAATGCGCGGATTGCAGACTCGCTGCTGCAGCGCACGTTCTGGATCGATTTTCTGCGAACTTCGTATTCAGGCGAATACGAGACGCTGAACCAGCCCTATCACGTCCGGCTCGAGGGGCTTTTGCAGGGCCAGGAAGGTATGACCGAGCAGCAGATCCTCGAGGCCGTGGGTAACCTGGCCGATGAGCGCAGCGCGTCCGAGCGTCAGCTGACACTGTCGCTGACCTTGCGGCTGCTGTCGGAGCATCCCTGGGAGGGAGAGTTGGCATAACTACGCGGCCCGTCATTGACGGGCCCGCTCATCCGCCGACGGGTATGGGCCTCAGAAGTTGTAGCGCAGCGTCGTCATGACGTTGCGTGGGGCGCCGTAGATCCCGCCTGCCGTGGTCGTCAAGTAGTGTCTGTCGAACAGGTTGCTGACGTTCACGCTGGCTGATAGCTGCGGCGTCACCTGATAGCGCGTCATCAGGTTGACCAGCGCATAACTGCTCTGGGTGGTGGCGTAGCTCAGGGCATAGCCCGTTTCGCTTTGCCAGTTGATCCCGCCGCCGACAGTCCATTTGTCCAGCTCGCCCGGCAGGCGGTACGTGGTGAACAGCTTCACGCTATTGCGCGGAATCTCGGTTACGATGCGCTGGTCGTTGGTATCGAAGCTGACGTTGTAGGAATAGCCTGCCATGACCTGCCAGCCATCGGCCAGCTCACCATTGAGCTCAAGCTCTACACCTTCGCTGGTGGTGCCGCTCTCGGCGCGATACGCCTGAAACCCGTTGGGCTGCAGCAAGCGCCCATCGGCGATTGCCAGGTTGTCCTGCTCCACCCGGAACAGGGCCAGGCTTGCGGTCAGGCGTTTGTCGAGCAGATCGGCTTTCAACCCCACTTCGTAGCCTGTGCCTTCTTGCGGGTCGAGGGGCGAGCCCTTGACATCGCGAATCTGGTTACCTTGCGGGTTGAAGATTTGCGTGTAGCTGGCGTAGGCAGCCCAGGTATCGTTCAGGTCATAGACCAGCCCAGCATAGGGGATCACTACACCGTTTTCGGTTCGCTCGGTACGTTGACGCGAGCCGGTATAGAGCGCGCTCTTGTTCACCCTGTTCCAGTCGACCACGCGTGCCCCGAGGATCAGCCTGGCGGGATCGCTCAGGTGCAGCCGCGAGGTCAGGTAGCCTGCGTACTGGGTTTCGGTCATGTCGGTAGTGCCGATTTGGGTGAACACCGGCTTGGGGGACGATCCGTTCCAGTTGAAAATGTTGTCGATGGTGTCGTCGTAGCCCGTTCGAGCACTCTGCCAGCCGCCGAAGTTGGATGTGCCTCTTTCCTCGGTCCGTGACAGGGTCACGCCGCCGATCACTTCGTGCTCGCGCCCCAGGGCATCGAAGGTGCCGGTGAGGTAGGCGTCCAGGCTGTGCTGGGTGGGCGCGGCCTTCCAGCGGGTCGGGTTGATCGTAGCCCCGGCACCGGTTGCTGGGTCGATTTCGCCATCGACGTAGGCGATCACGGTGTCGTAGTCGTTGCGCGCATGGCTGTACTCCACCTTGCCGCTCCAGCCGTTGGCGAACTGATGTTCTAGCGAGGTGAAGAGGGTACTTTGCTGCCGGTCGTAATAGCTCCAGTCTGGCGCGGTATTGAACGAGCGGGAGAAATGCGTGCGCGCCCCGTCCGTGGTGAACAGCGGGAAGCCAGTGCGAATGGGGGCGGTACTGTGGGTGACCTGATGGCTGAGGCCCACCGTCAGCAGGGTCTCGTCGCCCAGGTCCAGTTCGGTGATGCCATACAGGGTCGAGAGCTGTTGGTCAAAGCGGTCGATCCAGGCGTGCTGGTCCTTGTGATCGGCCACCAGGCGGCCACGCAGCCTGCCGCTTTCATCGAGCGCGCCGCTCACGTCAACGCCCAGGCCGTAGCGGTCCCAGCTTCCGGCCTCTGCGCTCAACTGCACTTGAGGATCAACGGTGGGGCGTTTGCGGATCAGGTTGATGGTGGCCGATGGGTTGCCCATGCCGCTGATCAAGCCTGTGGCGCCGCGCACGATTTCCACCCGGTCGTACATGGCTGTGTTCTGGGTGTAGTTGTCCATGTTCGCCGACGTGGGGACGCCGTCGATCTCGAAGTTGCGGATGGCAAAGCCCCGGGACAAGTACGCCGTGCTGTCGGCCCCCAGGCTTTCGCGAATGACGGTGATGCCGGTGGTAGCGTCCAGTGCGTCGGTGAGGGTATCGAGCTTCTGGTCGTCCAGGCGCTGGCGCGTCAGGACCGTGATCGATTGTGGGGTTTCCTTGAGTGACAGGTTCAGGCGCGTAGAGCTGCTGGACGATTCGGTGGTGTACGCGCCCGAACCTTCGGTGAGGGCACCGGGGGCCTTGCCGGAAATGCTCAGGGCGGTCAGTTCCATTGCCCCGCTGGTGCCCGGGGCAGGGGCAAGCACAAGGTAGCCACCGTTAGCGTCGCGACCAAGGCGCAGGCCAGTGCCTTGCAGCAGATGATCGAGCCCTTCCCATGCGCCATAGTTTCCTTGCAGGCCGCTTGAGCGAAGTTCGGCGAGGGCTGTACGGGCGAATGACACCGAAATGGCGGCGCGCTGGGCGTATTCCTCCAGTACGCTGCCGAGCGGGCCGGGGGCGATATCGAAGGAGATCGTCTGCACTTGATCAGCTGCCAGGGCGGGCTGGTGAGCAAGGGGCGAGAGAGCAATGCCTAGCAAGGTTAGGCGTAACATCTGGGCAAGGGGAATTGACGGGTTGCGAAGTGTCATGGCGTGTCCGTTCGTCCTAGGCGTGATCGCGGCTTATCCGCCGCTTTTTTACATGAACGAACGAGCACGACGATTCACCAGGGCTGGCAGAGGATGAGCCATGGCCAGGGCGATACTAAAATCGTCCCATACAACTAGCCGTTGCCGTTGCCGTTGCCGTTGCCGTTGCCGTTGCCGTTGCCGTTGCTGTTGCTGTTGCTGTTGCTGTTGCTTCGGCTTCTAA